>CAMPJJ010000038.1 GCA_946886855.1 uncultured Roseateles sp. | reverse complement strand
GGCGGCCGGGGGGCTCTCGCCGCGCCACACGGGCGGGGGGGGGGGGGGCACCGACCCGTTGCCGCAGCCACAAAAACGCGCCCCCCCGGCCCCCCCTCCCGTTGACTCGGAGCGAGGGGCGCGACGATTTTGTGAGCATGCGAACAGTATGAGGAGCCCCCTGCCCGCCTTCCGTTGACGAGCGACGTGAACCCCGGGCCGGACGCAAAAAAGGCTGCCCGTGAGGGCAGCCTGAAAGAAGCGGAGCAACGGGCCTCCGCGAGGGCGACGGGGCTGCAGGTGCCAGCCCCAAGGAGTCAACCTGTCAGCGGCCCACCCGGCCTTGCGCCTTGGCCTGGCCCGGGGTCTGATCCTGGGCCTGGTTCTGTGCCTGGTTCTGCATCTTGCCCGCGATCGCATGGCTGGCCGGCGACCACACGGTCGCGCCCACGCCCAGCAACAGCAGCACCAGCACGGTCCAGGTCAGCGGCGACGTCCGACGGCGCGCGATCGGCCGCGGCGGACGCGAGCCCATGCGCGCGGGGCGCAGCTGCGACGGCAGCTTGTATTCCTGCAGACGATGCACCCGCACGGCCTGTTTGCTGCCGTCACTCCTGGACACAACCTCGAAGCTCAGGCGCTCGCCTTCCCGAGGCGGCTGACCGTCCATGGGAAAGGCCGACACGTGCACGAACAGGGCATCACCGCCCTGCTCCGGCTTCAGCATCCCGTGGCCGCGCTCGGCGTACCAACTCTCCAACGTGCCATCGAATCGCATGATCTGAACCCCCATCGTGTAGAAACCCGGCGCGCCGCCGCGGGCTCGTGGCCTGCGCGTGGCGTCCTGGACCGGGCGCTTCTCTCTCTGTCTGCACGAAAAACCCGGCGCGAGGCCGGGCTGTTCCTGTTTGTGGGGGCATCCTGCCCAAGCCGGAACCAGGCCCGGCAACAGGCTGTAAACCGTGCAACTTCACACGGTTTCAGTTCTTCGATCCCGGCTTCAGGTACTTGTCCAGGAATTCGAGCACCTTCTGGTTGGCCTCGATCTGGTTCTTCTTCTTCGAGAACCCGTGGCCCTCGTCCTCGAAGACCACGTACTCGACCGGCACGCCGTTCTTCTTCACCGCCTCGACGATCTCGTCGCTCTCCGGCTTGATGACGCGCGGATCGTTCTTGCCCTGGATCACCAGCAGCGGCTTGCGGATCTCCTTGGCGTGGAAGAGCGGCGAGGTCGCGATCAGGAAGTCCTTGTCCTTCACCGGATCGCCGATCTCCAGGTACAGCGCCTTGCGGAAGCTCTCCCAGTACGGCGGGATGGACTCCAGGGTGCGCAGCCAGTTGGACACACCGAAGATGTCGACGCCGACCTTGAAGGCCTCCGGCCGGAAGGCCATCGCCGCCAGCGTCATGTAGCCGCCGTAGCTGCCGCCCATGATGCCGATGCGTTCGGGGTCGATGACGCCGGTCCCGGCCAGGTAGGTCTTGGCCTCGATGCAGTCCCACAGCGGCTCGCGGCCGTGCTTGCCGTCATCGGCGGTGAAGAAGGTCTTGCCATAACCGGAGCTGCCGCGGTTGTTGATGCCCAGCACCGCATAGCCGTGGTTGACCAGGTACTGCACCATCGCCGCGTAGCCGCGCGTGGTCTGGCCGCCGGGCCCGCCGTGCACCATCACGACGGCCGGCACCTTGTTCGTCGGCGACGCCTCCTTCGGCTCGTAGTAGACCGAGGGGATCACCATCCCGTCGAACGACCGGAAGCGCACGATGCGGCCCTCGACCAGCTCCTCCGGATCGATGTCCTTGGACAGCGTGCGCGTCAGCTGCTTCACCTGCTTCGTGCCGAAGTCGTAGACGTACAGGTTGCTCGGCGAACGGTCGCCGTTCAGGTAGAACGCCATGCGCTGGCTGGTCTTGGAGAAGGTCACCCCGCGGAGTTCGCCGCCGGGCAGCTTGGGCAGGGTCACCGGCTTGCCGTCGGCGGTCTGCACGATGCGCAGCTCCAGGCTGGCATCGGCGTTGACGCCGGTCACGCGATACCGGCCGTCGCGCGAATAGCTGCTGTAGACGATGTCCCAGTCCGCCTTCTCCAGGTCGCGCTTCTGGCCCGAGGCCAGGTCGTACGCGACCAGGCGCTGGAACTCGGAGCCCTCGTTCGAGAGGATCAGCAGCGTCTTCGATTCCGGATCGAAGTCCGTCGTGCTGAACGAGGCCACGCCCTGGTGCGGCGTCAGATGTTTCGTTTCCTTGCTCTGCGTGTCGTACAGGTAGACGTCCGAATCCGCCGTCGTGTTGGTCTTGCCCAGCGCCACCCAGCGGCCGTCGCCGCTGACGTCGAACACCGCGTTGCCGTCGTTGTTCTGGTAGATCAGCGTGCGCGCGTAGGTCCTGGCGTCGTAGCGGTAGACGTCGATGTAGCGGGCGTCGCGCTCGTTGGTCGTGACGAAGAACGCGTCGCCGTCGCGGCTCCAGCCGGTGAAGCCGGCCTTGACCTTGTCGCCGGGCGTCAGGTCGCGCTCGCTGCCGTCGAGCTCGCGCACGATCAGGTGGTTGTTCTCGTTGCCGCCCTGGTCGCGCGTGAACAGCACGCGGTCGTCGGTGCGGAAGTAGCTGACGGCGTAGTGGCTCTCCGTCGTGGACGTCGTCAGCGCCACCGGCGCGCCGCCGTCGACGGACTGGCTGTAGACGTTGAAGATCCCGGTCTCATTGCTGCTGAACAGGATGCGGCGCTCGTCCTGCGAGAACGAGGCCCCGCGGACCGAGGTCGTCGCCATGAACTGCTCGATCGTGTAGCGCTTGGCGGGCCGCGGCTGCGAAGCCTTGGCCGGCGCCTTGGCCGTGGCCGCCGTGGCGGGCGTCCGTGCGACCTTCTCGGTCGCGGCCTGTGCAGGGAGCGCGAGCGTCGTGGCGGCGGCCAGCGCCAGGCCAAGCGCGGTCCATGCCGCCTTCGGCGTGCCGTGCGGGGACAACTTCGTCATCGGGGATCTCCTCTCCTGATCGGTCCCGGGGACGTCCCGGGAAGCTCCGACTGTAGGCATGAGGGTCAGGATTTGACTATCCCGGGATCCACGCGCTGCGCCCTGCCGCGACAGGACGCAGGCAGGGGCGACGAACGGCGGGCCTCGGCGTTGTCAGGGCCGGCGGTAGCGCGGCACACCCGCCACGTAGCTCGCCACCAGATTGCGGTCGTCCGACAGCGTCATCCACGCGAAGGCGCGTTCATGCGGGTCGCGGGCCAGCGCCATGCGGGCCTCGGCGACCGGGCCGGCGGCCCAGTCCCAGATGCAGACGTCGGCCAGGGTCCTGGCGCCGAAGTGGCCCAGTTCGTCCGACAGCCCCAGCGCCTCGGCCGCGCCGAGCGTCGCCGCGTGCAGCCCGGCCCAGGCGGTCAGGCGCTGGCCGTTGAGCGCCTGGACCTTGTAACCGTCCGCCAGCGTGCGCTGCGCCGACAGCGAGGTCCCGCCGCCCACGTCGCTGGCGGCGCTCACGCGCACGCCCGCGGCGAGCGCGCCGGGCCAGTCGAACAGCCCGCTGCCCAGGAAGAGGTTGGACGACGGGCAGTGCGCGATGTGCGCGCCCGTGCGCGCGATCACGCGGCGGTCCTCGTCGTCCAGCCAGATGCCGTGCGCCAGCACCGCGCGCGGATGCAGCAGGCCGACGCGGTCGTAGACGTCGAGGTAACTGCGCGCCTCGGGGAAGAGCTTGGCGACCCACTCGACCTCGCCGCGGTTCTCCGCCACGTGGGTCTGCATGTAGAGGCTGGCATCGGCGCGGCACAGCGCGCCGGCCATCGCGAGCTGCTCCGGCGTGCTCGTCGGCGCGAAGCGCACCGTGACCGCGTAGGCCAGGCGTTCGCGGTGGTTGTGCTTTGCGATGAGGTCGAGGCAGTCGCGCTCCGCCTGCGCGACGTCGTCCCGCAGCGCCTCGGGCGCGTTGCGGTCCATCAGCACCTTGCCGGTGATCAGGCGCATGCCGCGCGCCGCGGCGGCGTCGAACAGCGCGTCGGCCGACACCTTGTGCACCGTCGGATAAACCACCGCCGAGGTCGTGCCGTGCGCCAGCAGCGCGTCGAGGAAACGGCCCGCGCCGATATGCGCGACCTCCGGATCCATGTAGCGCTGCTCCGCCGGGAAGGTGTAGGTGTTGAGCCAGTCCAGCAGCTCGGTGCCGTAGGACGCGATCACGTCCAGCTGCGGGCTGTGCACGTGCGTGTCGACGAAGCCCGGCAGGATCAGCCGGCCGCCGTGATCCTCGCGGACCCAGCCCTCGCCCGGATCCTCGGCTTGCGCGCCGACGATGCGGCCCTGCTCGATCAGCAGCCAATGGTCCGGACGGAAACGCACGGCGGGGTCGTCCACGCGCGCCCACTGCGGCGCGGCGGTGAAGTCCAGCAGGTCGCCCTTCAGGGCCAGGCGTGCGGGAGCGGCGGATCGGTCGGTGGTCATGCGTTCAGCGGAGGGGATTCGAAAGGAAGACTTCAGGGAGAGAGTCGGAAAGCAACGCGAGCGGCCCTACTTCACGAGCTCGCGCGCGACTTCGCGCACCTGCTCGCGCAGCCAGCGCAGCGGCGCGCTGTTGTGGCTGACGTCGTGCCACAGCTGGTAGTAGGTCATCGGTGGAAACGCCACCGGGCAGCGCAGCACCGTCACCGGCAAGGCATCCAGGTAGCGGTTGCAGAACAGCCGGCCGGTGGTGAGCACCAGCAAGCTGCGCGCCACCATCTGCGGCAGCTGCCCGAAGTGGGCGCAGCGCACCGCGATGCGGCGTTCCAGGCCCAGCGAGGTCAGGTGCTGCTCGATCACGCCCGGCTGGCCGCGGCTCAGCGGCATCGGCGCCAGGTGCTGGCAGTCGAGGTAGCGCTCCTGCGTCCAGGCGCGCGGCGCCATCCGCGCGGCGGGATGGTCCTGGCTGACCAGGCAGACGACCTCGTCCACCAGCAGCCGGCCCATGTGGAGCTCGCCGGGCGGCTCCAGCCAGTTGCCGATCACCAGGTCCACCTCGCCGCGGGCGAGCGAGGCGCGGTAGTCGAAGTCGGCGTTCAGCGGCTGCAGGTCGAGCTGCACGCCCGGCGCCAGCCGCTGCAGGTGCGCGACCAGCAGCGGCAGGAACAGCGGGTCGAGGTAGTCGCTGGCCGCGATGCGGAAACGCAGCTCGGCGGTCGCGGGATCGAAGCCCGACTTGCGCAGCCGCGCGCCGAAGAGCTCGTCCGCCTCGCGCAGCAGGCGTTCGGCGGGCGCGAGCAGTTCCAGCGCCGTCGCCGTCGGCGTCATGCCGGCGCCGCTGCGCACCAGCAGCGGATCGCCCGTCAGGGTGCGCAGACGCCGCAGCTGCGCGCTCAAGGCGGGCTGCGTGCTGCCGAGCCGCATGGCGGCCCTGGACACACTGCGCTCGGAAATCAAGGTATGCAGGACCCGCACCAGAAGGAGGTCGATCTTGTCGAAGTTCAGCGCTTCCGACATGGTCATTGGCATATAGAGGTCATAACACCCATCGTATAACCAGAGCGATGTCAGAGGAGTACCGTTCTGGCTGATTGCATCCGGCAGACCCGGAGCCCCCTCGCCCGCTTCTTGCTTGCCCGCCAGCGGTCCTTCCGGCCCGCCCAGCCTTGCTTCCGTCCATGACCGATCCCCGTCCGATCCGCTTCTTCCACCAGGGTCAGCTGCAGTCCGTGTCCGGGCTGCCGCCGACGACCACGGTGCTGCAGTACCTGCGCGAGCACGCCCGCTGCGCCGGCACCAAGGAGGGCTGCGCGGAAGGCGACTGCGGCGCCTGCACGGTGCTGGTCGGCGAACTGGACGCGGACGGCCGGGCCGTCGAACTGCGCAACGTCAACGCCTGCATCCAGTTCCTGCCGATGCTCGATGGCAAGGCGCTGCTGACGGTCGAGGACCTGGGCGACAGCGCCGACCTGAACCCGGTCCAGCAGGCGCTGGTCGACTGCCACGGCTCGCAATGCGGGTTCTGCACGCCGGGCTTCGCGATGACGATGCAGGCGATCTATGAGCGCCATCAGGCCAGCGGGACACGCCCGGAGCGCCAGGCGCTGGCCGACGACCTGTCCGGCAACCTGTGCCGCTGCACCGGCTACCGGCCGATCCTGGATGCGGGCGAGCGGATGTTCGACACGCCCGCGCGCACGATCGATCGCACGCCGATCGTCGAGGCGCTGCGGGTGCTGGCCGACGATCCGCCGCTCCACTACGAGGCGCTCTCTCGCGCTGGCGAGCCGCAGCGCGTCTTCGCGCCGCGCTCGCTCGACGAGTTCGCCGCGCTGCGCGAGTCGATGCCACAGGCGCGGCTCGTCGCCGGTGCGACCGACGTCGGCCTCTGGGTCAACAAGCAGCAGCGCGAGCTCGGCGATGTGATCCTCACGGGGCGCGTGGAGGAACTTCGACGCATCGACGCCGTAGCCGTAGCCGCGCAGCATGCCCTCGGCACGAGCGCCGCTGGCAGCAGCAACGGCGGTGGCGGCGGCACTGGCAACGGCGGCACCCTGCGCATCGGCGCGTCGGTGACGCTGGAGGACGCCTGGTCCGCGCTGACCGAACGCGTGCCCGCGCTGCGCGAGCTCTGGCTGCGCTTCGCGTCGCCGCCGGTGCGCCACGCCGGCACGCTGGGCGGCAACATCGCCAACGGCTCGCCGATCGGCGACGGTGCCCCGGCGCTGATCGCGCTGGGCGCGCGCATCGTGCTGCGCCGCGGCGCAACGCAGCGCACACTGCCGCTTGAGGCCTTCTATCTGGACTACATGAAGAACGCGCTCGAGCCCGGCGAGTTCGTCGAAGCGCTCGAGGTCCCCTCGCCACCGCCCGGCACGCGGCTGCGCGGCTACAAGCTCGCCAAGCGCTACGACAGCGACATCTCCGCCGTCTGCGCGGTGCTGAGCCTGCGGCTGGAGGACGGCGTCGTGCGCGATGCCCGCTTCGCGTTCGGCGGCATGGCCGCGATCGTCAAGCGCGCGGCGAAGGCCGAGGCCGCCGTGACCGGCCGCGCCTGGGACGAAGCGGCCTCGATCGCCGCTGCGGCCGCGCTGAAGGACGACTTCCAGCCGATGACCGACCTGCGCGCAAGCGCGAGCTACCGGGAACGCACCGCCGCGAACCTGATCCGCCGCTTCTGGCTGGAGACGCGCGCCAATGCGCCAGTCGCCGCCGAGTCGAGCAGCGTCTGGCAGGCCGTCAACCTGCACCGGAGCGTCGCATGAACAAGCCCTCGGAACTCCCGGTCGGTTTCAACGTCGACACGCCAGCCAACACCCCCCTCGAAGCGCGACAGACCGCGCTGCAACCGCAGGTCGGCGTCAGCCGCGCGCACGAGGCCGCGCACCTGCACGTCAGCGGCGAGGCCACCTACATCGACGACATCGCCGAGGCGCAGGGCACGCTGCACGCGGCGCTGGGTCTCTCGCCGATCGCACATGGCACGCTCGTGTCGATCGACGTCGAGCTGCTGCGCCGGCAACCGGGCGTCGTCGCGGTGCTGACCGCCGCCGACATCCCCGCCGAGAACAACTGCGGCCCCCTGCTCCACGACGATCCCCTCCTCGCCGACGGCGAACTGCGCTACGTCGGCCAGCCGGTCTACGCGGTGATCGCGACCGATCGCGAACTCGCGCGCCGCGCGGCTGCGATGGCGAAGCAGGCCATCGTCGGCACGCCGCTGCCGGCGGTGCTGACCGCGCGCGAGGCCCATGCCCTCGGGCAATACGTCATTCCGCCGATGCACCTGGCGCGCGGCGACGCGCAGGGCGCGCTGGCTGCGGCGCCGCACCGCCTCGACGGTGAATGGGCCGTCGGCGGGCAGGAGCAGTTCTACCTCGAAGGCCAGATCAGCTATGCGCTGCCGCAGGAGAACCAGGCGCTGCTGATCCACTGCTCGACGCAGCATCCGTCGGAGATGCAGCAGCTGGTCGCGCATGCGATGGGCTGGCAGGCGCACCAGGTCACGGTGCAGTGCCGGCGCATGGGCGGCGGCTTCGGCGGCAAGGAATCGCAATCGGCGCTCTTCGCCTGCGTCGCGGCCATCGCGGCGCACCAGCTGCGCCGGCCGGTGAAACTGCGCGTCGACCGCGACGACGACTTCCTCGTCACCGGCCGCCGCCACGGCTTCGACTACCGCTGGTCGGTCGGCTTCGACGATGAGGGCCGGATCCTCGCCGCCGAGATCGACCTGATCTCCAACTCCGGCCACAGCGCCGACCTGTCGGGCCCGGTGATGGCGCGCGCGCTGTGCCACTTCGACAACGCCTACTGGCTGCCGAACGTGTCCATGCACGGCTACGCCGCGAAGACGAACACGCAGAGCAACACGGCCTTCCGCGGCTTCGGCGGCCCGCAGGGCGCGCTGGCGATCGAGATGATCCTCGACGGCGTGGCGCGGCGCCTGGGCCTGGATCCGCTGACCGTGCGGCAGCGCAACTTCTATCGCGACGGCCAGGACGTCACACCCTACGGGCAGCGCGTCGAGGACAACCAGATCCGTCCGCTCACGGACCAACTGGTCGAGACCTCCGGCTACCACGCGCGACGCGCGGAGATCGCCGCCTTCAACGCCGCCAACCCGGTGCTCAAGCGCGGGCTGGCGCTGACGCCGGTGAAGTTCGGCATCTCGTTCAACGTCGTCCACCTGAACCAGGCGGGCGCGCTGGTGCATGTCTACACGGACGGCTCGGTGCTGGTGAATCACGGCGGCACGGAGATGGGCCAGGGGCTCAACACCAAGGTTGCGCAGGTGGTGGCGCACGAGCTGGGCGTGCCGGCATCGCAGGTGCGCGCCAGCGCGACCGACACCAGCAAGGTCGCCAACACCTCGGCGACGGCGGCGTCCACCGGCTCGGACCTCAACGGCAAGGCGGCGCAGGATGCGGCGCGCAAGATCAAGCAGCGCCTGAAGCCGCTCGCGGCGCGACTGCTCGGCTGCGATGAAGCGGCACTCGTCTTCGACGGCGGCGAAGTGCGCGTCGACGCGCGCGCTGACGGTGCCGGCGATGGGCATCTCGAGGGACTCGACGGCCCGAAGGCGATCGGCTTCAAGGAGCTCGTCGCCAAGGCCTATCTGGAGCGCATCCAGCTGTGGAGCGACGGTTTCTACGCGACGCCCGGCCTGCACTGGGACCGTGCAAAACTGCAGGGCCATCCCTTCTACTACTACGCCTTCGGCGCGGCGGTGGCAGAGGTGCTCGTCGACACGCTGACCGGCGAGACGCGCGTGCTGCGCGCGGACGTGCTGCACGACGTGGGCCAGTCGCTGAACCCGGCGCTGGACATCGGCCAGGTCGAAGGCGCGTTCGTGCAGGGCCAGGGTTGGCTGACCAGCGAGGAGCTGGTGTGGCATCCGCAGTCGGGCCTGCTGCTGACGCACGCGCCGAGCACCTACAAGATCCCGACGGCCAACGACATGCCGCGGGACTTCCGCGTCGCGCTCTACGACGCGCCGAACGCGGCGGACAGCATCCACCGCTCGAAGGCGGTCGGCGAGCCGCCGCTGCTGCTGCCGTTCTCGGTGCTGCTCGCCATCAAGGACGCGGTTGCAGCCTGCGGACCGGAACGCTGCGATCCCCCGCTGCGCGCACCGGCCACGCCGGAGGCGGTGCTGGATGCGATCGATGCGGTGACGCCGGCAGGGCAATGACGCCGACAAGGCGGTGATGGCGGCAAGGCGGTGAACTCGGCCGGCCTCGGCCACTCCGGTGACCGCGATGGCGGGGTCACCTGAACAGCTGTCCGTTCATCCGCACCGTCCGCACGAACAGGAGCGCCAACGCCACGCTCAGTACCCCCAGCAGCACGATCGCCAGCACCTGGAGCGGGATGCCGCCTTCGTGGCCCGCGTACTTCAGCGCCGCGCTCGCCAATGCGGCCATCGGGAAGCTGATGCCCCACCACGCCGGTGAGAACGCGATGCTCGGGCGGAACACCTTGGGCGCGATCACCAGGAACAGAAACAGCCCGAAGTAGAAGAGCACCGCCGCGAAACGGTCGACGCCGACGAGGTTGGTGTAGGCGAGGAAGCCCACCTCGAACGGCGCGACCAGCATCATCAGCGAGGGCGTCACCGCCGGTGCCAGCGGCTCGCGGTGCACGAGCCGGCTCACGATCATCACGAACAGCACCGGCGCCAGCATCGCGCCGAGCGCGCCCGCGATCAGGGTCATCTCCGGCGCCCAGGGCATCGGCATGTCGTGGCCGGTCACCGCGATGTCGAGCGTCGCCACGCCGGAGAGCAGCCACGCGGGCATCACGAGCGAGGCGTCCAGTTGCCCCTTCAGCAGCCGCGACACCGCGATGAACGCGAGCACGAATGCGCCCAGCCCGCCCAGCGCCCACAGCGCCTGCGCCGTCGACGCGCTGTAGGGCTCGATCAGCGAGGACAGCAGCAGCAGCGAGATCGCGATCGTGCCGAAGAAGTTGCCGCCCACCGGGTGGCGGAACTCGGCCAGCACGGCGTCCGGGTGCTTCGCGAGCTTGCTCAGGTAGCCGGCGGCCATCAGCACGAAGACGACGATCGCAAGCAGCCCCAGCGCCTCGCCGATGAGCGCGGGCACGGCGAGGTGCCGATGCGCGAGCCGCCAGGCCAGCGCCAGTCCGGACAACCCCATGACCGATGCGAAGAGGTTCACCGGCAGGTGGCGGATCGAGACGTCCGCAGGCGCGGAGGCCGGCCCGACTCCCGATGTCATGGGACGGGTCGAGGGCATGGAAGGCGAGGCTGGGGCTCACGCTCGTGGAGTACCGGCGGCGTTTCGCGTGAGTCCACCGAGGTCGGAATAGCGCCTCGACCTGAAGTCCCGCTGAAGATGCGCACAGGGCGGACGGTGCGCCCTCGCAAGCCCGACCGAGCGCGCCCGTGGATAGGATCGCGCCTCTCCTGAGTGAGCCGCCGACGTGCATCGCCCGGCGGCGACTGCGTCGACATGCCCGAATCCTTCCGAGCCTCGCGCTGGAGCCGGCCCGTCGCGGCCGTGCTCCTGTGCGGGCTGCTGCTCCTGTCCTTCGTGCTCGCCCACGAAGGGCGACGCATTGCGCAGGTCGCGGTGCTCGCCCTCCCCGCCCTGCTGTGGTTGCGATGGCCCGTTGCCGCGCCTCGATGGCGTCGGGTGCGCCTCGTCGCTGTGGGCGCGATGCTGGTCCTGTTCGTGCTCGACAGCGCCGTCCGGACCTTCCTTCAATCCAGCTATCGCGCGCTGCCAGACAGCGCGCTGGTGCTGGCGGCGGTGGCCAACACGACGCCGCGCGAGGCCGTCGAATACGCAGCATCGCAAGGGACCCGGCTGGCGAGCCTCGGCGCGCTGCTGGTTGTGCTCGTCGTCGGCGCCCTGGGCCTGCTGTCGATCTGCAACCGCCATGAGTCCGCGCTGCGCCGGCCGGAGCGGTGGGGCATGGCGCTGCTGGTGCTCCTGTGCATCGCCAGCCTCGCCATCAAGCCGTGGCGACGCCACCATCCGCTGGTCTACTGGCCGGCGTGGGCGGCGTCCGCGTCGGCGCTGAAGCAGGGCTGGTCGGATCAGCAGCGGCAACGCGACGCGCTGCTGTCGAATGCCCGCGCCGCGGGCGCCCGCTTCACCGGCACCGGTCCGTCGACCGTCGTGCTGGTGCTGACCGACAGCGTCAACCGCGACAACATGAGCCTCTACGGCTACGCGAGGCCGACCACGCCGCAGCTCGTCGCGCTGCGGCAGGACGAAGGCGATCGGATACTCACCCTGCGCCATGCCTGGTCGGTCGAGCCCGGCACGGTGGCCTCGCTCAGCGGGCTCTTCAGCTTCGGCATGCGCGACGCGGACGATCCGGTGGACCGGACGCATCATGTGCTGGCGCTGGCGCGCGCCGCGGGCTACCGCGTCTGGTGGATGAGCAACCACGACGACACCGCCATCGAGCAGCAGCACGCCCGTCTCGCCGACTCGCTGGAGATGATCAACCGCGAGCCGGGGCGCTCCGGCGCCAGCCTGGACGGGGAACTGCTCGACTGCCTGGATGAAGCGCTGACAGATCCGGCGCCGCGCAAGCTGGTCGTCGTGCACCTGCTGGGCGCGCATCCGCACTACCGGCTGCGCGCGCCGGCGGACGCGCCGGGGATCGCCGTCGCGGCGGACTCGGTCGACGCGGAGATGGTGGAGGAAGGACGCCCCGCGTGGCTGCGGGCCTCACGGCGCGCCTACGACCGCGCGATCGGCTACCACGACACCGTGGTGGCGGAGTCGCTGCGGCTCACGCGTCGGCATGCGCCGCAGGGCGGCGATGCCGCCTGGATGTTCCTCTCCGACCATGGCCAGGAGGTCGGCCACGACATCAGCCACGCGGGCCACAGCCCCGGCACGCCGGCCGGGTACCGGATCCCGGCGCTGATCTGGCGCCACGGCGCGCCGTTCGATGCGCAGGCGGCGGGCCGACCGTTCCGCGCCGACTGGGCCGGGTGGACGCTGGCCGAGCTGATGGCAATTGACTGGCGAGGTGTCCGTCGGGATCGGAACGTCCTGGACCCGCGGTATGTCTGGGAGGCGCCGCGACTGGCGGCGCCCGTCACGCGTTTCGACCAATAGGCATCGCGTCGCGTCGCCTTGGGTCGGGTCGGATCGCCTCGGGTGGCCTCGGGTGACCTGCAGGCCGGCCACCTTGCGCCAGAATGCGCCCCACCTCAGCGACTCCGCCGCCACGCCGCATGCACATCCTTCTCGTCGAGGACGATCTCGATCTCGGTCGCGCCCTGCAGACCGCGCTCCGGATCGAAGGCCACAGCAGCGAGTGGCTGCGCCGCGCGGCCGACGCGCCTGTCCAGCTCGATCCGGACGCCCAGGACGCCGTCCTGCTCGACCAGGCGCTGCCCGACGGCGACGGCCATCACCTGCTGACGCGCTGGCGCCGCCAGGGCAGCGCAGTGCCGGTGATCGTGATCACCGCGCGCGCGGCCCTGCAGGATCGCCTCGCCGGCTTCGACGGCGGCGCCGACGACTACGTGGTCAAGCCGTTCGAGATTCCCGAGCTGATCGCCCGCCTGCGCGCCGTGGTGCGTCGCGGCGCCCAGCAGGCCGACGACTGCTGGCGGCTGGGCGCGCTGACGATCGAGTCCGGCCGTCGGCGCGTGCTGCTCGATGGCGCGGAGCTGTCGCTCTCGCCGCGGGAGTTCCAGCTGTTGATCGAGCTCGCACGCGAACGCGGCGGTGTGGTCGCCAAGCACGCGCTGGCGCAACGTCTCTCGCCGCTGGGCGAGCCGCTGGACTTCGGCACGCTGGAAGTGCATCTGGCCAACCTGCGGCGCAAGATCGGCGCCGCGCGCATCGGCACCGTGCGCGGTGTCGGCTACTGGCTGGAATGCGCATGATCCGTCGATCCACGCGACAGTCGTTGCGCGACAGGATCAACCGCTGGCTGGGTCCGACGCTGACCCGACGCCTGATCGGCGCGCTGCTGGTGGCGGTCGCGCTGCTGGCGACGCTGGTGCTGGTGCAGGACCAGATCGACGTGCGCCGGCAACTCGCCGAGGATCCCGGCGTCCGTCAACTCGGACGCCAGCTGGCCGCAGGACTCGATGAAATCGACGATCCGGTGCAGGCGGCCCGGCTGATCGCCGGCCATGCACGCTACCTTCACGGGCAGCGCCAGTGGCAGCGGCAGCACGTCGACGCCGACCTCGTCGCCGGCGACGTGCTGCTGCAGCTCTACGACCGCTCGGGGGCTCTGCTCTACGCCTCCGCGCCCGCAGAACCTGTCGCGCGCGTCGGCGTCGGCGAGCAGGTCCTGGCCGGGCGGCGCCATTGGACCTGGCGCGTGGACGGTCCGCGCTGGTCGCTGCGCGTGGCCGAGCCGGCCATCGACAGCACCCGACTGCTCGGCTTCGCCGGTTGGGAGCTGTCCAAGCAGCTGCTGCTGGCCTTGCCGCTGATGGTCCTCCCGCTGTGGGTGGCGGTGCGAACGGGCTTGACTCCGCTGCGCCGTTTCACTCGACGCATCGAGGGCCTCGACGCGGAGGCAACGCTGGCCCCGCTGGACATGAACCTGAGGTATGCCGAGCTTCGCCCGCTGGGCCGAGCGTTCGACACCCTGCTGCGGCGCCTGCGCGAGCGGGTCGAGCGCGAGCAGTCCTTCGTCCACGACGCCGCCCATGAACTGCGGACGCCGCTGGCCGTGATCGCCGCGCAGGCGCACGTGCTGGCACACGCGCAGGACACATCAACGCGCGACGAGGCGTCGACGGCGATGCTCGACGCCGTCGCCCGGAGCGCGCGCCTGTCGCAGCAGTTGCTGGATCTCGCGTCGCTCGATCCGCGCGCCGCGCCGGTCGTCGAGATCGTCGATGTCGCCGCGTTCAGTGCGCGACTGCTGGCGGAGCGGAACGCGGACGCCAGGCAGCGCGGGCTGTCCCTCTCGCTGGACGCACCGGAGCGGGTGCTGGCGCGCCTGGATCGCGTGGCCATCGGCTCGATCCTGCAGAACCTGCTGGACAACGCGTTGCGCTACGTGCCCGCGGGCGGCCGCATCGAGATCGCCCTGTCGGCCGACGCCCGGCACGGTTTGCAGCTCAGCGTCATCGACGACGGCCCCGGCATCGCGCCGGAACATCGAGCGTCGGCGTTCGACCGCTTCTGGCGCGGACGCGACCACGACCAGCCGGGATCGGGTCTGGGACTGGCCATCGTGCGGCAGGCTGCGGGACGCCTGGGCGGTCGCGTCACGCTGGAGTCCGGCATCGACGGCCGCGGCGCGCGCTTCGAGCTGCGCCTGCCGGCCTCGGTCTTGGGCATTCCTTAAGGTCCGCGTTTCCAGAATGGCGTCGTCAATGTCGACAGCCTTCTGAAAGCAGCAGTGAAGACGTTTCCGCTCCGACTTCTCGCAACGATCCCGCTCACCTGGATCGCCTCGGCGGCGTTTGCAGCCGATCCCTACGCCGGTCTCTCCTGGGCCACGCCCGGCGAAGCGCGCCTGAGCACCGGGCCCTCGACCACGATAAAGAACGACAACAACCCGACGGCCGTGCGGCTGTACGGCGGCCTGCGGTTCACCCCCGCATGGTCGCTGGAGGCGGGTTACGGCGCCTTCGGCAGTTGGCGATTCACCGACCCGACGCCAGGCTCGCGCGACACGGCGCGGATCTCGTCCGACGTCTTCTCCGTCGCGGGGCGCTACACCGTGGATCTGGACGAGACTTTCTCGGTCTTCGGCAAGGCCGGTCTCGCGGTGAACCGCTTCCGGTACCGCGACTCGCTGGGGCAGTCGGTCCGCGACCGACTGGTCCGCCCGATGTGGGGCCTCGGCGTCGAGGCCAGGCTCAGCGACTCGCTGTCCATGCCGCTGGAGTTCGAATCCTTCGGCAGCGGACGGACGCAGCTCGGCGAGTTCCACCAGCGCAAGCTGGAGATCGGCTTGAAGCTCAGCTTCTAGACGGCGGCTGCGGCGCCAGATACCCCGCCATCAGGAACAGCGCGCCCATGCCGAGCAGGCTGCCGACGATGCCCATCGGCGACAGCGCCAGGCTGCCCAGCGACAGCAGCAGCTTGACGGCCGAACCCGCCAGGACGCCGGCGGAGACCTGCCAGGCCAGACGGCGACCGCCGCGCGTGCTCAGGAACAGGAAGCCCACGCCGACGGCGGCCAGCGCCACCGGCAGCAGGTCGCTGTCCCACGCGAGCGGGAACGCGAGCTGCGGCGCGTCGGTCACGCCGCGCACGACCACATAGCCCATCGCGACGCCGGTCGCGGCGACGACGATGTCGCGGACCTGCGCGGGCAAGCCCTCGCCGAGTTTCCACCAGGTCCCCAGTGCGGCGTAGAAGGACGCGCCGGCCAGCACCCACTCCGCGCCGCCGGCCGAGCCGGTCCAGGGCCAGGCGGCGATCACGAGCGGCACCGGCGACACCAGCCCCGCCACGTGCGCCGTGCTGGTGGCGGTGATGAAGACCTCCCTGGCCGTCGGTGCGTCCACGCGCAAGCGCGTGAGCACGTGGGCAAAGGCGGCAGTACCCGCCACGAGCAGCCAGGCGATCTGCGTCCAGCTGCTGTTGAAGACGAAGGCCACCAGCGCCGGCAGCAGATGCGCCAGCCACAGCAGCGCCTTGGCGCGCTCGGCGGCATAGGGGCTCAAGGTCCTGCGCAGCGACAGGAACGCCGCCACCGCGCCGAAGACCACGGGCGCCACCACCGCCGCCAGCGTCAGCACACGAGGTGCCTCGCGCGCCACGGTCAAGGTCAGCAACCAACCCGCGGCGAGCACCGCCGCGTAGATCGAGCGCACGAGGAGGAAGTCGGACGGCTTCACCTCCCTCGCTTCCGGTGATGTCGACGTCCCACGACCCAGTACATGCGCCAGCAGCGTCGCCGCGAGCATGATCAGCGTGAACATCGGCAGCAGCTCGAAGCCGAGTCCGACGTGGCGGTACGACAGCGCCGCTGCTGCCGCGACGGTCACGGTCGCGGCCAGTCCGGCGTCGACGGGCCTGAGCTCGCGCTGAATCCGCACCGACAGCGCGAGGCCCGCCAGCAACAGCAAGGCGACGGGCCACAACGCGGGCACATCGATCACGGCGACGGCGCCGACCGCCACCAGCCCGCGCGCCACGAGACGACGGAAGACGGACTGAGAGCGCGTCGTCAGCGTCAGGATCGCGCCCTCGGCGAACAGGCCGAAGCTCGCGACCGATCGCGCCAGATCGCCCTGCACCAGTCCGGCGGCCACGCTGAGCGCGCTCAACACCCAGGCGGTCTCGCGCAACGCGCGCTGCGGGAACAGCCGCATGCCCGCGAAGGCCAGCGCGGCCGCGGTGACGAAGGCCACGACCATGAACGCGGTCGGCGCCAGCAGCCAGCTCTCCAGCGCGACGAAGACGACGGCGGTGGTCGAGAAGCAGGCGCTGAGGACAGGGATCTCGCGGGCCGACGCCGACAACAAGGGCCCGACCGGCTCCTCGGAGGGACGATGGCGCCGCGCCCAGACCAGCGCCCAGCCGGCGAACTGCGCGACATAGGCCAGCAGCAGCGCCTGCTGCTGCCAGGCGGGCAGCGAGGGTTCGTACGTCGCGCCCGCATACGCGAGCGAGGCCAGGCCCGTCGCGCACACGTGGGCGTGGATGCCGATCTCCTGCCAGCGTCGGGACAGGCTCACGCCCAGCGCGAACGCAGTCACGATGAGGCCGTAGACCAGATTGAAGAGCAGCCCGGCATGGCCGTACATGGCCAGCAGCGGCGCGGCATAGGCGCCCAGGAAACCGACGCCGGCCAGGACCTTCGCGTCCTCCTTCAGCGCGCGATACACGAGCGCGCCGGAGATCGCGGTGAAGAGCACCAACGCGACCGTCGGCGACACGACCTCATAGCCCGACGCGCCGACATAGGTCGCGAGGAAACCGATGGCCGCCGCGCCGCCCTGCACGACCTGGCCCCACAACCCGTTGCGCGCGCTCAGCCGGATGCCGGCGAAGCCGAGCGCCGCCGCGGCGGCCCAGCCCAGCGAGACCTTGGCGAGCGGCGACAGCAGATGGCCCCACTCGATGGAGCGGAACAGCACCACGAAGCCCAGCAGCAGCAGGACGACGCCGGCGACGGCGAAGAGGTTCTTGCGCAGCAGGTCGAAGAAGGCGACCTGCCATTGCGGTGTTGCGGAGGCGGCCGGAGGTGTCGGCGCGGCGCGGGGAGCCGCCGGCGGTCGGACTGGCGGCGACGATGGCACGGTCGCCGCGGCCATGGGCACCGGAACGACTGGAGCGGTCGGCGCAGACGTCTGCTGGGCATCAACGGATCGAGGTGGGGGCAGCGCCTCCTGAGGCGGCGGCACCGTTGCCGTCGCCGCCCTCGTCGGCGATGCGGCGGCGGGCTGCGCCCTCGGCCCCTGTGCCGGGCGTACCGGCTGAGCCGCTGCGGGCTGCGCTCGCGCGACGTCCTGGGAGGCCAGCCGTTCCTCCAGCTCGCGGACGCGCCGCTTCACCTTGGAGAGCTGCCACCACAGATAGCCCAGGGCGACGAACAGGAGGAGAGCTTCGAAAGAGTCCATGTCGCGCGCAGCCGCAGCAGGTCGAGGAAAGGCCCGCAGTGTCTTTCACCGGCTCGCGGCGTCAAGGGTCGAAAGTCCTGGGGTAGCGCGTGACGGTACCGGCTGGGTCACGCCATGGCTTGCGAGCGCTCCTTCGCCACGGCCCAATCCAGTCCCAGCGGTAATCGCGCTGGACCAAACACGAAATGCAGGACACGACGCCTGCTGGTTCCGACTGACTTCGATGACGCGTGCAACGCCAACGGACGCATGACCAGCGCATCGCCCGCGGAGGCGATGCAGATGGACTCGCCACGATCGGCGCGGACTGCCGAGGCGGCTTCCGACGTGATCACGCCCAGCCGATGCGATCCCGGCACCACGCGCAGCGGCCCGTCGTCCGCGCCGCACGCGTCGACATGCAGTCGAACGGCGATCAATTGCTCCAGTACCTCCTGCGGCGGCTGGACAAACACCGTGCCCTCCTTCTCGGACCAGCCCCGCAGCTCCGGCGCGCTCACGCGTCGAGCAACCGGGATGCTCAGGTCCTGATGGAGGGCGACCAGCCAATTGCGATCGCTCGACTTCTCGAAATAGTTGCACTGGACCGCGACATGGTCCTTGGGGATCAGCGACTGCAGAACGCGATGCGCCCTCAGCGCGGCGGCCAGCGCCGCGATCTCCAGTCGAGCCAGCTGGCAGCGGGAGCCGCCGACGGCGCCCTCGGGCAGTCTCACCGGCGCCAGCGCGCCCAGTTCCTCCGGATCGACCACAGACTCGATCAAGGCAAATCCGTGGGTCTCGACATCGACTTCGACACTCATGCGGCGCATTCTGCGACATGCCTGCAATCGAGCCATCGGAGGACACACCGCAAGGTCGGTGGCCACGGCCGTCGCAACAGCCAAGACCGCCCAACGAGAACGGGGGATCGCGCCGCAAGGCCCGATCCCCCGTCGTTGAGGAGCACCGTCAGGTGCTCATCCGTCTCAGCGTGCCGTTTCGACCCGCTGCGCGTTCAGACCGTCCGACACGATGAACTCGAAGCGGCCGCCGGCCGGCAGTTCATGCGTGTCCAGCGTCGCCTCGCCACCCTGCAGGTCCTGCGCCAGGTTCAGTCGGCGTGTGCCGTCGGTCCAGGTCACGCTCAGGAACGGCGCCGAATCCGCATCCCAACGCAGCGTCGCCTTGCCCGACGCTTCCTTCACCTGCACCTGCGCGCGGCTGCCGCCGGCGGCCTGCGCCTTCGCACGGGCATTGCTCACCCGCGCCTGGACCTGCGACAGGGTCACGCCGTCCTTCAGCACGCTGATGGCGGCGATGTTGTCCACCTTCGGCACCAGCACGCTGAAGTGCTGGTTGTCGCCGTCATGGTCCAGCGCCTGCGCCGTGAAGGCCACGTCCTGGATCTGGCCGCCCGTCGTCTGCACGCGCAGCACGTACGGGCCGGAGGCCGCGTCAGGCTTGGCGAACAGCGCCTTGACCGGGTTGATCTCGACCTGGCGGCCGTTGATGCTGCCGCTCACCAGCAGCACGTCCTGCGCCACCGCCTTGGCCTGCGCCGCCTGCGCCTTGACCGTGTCGGCCGGCGTCAGGAAGGTCTGCATGATGCGGTAGTTGTAGTCCGAGAACACCGTGCCGCCGCAATAGCTCATGATGTCGTGGCGGTCCGTCGGGCGCGGGTCGTAGAACGAGCCCGTGTCCGACAGGTAGCTCCAGATGTAGCGGCCCGGCTTGCCCAGGTTGGCGTCCGGGTACGGGTATTTGGGATCCGGCGAGCCCGCGCCGCCGCAGGCCGCGTGCGGCAGCGAGAAGTTGTGGCCGAGCTCGTGCGCCACCACGTCGCGCACCGTGTCCGGATTGCTCGGCATGTCGAAGCCGACCGCCGAGTTGCCCGGCACGTAGCCCAGACCCGCCAGGCCCCAGGTGCGCTTCGGGATGAAGCCGAAGTAGTAGTCGTGACGCGCCGCGCCTTCGATGCGGTGCAGGTCGGCGAGCTCGCCCAGGATCTTGCCGAAGGCGTCGCTCCATTGCGCGTCGGTGCTCGGCAGCGTCGTGACCTTGCTCGAGACGAAGGCCGGGTGCGATTGCAGGGTCACCGTCGACACCGGGAACAGCGCGCGCAGGTGCGCCGACTGGTCCGTCGGCAGCTGGCCGGTCGTGCCGGCGATGCGCACCGCGATCGGCACGAAACGCATCGGCGTGCCGCCGCCCACGCGCGGCGTGAAACTCTGCGCCGCGGCGCCCGCGACGTTCACCGTCACCTTCAGGCCGTTCTTCACCAGCTCGGCCGGGATGCTCACGCTGTAGGCGTCGTCGAAGGACTGCGTCTCCGACACCGTCGTCGGCAGGCCGCGACGCGGCGTCGCGAGCACCAGGTCGCGGCCGCTGCCGTCGATCGTGTTGTCGATGCGCACCGTGCCCGTCGGCGCGACAGTGCCCGCGGGCGCGGTCACGTTGACCTTCAGCAGCGCCGGCTTGTTGGCGACCAGCACCAGCTGGCTGTCGCTGCTGCCGTAGAGCATGGACTGCGCGAACTGGACCGAGGCCAGCGTCACTTTCGCGGCCGCCGGCGGCGCGGTGATGCGCATCGACGAGGCGGTGTCGTTGAAGCCCGAGGGCACCAGGTTGGCGTTGTCGGCGGTCAGCGTGATCGACTTGCCGCCGTAGTTGATGTCGGCGAACAGCTGCACCTTGAAGCCGGCCGGCACCTTCACCGACGAGATGCGGTCGTTCCAGCCCGACCCCACCCAGGCCGAATCGGCCGCCAGGCACATGCTGGCGCCGACGTAGTTCACATGCTCGTAGAAGCAGACCTGTGTCCCGGCCGCGGCCGCAGTCGAGCCGGTGGAGGCAGTCGCGCCACCGTTCTGGCGCGCCGCACCGACCAGGGCGCCGGAACCGTCGCTCCCGCCGCCGCAGCCGGCGAGCACGCCGGCCACGACCAGGGACAGGGCCAGCGGATGCAGGCGGAGGGCAGCGCCGGAGCGCCTCGTGGTGGTGTTCATGGAATCCGTCCTTTAGACCTTTGGAGGTAGGCGGCGGATTATTCGGAGCGCTCCTCGCACGACCTGCAACCGGTGGCGCCGATTGGTAAGCGGGCGCAAGCAGGATTCCAGCCTTTTGCGCTTTACACAGCCGACACGCGCGCCCGACGGGCTCAAGACGCGCAACGCCTCGTTGCACTCGATACGGAAGATGCGTCGCCTGTTCAGGGACAGGATTGAAAGCGGTTTCACAAAACGCCACAGAATCGCCGTCGATCGATCGAGGCCGCGCGGATGTCGCGCGACGCCCGACGGTCCTTCAATCCCAAGGGAGCTCGCGATGACACTGTCCGAATCGTTCCGCCGTCCTGTCCTCACCGGCCTGTCGTTGGCCCTTGCCGCACTCGCCCTGTGCGGCACGGCCTCCAGCGCCTTCGCCCAGACCAAGGTGGTCGGCTACATCCCGGCGTGGAAGGGCCTGCGCGCCGTGGCCGACCGCACCGACCTCACCAAGCTCACCCACGTGAACCTCGCCTTCGCGAATCCGTCGGGCAGCGGCGCCTTCCTCAGCAACGGCAATCCGACCTGCATGGACGCCTCCGCCGCGGACATCAGCTACGTGGTGCAGAAGGCGCACGCGGCCGGCGTGAAGGTGCTGATCTCGGTGGCCGGCGGCGCGATCCCGGGCTGCTCCGGCAACTGGCAGACGCTGCTGCAGCCCGGCAGCCGCGCGGCCACGGTCAACGGCCTGGCGCAGTTCGTCAACACCTTCGGCCTGGACGGCGCCGACATCGACATCGAGGGCGGCGTGCTGACCGCCATCGACCGCGCCGGCAACTACACGCCCTTCATCCAGGCGCTGCGCGCCGCGCTGCCCGGCAAGCTGGTCACCGCGGCCACGGCGAGCTACGAAGGCGGCATGGTGCCCGTCTCGTCGATCCCGCACTTCGACTTCGTGACCATCATGTCCTACGACAACGTGGGACCGAGCTGGGGTCAGGTCGGTCAGGAGCACTCGTCCTACGCGCAGGCGCAGCGCGACGTCGCGACCTGGCAGTCGCGCGGCCTGCCCAAGGACAAGCTGGTGCTGGGCGTGCCGTTCTACGGCTACGGCTTCAACGGCTATGCGTCGGACTACGGCTTCAACGACATCGTCAACCAGTTCGGCGCGGCGGCGGCGCAGAAGGACCTGATCGGCACGCTGTGCGCCAGCTGCGGCTACATCACCTACAACGGCATCCCGACGATCAAGGCCAAGACGCGGCTGGCGCTGCAGCAGGGCGCGGGCGTGATGATCTGGGAGCTGGCGCAGGACGGCACCGGC
Source organism: uncultured Roseateles sp. (assembly GCA_946886855.1). Next base: position 23,011 of record CAMPJJ010000038.1, on the reverse strand, counting down.
GCCAACAGCCTGCTGACCGCGATCCGGTCGGAGATCGGCGGCACCACGCCGCCGCCGACGACCGGCAAGCTGATCGAGGCGGAGAGCTTCACCAACCAGAGCGGCGTGCAGACCGAAGCGTGCAGCGAAGGCGGCAGCAATGTCGGCTGGATCGACGCCGGCGATTGGATGGCCTACGCGAACGTCAACTTCCCGACCAGCGGGAGCTATCGCGTCGAGTACCGCGTCGCCAGTCCGAGCGGCTCGCGGCTGTCGCTGGACGTGAATGCGGGCAGCATCCAGCTCGGCCAGGTCACGATCCCGGCGACCGGTGGATGGCAGAACTGGACGACGGTCTCGCACACGGTGAACGTCAACGCCGGGACCTATGCCCTCGGCATCTATGCACCGGCGGGCGGCTGGAACCTGAACTGGGTGCGGGTCACGAAGCTGTGAGCGCGCGTTGAGCTTGGCTCCTTCTCCCGCAAGCGGGAGAGGGAGTCGGAGCAGCGTGGACTTCGTGTGGCTTCCTTGCCCGCAAGCGGGAGACACGGAAAGATGAGCCGGCGCTGCGAGTGGAGGCGGCCGGACTGCCTCTCCCGCTTGCGGGAGAGGGGGGGGATGAGGGCCAGCTGACTCGGGAGTCAGAGCGCGGAATCAGGCATCCCGGCCGTTGTAGTGCGTGACCGGAACGCTCGCCAGATCGATGCCTTCGAGGCAGCGGACGTTGATCGCCGCCATCGCGTTGCCCTTCGGGTCCGTGCCCTCGGCATACGGATGGATCCCGCACACCGCGCAGAAGCGATGCTTGATCGCGTGCTTGTTGAACAGGTAGGTGGACGCCGCCGCGTCGTCGGTCTTCAACCGGAACTGCGCGCGCGGCACGAACCACAGCAGCGAGCCCTTGCGCTGGCACATCGAGCAGTTGCAGGCCATCGCGCCGTCGATCTCGCCGTCCACCTCGTAGGCCACGCGTCCGCAGTGGCAGCTTCCCTGGTAAGTCGTCATGCCGTCTCCGATGTTGTTGTCTGGATCATGGAGCGGCTGACCTTACCTCAGCGCCGCCTCACTTGAGCATCAGCTCGACGTCCTGTCCCGGATCTCCGCAGCCATCCAGGCGCAGGCGCAGGAAATCGAGGTCCAGGTGGAGGTGTTCGACCAGCTCCGGCACCGCCGTCGTGAGCGCGGCGATGCGGTCCGCGTCCTGGTCGCAGGCGTCGGCGATCACCTCCGAGAGGTGCAGGATCGCGGCGAGCATCGAGAAGGGCTTGACCTCCAGCGGCACGTTCGCGTCCTTGAAGGCCTCGACCAGATCGGCCGGGAAGTGCCAGTGCGCCGCGAGCGCCGCCGTCACGTCGGCGTGCGTGCAGCCGAAGCGGCTGGACTCCAGCGAGAAGCGGCTGCCCGGCTCGCCCGCGTGAGCCTCGACGTCCGCGACCTGGTCCGGCTCGGTCATCGCCATCATCAGCTGGCCGGTGCGCAGCATCAGGCCGGCGAGATAGGCCGTGTCGGCGTCGCCCTGCAGCAGCTTGGCCAGCAGCCGCGCATAGCCGGCGGTGCGCATGCTGTGGCGCCAGAAGCGCTGGCGGTCCAGGCCCTTCACGTCGGGGAAGGTGCCCGTCAGGCTGGCCGCCATCGCGAGGTTGCGCAGCGTCTCCAGGCCCAGCGCCATCGCCGCGTCCTGCAGCGTGCTGATCGTGTGCGACGGGCTGTAGCGCGCCGAGTTGGCCAGCCGCAGCACCTTGGCCGCGAGCGTCGAATCCTTGCCGATCAGCTCGGCGATCTGGCCGAGGGACACGCCGTCGTCGTCCAGGCTGCGCAGCAGCTTGCGTCCGACCTCGGGCATCACCGGAAGGCTGGCGTGCCCCCCGAAGAATCGTTCCGCGCTGGAAACGTTGGCGGTGGCGGGGGTCACGCTGGCGATCGTCACATGGGCCTCCTTGGGGACACAACGGAATGTGTGGCGACCAGTCTATGCCGCTCAGCGACCGCGCGCCAGCGCCAGCAGTTCGACCCGGTCCAGCAGCCCGATGCGATAGCCGCGGACCGCCAATACGCCACGATCGGCGAGCTGGCGCAGCGTGCGCGACAGCGTCTCCGGAGAGATCGACAGCTGCGCCGCCACGTCCCGCTTGCGCTCGGCGAGCTGGAACTCCCCGGCGGCGCCCGCCTGCGCGAGCAGCCAGGCGGCCACGCGACCGGTCGCGTCCTTCATCGTCAGGCCGCGGATCGCCTCCTGCGCGTCCCGCATCTGCGCGGCCGAGGCCCGCACCAGCGCCTCCAGCACCAGCGGCTGCGACCGCAGCCACATCGTCGCCACCGCCATCGGCCAGACCATCACCAGCGCCGACGCGGAGACGACGCTGACGTCCTCCTCGTAGCGGCCTTCCAGCCAGGCGGTGTGCAGGTCCAGCCACTGCGGCCCGGTCATCGGGGCGCGCGCGGCGACCTTGCCCTCGCACAGCGCGAGCATGGCCACGGCGGCGTCGCCGCGACGGATGGCCAGCTCGCCGGCCTGGCAGCGCCGCACCTGGGTCATGCCGGCCAGCGCGGACCAGCTGTCGCCGTCCAGCAGCAGGTCGCCGAGCAGCGCCCGCCAGGGGATCGGATGCGCGGGGCCGGGGATCAGCCCCGCGCTGGCGGGAGGAGACGGGTCGGAGATCAGGGGGGCAGTCACGGGCATGCTCGGCAACTCTCGGAAAGCGGGAATGCCGGACTGTCCTCGCCCTCGACGGAAATTGCCTTGAGGCGCGTCAACATCTGGTCAATCTCCCCCTCGATTCGCTCGATGGGGGGAGATGCGCCGCCTCGCCGTCCTGCCGCCCTGCCCGGGCGTGACGGCTCAGCGGCTCAGCGGCTCAGCGGCTCAACGGCTCAACGGCTCTCTGCGCCTCAGCGGCTCAGCGGATCAGCAGCGCGCGGAAGTCGTTGACGTTGGTCTGCGTCGGCCCGGTGATCAGCAGATCGCCGAGCGCCTCGAACAGCGCATAGCCGTTGTTGGCCGCCAGCAGGTCCGCCGGCTTGAGGCCGAGCGCGCGGGCGCGCTCCAGGGTGCTGGGGCTGAAGAAGGCGCCGGCGTTGTCCTCGACGCCGTCGATGCCGTCGGTGTCCGCGGCCAGGCCCCAGACCTCCGGCTGCCCGTCCAGCGCGATCGCGCAGCCGAGCACGAACTCGCCGGCCCGGCCGCCGCGTCCGGGTTGCGCCACCAGCGTCACCGTGGTCTCGCCGCCGGACAGGATCAGGCAGGGCTTCGCGAAGGGCTCGCCGTGCCGCGCCACCGAACGCGCCAGCGCCGCATGCACCCGGCCGACCTCGCGGGACTCGCCCTCGATCTCGTCGGACAGCACGTGCGCGGTGAGGCCCAGCGCACGCGCCGCCTCGGCGGCCGCGAGCAGGCTCTGACGCGGCGCCGCGATGATGCGCTGCTCATGGCCGTCGAAGCACCGGTCGCCGGGCTTGGGCGTCTCCCATTCGCCGCGCTCCAGCGCGTCGACGGCGAGCGGCGGCAAGGCGATGCGGTAGCGGCGGCAGATCGCCAGCGCCTCGGCGCAGGTGCTCGCGTCGGGCACCGTCGGGCCGGAGGCGATCACCTGCGGATCGTCGCCGGGCACGTCGGAGATCATCAGCGTCAGCACCTTGGCCGGCGCGCAGGCGGCGGCCAGCCGCCCGCCCTTGATCCCGCTGAGGTGCTTGCGCACGCAGTTCATCTCGACGATGTTGGCGCCGCTGGCCAGCAGCGCGCGGTTGACCGCCTGCTTGTCGGCCAGCGTCAGTCCCGGCGCCGGCAGCGGCATCAGCGCCGAGCCGCCCCCCGAGATCAGGCAGATCACCTGGTCGTCGGCGGTCGGGTTGAAGTCCCGCACCTTCTGCATCATGCGGGCCGCGGCGCGTTCGCCGGCGGCGTCGGGGACCGGGTGCGCGGCCTCGACCATCTCGATGCGGCGCGGCCGGTAGTCCGGCGGGATGTGGCCGTAACGCGTGATCACCAGCCCGGTCATGGGCGCGCTCGCCGACCACGCGGCCTCGAAGGCCTGCGCCATCGACCCGCCGCCCTTGCCCGCGCCGATCACCAGCGTGCGGCCCTTGGGCGGTGGCGGCAGGTGGCTCGCCAGGATCTTGCCCGGCAGCGCCCGGTCCACCGCCACGCGGTAGAGGTGCTTCAGCAGCGCGCGGGGATCGGCGACCAGGTCGGCCGGAGAAACGGAAGCGTCGTGGGGCTGGCTCATGACCGGCGATTGTGGAGACCCCGCCCCTCAGGCGGCGTCCGTAGTGCTACCGACCTCGTGGTTGGCCAGCACTTCCAGCGCCCGCACCAGCGCCGAATGGTCGAGCTGGTCCCAGCCCTGCGCCGCGGCGGCCTGCATGAGCTGCGCGGTGTTGGCGGTGTTGGGCAGCGCCACGCTCATCGCCTTGGCGCTCTGCAGCGCGAGGTTCAGGTCCTTCTGGTGCAGCGCGATCCGGAAGCCGGGATTGAAGGTGCGCTTGATCATGCGCTCGCCGTGCACCTCGAGGATGCGGCTGGACGCGAAGCCGCCCATCAGCGCTTCGCGCACCTTGGCCGGATCGGCGCCGGCCTTGGAGGCGAAGACCAGCGCCTCGCTCACGGCGGCGATGTTCAGCGCCACGATGATCTGGTTGGCGACCTTGGTGGTCTGGCCCGCGCCCGCGCCGCCGACCAGGGTGATGTTCTTGCCCATCAGCTCGAACAGCGGCTTGATGCGCGCGAAGGTGCTCTCCTTGCCGCCGACCATGATCGACAGCGTGCCGGCCTTGGCGCCGACCTCGCCGCCGGAGACCGGCGCGTCCAGCCACTCGGCGCCGAGCGCCTCGATGCGGGCCGCGAAGTCCTTGGTCGCGATCGGCGAGATCGAGCTCATGTCCACGACCGTCTTGCCTGCGCCCTTGCCGCCGGCGAACGCCGCGGCGATGCCGCCCTCCCCGAACAGCACCCGCTCCACGTCCGGCGTGTCCGGCACCATCGTGAAGATCACCTCGGCCTGCTGGGCGACTTCCGTCGCGCTGTCGCAGACGGTGACGCCGACGGCGGCCACGTCCTCGCGGACCTGGGACCGGGTGTGGACGAACAGCTGATGCCCGCCCTGCGCGAGACGCACCGCCATGGGCGCGCCCATGATGCCCAGGCCGATGAAGCCGATCTTGATGCTCATGTCAGTTCTCTCTTTCAGTCCTTGAACTTGTCGCGCAGTCCCTGCGTGGCGGCGCGGAAGATGCCGAGGTCGCTGCCGACGGCGACGAAGCTCGCGCCCTGCTCGATGTAGCGGCGCGCGTCGGCTTCCACCGGCGCGAGGATGCCGACCGGCTTGCCCGCCGCCCGGCAGGCGGCGTAGATGGCGGCCATGGCGGCCTGCACGTCGGGGTGCTGCGGGTTGCCCAGGTGGCCGTAGCCGGCCGCCAGGTCGGACGGGCCGATGAACACGGCGTCCACGCCCGCCACCGCCGCGATGTCCGCCACCGCGGCCACGCCGGCCGGGCTCTCGATCTGGACGATCACGGCGATCTGCTCGTTGATGCCCTGGAAGTAGCCCGGCACCGTGCCGTAGCGGTTGTTGCGCTGCGAGACCGACACGCCGCGGATGCCCTGCGGCGGATAACGCGTCGAGGCGACGGCCCGGGCCGCCTCCTCCGCGCTCTCGACGAAGGGCACCAGGAAGTTCGAGAAGCCCGCGTCGAGCAGCCGCTTGATCTCGACGGGGTTGTTGCTGCTCGGTCGCACGACCGGCGCGCTGACGCTGTCCTTGAGCGCCATCAGCTGCGGCACGAAGCTGCTGACTTCGTTGGGCGAGTGCTCGCCGTCGAGCAGCAGCCAGTCGAAGCCGGCCACGCCCAGCACCTCGGTGCTGATCGGACTGGCGAGCGAGCACCAGCAGCCGATCAGGCGTTCGCCGGCGATCAGACGCTGGCGCAGGGTGTTGGGGAAGGCGGAATAGGGCGTGGTCGGCGTCGGCATGACGGGCTCCTCAGGTCTGAATCAAAACGGGCATCCACAGTCCGCATCCATGACCGCATCCAAGGACGCGGCCGTCGATGCGGCGATCGATGCGGCGATCGATGCGTTCATCGGCGGTCAATCGAGCTTGAGCCCGCTCTTGGCCACCACGCCCGCCCACTTCTTGCGCTCGGCGTTGAAGAAGGTGTCCATCTCGGCCGGGTTCATCGTGCTGACCTCGGCGCCCTGCGCGGCCAGGCGCGCGCGGACTTCCGGCGAGCGGATGATCGAGATCAGCGCGGCCGACAGCTTGTCGATGTTGGCCTTGGGCATGTTGGCCGGGGCCAGGATGCCCTGCCAGGTGCCGGACTCGAAGCCGGTGGCGCCCTGCTCGGCCAGCGTCGGCACGTTGGGCAGCAGCGGCACGCGGGTGGACTTGCTCACGCCGATGACCTTGAGCTTGTTCTGCTGCACGAAGGGCAGCGTCGCGAGCATGCCGTTCATCAGCACCTGCGTCTGGCCCGCGATGGTGTCGGTGACGGCCTGCGAGCCGCCCTTGTACGGGATGTATTCCCACTTGGCGCCGGTCAGGCTGGCGACCTGGTAACCGGCCAGGTGCGGCGCGCTGCCCATCGCGGTGACGGCGAAGTCGATCTTGGACTTCTTGGACAGCTCGACCAGTTCCTTCAGGTTGCTGGCCGGCACCGACGGGTGGACGACCAGCATGTGCGGCGAGTAGGCCAGCATCGCCACGCCCTTCAGGTCCTTGGACGGATCGAAGGCGAGCTTGGTGTACAGCGACGGGCTGATGGCCAGCGCGCTGACGTCGCACAGCATGATGGTGTAGCCGTCGTTGGCCTTGGCGGTCTGGTCGGCGCCCATGTTGCCGCTGGCGCCGGGCTTGTTCTCGACGATGACGGTCTGCTTGAGCGCCTCGCCCAGCATCGGCGAAATGATGCGGGCGATGATGTCCGAGGAGCCACCCGGCGTGTACGGCACGATGATCTTCAGCGGCTTGCTCGGCCAGGCGGCCTGCGCGTAGGCGCCGGGGGCGACACCTGCCATCGCGGCAAAAGCGGCGGCAGCGGCGGCGGCGATGACGGCACGGCGGGTGGATCTGTTGTCTTGCATGTTGTCTCTCTCCAGGTGTCGTTCGGGGGGATCGTTCAGCGGACCATGCAGGGCCGCTTGGGATCGAACTTCCAGTCGGGGATCAGGTGCTGCATGGCGATGGCGTCGTCGCGCGCGCCCAGGCCGTGCTGCAGGTAGAGCTGGTGGGCCGCGTCCACGGCCTTCATGTCGAGCGTCACGCCCAGGCCGGGCGCGGTCGGCACGGCGACCTCGCCGTCCACGATCTGCAGCGGCTTCTCGGTCAGGAACTGGCCGTCCTGCCAGATCCAATGGGTGTCGATCGCGGTGAGGCGGCCCGGCGCGGCGGCGGCGGCATGCGTGAACATCGCCAGCGAGACGTCGAAGTGGTTGTTGGAATGCGAGCCCCAGGTGAGGCCGAAGTCGCGGCAGGTCTGCGCGACGCGGACCGCGCCGGACAGGGTCCAGAAGTGCGGATCGGCCAGCGGGATGTCGACGGACTGCAGGCTGAGCGCATGCGTGAACTGGCGCCAGTCGGTGGCGACCATGTTGGTGGCCGTCGGCAGGCCGGTGGCGCGGCGGAACTCGGCCATCACCTCGCGGCCGGAGAAACCTTCCTCGGCGCCGCAGGGATCCTCGGCATACGCGAGCACGCCGCCGAGGTCGCGCAGCAGCCGGATCGCGTCCTTCAGCAGCCAGCCGCCGTTGGGATCGAGCGTGACGCGCGCGTCGGGGAAGCGCGCCTTCAGCGCCTTGATGGCCTCGACCTCCTCCTCGCCGCGCAGCACGCCGCCCTTGAGCTTGAAGTCCTTGAAGCCGTAGCGCGCCTGGGCGGCGGCGGCCTGCTCGACGATGGTCTCCGGCGTCATCGCGACGTGGTGGCGCACCTTGAGCCAGGCGTCGGTCGCGGCGTCGCTGCCGGCTTCGTCCTCCGGGGTCTTGTAGGCCAGGCCGGTCTTCGTGCGGTCACCGACGAAGAAGAGGTAGCCCAGCATCGCGACGCTGTCGCGCTGCTTGCCTTCGCCGAGCAGCTCGCACACCGGCACGCCGAGGTGCTGGCCGAGCAGGTCCAGCAGCGCGCATTCGACCGCGGTGAGCACGTGGATGGTGGTCCGCAGATCGAAGGTCTGCAGGCCGCGACCGCCGCTGTCGAGACCCTTGAACTGCTCGCGCACCTGCGCGAGCAGCGCGTTCCACTTCGCGACCGGCTGGCCGACGAGCAGCGCGCCGGCCTGCTCCAGGGTCTTGCGGATGGGCTCGCCGCCGGGGATCTCGGCGATGCCGACATGGCCGGCGTCGTCCTCGAGGATCAGCAGGTTGCGGGTGAAGAACGGCGCGTGGGCGCCGCTCAGGTTCATGAGCATGCCGTCGCGGCCGGCGACCGGGATCGCGCGGGCGGAGGTGACGAGGGGACTGCTTGCGCTCACGGGAAGCTCCTGGTCGATCTGGATCAATCGGCGGTGATCTTGCGGGTCTCGATGACCTGCTTCCAGCGCGCGAACTCGGTCTTCTGGAAGGCCTGCGCCTGGTCCGCCGTGTTGGCGACGGTCTCGATGCCGATGTCGGAGAACTTCTGCTTCACCGCCGGGTCGTGCAGCGCGGCGACGATGTCCTTCTGCAGCTGCGCGCGCACCGCGGGCGGCAGGCCCCGGGGGGCGGCGACGCCTTGCCAGGAGTAGACGTCGGCGCCCTTGATGCCGGACTCGGACAAGGTGGGCACGTTGGGCAGCACGGCGGAGCGCTTGTCGCCGGTCACGGCCAGGGCGCGCAGCTTGCCGCCGAGGATGTGCGGCAGCACCGCGTTGACGTTCTGGAACGAGGCGTCGATCTGGGCGCCCAGCAGGTCGCTGATCGCCGGGGCGCCGCCCTTGTACGGGACGTGCAGGCCGTTGGTGCCGGTCTGCAGCCAGAACAGCTCGGCGGTGAGGTGGTCGGAGGAGCCGTTGCCCGAGGAGGCGAAGCTCATCTTGCCCGGCTCCTTCTTGAGCGTGTCGATCACGTCCTTGACGCTCTTGAGCGGCGAGGCCGCGGGCACGACCAGCACGTTGGGCGCCTGGATGGCGACGGTGAGCAGGTCGATGTCCTTGAGGGCGTCGTACTGGACGGCCTTGATCAGATGCGGCGCGATGACGAAGGGGCCGAGCGAGGACACCAGCAGCGTGTAGCCGTCCGGCGCCGCGCGCTTGACCTGCGTGGTGCCGAGGGTGCCGGTGGCGCCGGGGCGGTTGTCGACGATGACGGTCTGGCCCCACTTCTTCTGGAGCTCGGCGCCCATGGCGCGGGCCAGCATGTCGGTGGAACCGCCGGCGGGGAACGGGACGACGATGGTCACCGGTCGATCGGGGAAGCCGCTGGCGTGGGCCAGGCCGGCTGCGAAGGTGGACAGGACGGCGGCGCCGAGGGCGGCACCCACTTTGACGGCCAGGCGGCGGGTCGGAACGGTCATGGTTTTGTCTCCGGGAAGGAACCGTGGAAACCGCTCTTGGTGCGCCTTCGGGACTCAGCCCTGGGGTGCTTCGGCGGTCTTGTTGTCAGTCATCATACAAGTTGAGTCGAACGGATGACAAGGCGCCGTGAACCGGCTGACGATGAGGGAAAACACGCAGAACTACCGATTGCAGTCAGCAAACAACCCATAAAAACTATGGGAAGGACGCAACACCCCTTTCGCGCCACCTCCGTGGACGCGCCTACGATTGAACCCATAAAACTTATGGGCACCAACTTGGCGTGGAGCGAGACTGAAGTGACGTTCAAGAAGTTTTCAATCTCACAACTGGAACGACACATCCGTCGCATCGTCAAACAACCCACGCAGATCGACTGGACCCGTCATGCCAAACAGCGAATGCGGCAGCGCCGCGTCAACATCGAAGACGCCCTGGAATGCCTTCGCAAGGGCCAAATCGGGATGCCTCCGGAGGTGGATATCAAGTCGACGCTACTCATCTGTCGCGTCCAGTGGTACGGGGGCGAGCGGGACCTTCAGGTCTGCGTGGGTCTGGACGACGAGAACCCTGGATTCATCGTCGTGACGGTGATTGCTTAGGAGAAGAAATGACGCTGTACCACTTCACCGAATGCGGGCTGGACAATGTCTGGCTGAAGAACGGATTCACCTGCAAGGAAACGCCCTTCGGGCCCGCCGTCTCGTTCGCGGCATTGGAGCAGTTGCTCGATGCCATCGCCGCCCACCTCGTTCGCAAACCCGGCCGGCTGACAGGCAAGGAGTTCCGCTATCTTCGGTCGAAGATGCACCTCTCACAGACGGCCATGGCCAAGCTGCAGGGTGTCACCGAGCAGAACATCAGCCTCTGGGAGCGTCGAGGTCGCGTGCCGAAGTCCAACGACACCCTCCAGCGGCTGCTTTATCTCAAGCACGCCGCGGGGGATGAGTCATTGAATTCCGCGTTTGAGCGGATCATGACCGTCGAACGTCTCGTGCATCAGAAGATCGTGGCCACTGCGGGCCGCAACGGTTGGAAGTTCAAGGTGGAAGAGACCGAGCGAGCCGAAAACCAGGAACCGGTCGAGGCCTGACGGCCCAGTCGATCGACGTCGCAGGTCAGCGCTTCTCTTGAAGCGCCAACGCCGCACGGCGGCGCCGCTCCCGACTGTTGGCCAGGTGCGTCCGCATGGCGGCGCGGGCCGCCTCGGGGTCGCGCGCGGCGATGCCGTCGAGGATGCTCTCGTGCTCCGCGTTGACGCGCAGCAGGTAGTCGCGCTGCGCCACCGGATCCTCATCGCCGGCGGCCGCCAGGCTCGCGAGGCGCGCGCGAGGGATGCTCGGTGCCCCAAGCGTCGCCATCAGCTGCTCGAAGTGCGGATTGCCGGTGGCACGGGCGATCTCCAGGTGGAACTGGAAGTCCGCCGCCACCGCATCACGGCCCGCCTCCGCGGCCTCGGCAAAGGCCGACAGCGCCGCGCGCATGTTGTTCAGATTCGCATCGCTGCGACGCTGCGCGGCCAGCGCCGCCGCCTCGGTCTCGATGCCGATCCGGAGCTCCAGCACCGCGACCACGTCATGCAGCGTCGCCATCTGCTCGGCGCCGATGCGGAAGGGCCCGCCCTCCCCCAGGCCCAGGACGAAGGTCCCGATGCCGTGCCGGGTCTCGACCAGCCCCGCGGCCTGCATCTTGGAGATCGCCTCCCGGACCACCGTCCGGCTGACCTCGAACTCGGCCATGATCGCCGCCTCGGTCGGCAGCTTGTCGCCGTTGGCAAGCGCACCCGCACGGATCCGGTCCTCCAGCGCGCGGACAAGGCCGAGGGCCAGCGATTTCGGGCGGGAACGGGTCAACGAGGCGGTCATCACGGGGTCAGTTGTACGACAACATCGGCTGCCGCGACAAGCTCGTTATCGCGCTGTCGCGTTATCGCGTCGATGCTGCGCGTCAGGCGCCGTCCAGCGGGAACTTCGTGCAGCCCAGCCGCGCCGAGATATCCCGGCTGGCCGCCTGCAGCATCGCCACGACCTCGGGCGCCTTGGCGTCGTCGTAGCGGAAGGTCGGGAAGCTGACGCTCATGCCGGCGATCGGCTGGCCGAGCCGGTCGAAGATCGGCACGCCCAGGCAGCGGATGTGGTCGTCGAATTCCTCGCGGTCCTCGCCGAAGCCCTGCCGCTTCACCCGCTCCAGTTCGGCCTGGAAGGCCGCCGGCTCGGTGATGGTCTTGTCGCGGAAGCGCTGGAACTCGGCGCCGGCCAGCACGCGCGCCCGGCGCTCCGGGTGCTCCCAGGCCATCAGCACCTTGCCGATGGCCGTGCAGTGCAGCGGCGCGCGCCGGCCGATGCGCGAGTACATGCCCAGCATGTGCTTCGAATCGACCTTGTGGACGTAGATGATCTCGCTGTCGATCAGCGTGCCCAGGTGCACCGTCTCGCCGGTGGCGTCGGCCAACATCTGCATGTGGTGCTTGGACAGGTCGACCAGGTCCGGGTACTGCAGCGCCTTCGCGCCGATCTCGAAGACCTTCATCGCCAGGCCGTAGCGCTCGCTGTCGGTCTCCTGCCGGACATAGCCCAGCGTCTTCATCGTCTGCAGGAACCGGTAGACGGTCGCCTTGGGCATCGCCAGCCGGACGGACAGCTCCGAGATACCGGTATCACTGCGTTCTGACAAGGCCTGCAGGATGGCGAAAACCTTGAGCACCGCGGCCACGGATTCGGGCTGCTGCTTGCCATCGTTCAGATCGTCATCCATGCGCAAGGTATTCCTGGAAAGGGGAGATTTCACCACAGCCGGCCCGTCCCCGCGCCCGCGCGAACCCGGGCCGGCACATCGGCCGCAACATCGATGGGCAGGCGGTACGGCGGAGTCCAGCCGGCGTCGCCGACAAGCGCCTTGTCGGGGTTGGTGGCGCGCAGCAGGCGCACCGGATCGACGGGGTCGCCGTTGAAGCGGGAGCCGCGGTCCTCGAGGCGCTCGCCCTTGAGCAGGCGCACGACGCGCTCCGGCACGATGCCCGGCGTCGCCTCCCAGGCATTGGCCTCGCTGAGCACCTGGGACCCGAGGCCCACGCCGATCGAATAACCGTAAGGGTAGTCGCCGCCGGCGGTCGCGACGTAGAGGTTGTTGGCGACGTGCACCTGCCCGTAGCGCACGCGCGGCGTGCGCTCCTTCACCTGCTCCCAGAGGTTGTGGTGCAGCGTCACGCGCAGGTGGCCGCGATCGTCGCGATGGCCGTCGCCGCCGCCGATCAGCATCGTCTTGTCGTGCCGGCGGAAGACATTCCAGGACACGGTGACGAAGTCCGAGCGGCGCGTGATGTCGAGCAGCCCGTCGTGCCGCTGCATGCGCTGGCCCAGCGCCACCGGCTCGCGCGGATCGGAACGTTCGCCGTCGTCGAAGGCGCAGTGGTCGATCCACACCTGCGTGGCTTCTCGCAGCGAGACGGTGTCGTATTCGGAGTTCCACTCGCCGTGGCCGTTGTCGTTCGGGTCCCAGGCGGGGAAGAAGTCGTAGGCGTCGGAGAAGCGCAGGTTACGCAGGATCACCTGCGAGACCTTGTCGAGCATCAGCGAGCCGCCGTCGAACCCGGCGTCGGGCGTGATGCCGACGATCGTCGTGTTCGACGGCAGCTTGACCACGACCTGCGCGGCCTGGCGCTTCGCGGAACGCCTGCGCGCGTCCTCCAGCGGTCCCGCGGGCTCGCGGCGGCCCCAGGTCGCGGGGTCGTACTGCCTGACGAAGGCCTCGAGGTCGAACGCGGGATCGCGGAAATCGTCGATGCCCAGGCGCCGCCCCGCCGCATCCGCGGCGAGGTCGATGCGTGCCGCAAGCGCGATCAGCTTGGGCATATCGCCGAGCGCCAGCGCCGCATCGAGCTCCGCACGCGTACGCACGATGCGGACCGCCTCGGGCCCGGCCTTCGCGCCGCCGATCGTGCCGCCGTTCAGCGATGCCCAGCCGTCGCCCGACGGGATCGTGTCGAACGCGGCGACCGGCAGCGCGACGGGAAGCGCGACGTTGCGGTACTCCGCCATGCGGTTGGCGGCCTCGCCGACCGTGCTGAACGGCCGTCGCGAGGTCGACGCGGACCATGGCGCGAGATGCGGCCCGAGCAGGTTGCCGCGCAGCACCGCCTGCCCGTCGGGGATCGCCGGCGACGCGCGCCAGTCGCCGCGCGCGACGCCGCGGTCCCACGCCCGGCCCAGGCTGATGCTGGCCGGTGCCACGCCGGGCTCGGCCAGCCAGCGCGAGTCCTGGATCAGGAACCCCCGCGCCAGCGCGTGGGGCGTGCTGGGCGCGATCACGTGTCCGCCGTGACCCGGCACGCGGCGACCGGCGCGACTGACGATCAGGCTGTCGTCGATGACCAGCGTCGCGCCGCCGAAGATGAAGTCGACATCGCCGCGGATCTCCGCGCGACGCACCAGCACGCGCGCCTCGTCGGGCGCACCGTGCGGGGGCTGCGCGCTCGAGGACGCAGGCGCTGGTGCGGATGCGACGCCGCGCTCCGCGTAGAACGTGTCCTGATGCCCGATCAGCCGCACCTGCTCCAGCTGGATCCGGTCGCCGCGGGTCATCAAGGCGACCGCCTGCGCACCGCCGCTTTCGCCGACGCCGGCCGGATAGCCCTGCCCATCGCGAACGCGGTCCATCGCGTCGTTCGCGATGGTCAGCCGGGCGAGCTGGACGTCGTCGCTGAACAGCATCACGCTGGCACTGCCGGGCGTGCCGTGGGTCTCGGCGTCGAGCAAGGGCATGCAGCGGTGGGCGGCCTCACCGCGCGCCTTCGGCAGCGCGTTGTAGCGGCCTTCGACGATCACGACCTCAGACGGATCGCCGGCGCCATACAGCGCGAACGGCGCCTTGTCCTGGATGCAGAGCGGCTCCCGGTAGGTGCCGGGCTTCACCAGCACGTACGCGCGCGGCGCGGTCGGCGCGGTCGAGGTCGAGGTCGAGGTCGCCGCAGTCTTCGCGGGCAATGCATCGACGGCGGCCTGCACCGTGCGGTGCGTGCCGCTGCCGTCGGCGGCGACGATGAAGGTCGGCGTCCAGCGCGACGGATCGAGCGGCGCGGGCGCCCAGTCGCCGAGGTAGGCAGCCACGGTCGCCGTCGCCGCCTGCGCGTCGGTGAGTTGCGGCCGGTCCTGGGCGGGGCCTGTCGACGCCGTCGCGCTCCCGCCGCACAACGCGGCGAGGGCCACGCCCGCCGTCACGATCGCGCTCCGCGTCCGCGTCCGCGTCTGCACCGGCATCCGCCTCCGCATCACAGGTCCGCCAGATACAGCGCGGGTTCGCCTTCGGCGTCCGCGCTGAAGAGCACCTGCTTCTCGTCCGGCGTGAAGGACGGATGCGGATGGGTGACCTGCCGGTTGCCCTTGTAGACGCGCCAGGAGCTGTCGTGCCGCGCGACGCGGCGCTCGGTGCCGGCCTTCAGGTCGAAGAGATGCAGGAACGGATCCGTCGCGATCTGGTGGCTGCCGGTATCGGCGACGTCGGCCGGCGAATCGCAGCCGTCGCCGATCAGCAGCGTGCCGTCCTGGTTGCTCATCAGGTGCGAGCACGGCGGCATGCGCGTCAGTCGTTTCGATTCGAGCGTGACCGGATCGAGCGAGCAGATCCATCGGTCGCGCTGACCCTTCAGGTAGGAGACGTAGATCATCGCCGAGCCGTCCGGCACCCAGAACTCGTGGGTGCAGCTTTCGCCCGGATCGTGGCGGCGACCGCAGCGGACGTTGCGGCCGTCCTCGTCGATGAACCACATGCGCGCGTCGACCAGGTCGTGCGGCCCTTCATGGCAGTACGCGACGGTGTTGTCGTCGCCCGGCCGGTACTGCGGATGACCGAGCCAGCCCTGCTGCTCGAGGATCACCTCGCGCGCGCCCGTCGCCAGGTCGATGCGAATCAGCCGGCAGCGCGGCTTCGCATGGAACATCTGGTGGAACTTCTGCCAGTCGCTGAGCGGGAACCAGTCGCTCGCCGCGATCTCGATGCCGACCATCTTCGTGCAGGCGGTGTTGGCCACCCAGGTGCCGTAGCCGACCCAGCCCTCGGGCACGGCGTAGACGACCTCCTCGCCCAGATCCCGCAGGGACAGGCGGATCAGCTGCCGCTCGGCACGGACGAAGTAGAGATGACGATCGTCAGGACTGAGGAAGCCGCCGAAGGTGTTCTCGCCCGGCTGGTCGGTGAGTTGCGTCGCCACCTGCGTCCCGAGGTCGAGCAGGTGGTAGTTCCAGCTCGTGCCCGGCCCGAACTCCGCGCCGAAGATCAGCTGGGACCCATCGTTGGTGAAGCACTTCTGATAGAAGTAGTTGCGGTGGCAGGTCACGTCGGTCGGCGTCAGCCGCGTGACGCGCGCGCCGGTGTCCGGGTCCTCGCGCGTGGCGAAGTGGAGCTGTCGTTCGTTGGCTTTCATGGTCGTTCTGATCGCTGATGTTGTCGCCGGCGTTGTCGCTGGTGTTGTCGCTGGTGTTGTCGCTGGTAGGGCGTGTTCACTTGATCCGCTGCAGCAGCGCCTGCCCTTCCGTGACCAGGCGGCGCGCGGCGTCGACGTCGCTGGTCTTGCCGTAGGCCACGGTCTCGAAGACCTCGCGCATGAACTTGTGCAGCCGGGCGTGCTCGAACAGCGGCGCCGGGCGCTTGAGCCGGCCCGACTCGCGCTGCACCTTGATCTGCTCGTGCGCCGCGACCTCCAGCGGTGGCAGCTTGCCGGCGGCCTTCAACTGCTCGTAGGGCCCGCGCGCCGACGGCAGGCCGCGGGTGCGACCCAGCAGCGCCGCGGCCTCGGGGTCCGTCAGCAGGAAGTTGACGAGCTTGGCGGCCATCTCCGCGCGGCCGTTCTTCTCGGCATGGCGGCTGACTGCGTACATCACGGTGGGCCGCCCGAACATGCCGCTGTCGAGCGCGCCCGGCAGCGTCGGGAATTCGCCGAGCACCAGCTTCTGCTGCTTGTCCAGCGTGGACGCGCGCAGCGCGATGACCGAGTCCCAGGTGTAGTTGCCGGCCCAGCGGCCGACGACCCAGTCGGGCTGCTGCTCGGTCGGCTTCTCGGCGCCGCCGAGACTCGCGCGCAGCGGCAGCGGCGTCGCGACGTGGTCGGTGACCAGCCGCTTGTAGGTGCGCACCCAGTCGAGCGCCGCCGCCTCGTTCATCGCCACGCGCGGCTGCGCGGGATCGACGTACGCCGTGCCGTGCCGCTGCTGCACCCAGGCCTGTGAGAGCAGCATCATGTCGTAGAGCTCGCCGTCCAGCGGATAGGCGTCCTCGCCAAGGATCCGACGGAACGCGGGGCCCGCCGCGAAGAGTTCGTCCCAGGTCCTGGGCAGCGCAAGACCGGCCCGGTCGAACGCCGCCTGGTTCCACAGCATGACCCGCGCGCTGAACGAGACCGGCAGTGCGTTGAGTTTGCCGTCGACGTCGCCGTAGGCCAGGTCCTCGCGGTCGAACTGCGCGAGGTCCAGCAGGCGTCCGTGTCGGTTCAGGTCCGCGAAGCCGTTGCCGCGCTTGCTGAACATCGCCATCCAGGCCCAGTTGATCTGCATGACCTCGGGCTCGGAGCCGCCGGCGATCTGCGTCGTCAACCGTTCCAGGTAGCCGTTGAAGCCCATGTACTCGGCCTTCACGCGCACGCCGTGGCGGCGCTCGAAGAGCGCGAGCGCCTTCAAGGTCGCCTCGTGCCGGCCGGCGCCGCCCCACCAGGCGAAGCGCAGCACGGTCGGCTTGTCCTGCGCGCGCGCCGGCGCGGTCAGCGCGGCGGTGACGCCCGCGGTCGCCGCGATCGCGGCCGACCCCGCGGCGATGCCGAGCAGCTGTCGTCGGGGCAGGCTCATGCGTAGCTTCCAGAGGAAGAGGAAGAGGAAGAGGACGAGGACGAGGACGAGGACGAGGACGAGGCCGAGGCTGAAGACACGGACGAGGAGGTGGACGCGGACGCGGACGAGGACGAGAAGGTCGACAGCAGATTCAGGCCGCTCGTCGCGTCGAACAGGTGGCAGGCGGAGATCTGCAGGTGCAGCGTCACGGCGTCGCCGCGTGCGAGGCCGTTCAGCGCCACCGCCTGCTCCGCGGGCACGCGCGCGGTGATCGGCAGCGGACCGAGGTCGGCATGCAGGTAGACCTCCGACCCCATGTGCTCGGTGAAGCGCAGCCGCGCGCCGACGGCGACGCTGTCGCCCTGCGCCCGCGGCGCCAGGCCGATGTGCTCGGGCCGCAGACCGAAGGTCACCGCGCCGTCCGCCAGGCGCGGCAACGCGGCGATGCCCGCCGACTTCTCCGCCGGCAGCGGCAGCCGCGCGCCGCCGACCTCGACGGCCAGGCCGACGTCGGTCGCGACCAGTCGAGCGGCCAGCAGGTTCATTTCCGGCGAGCCGATGAAGCTCGCCACGAAGGCATTCGCCGGCCGGTCGTACAGCGCCGTCGGCGTGTCGACCTGCTGGATCACGCCGTCCTTGAGCACGCAGATGCGCTCGCCCATGGTCATCGCCTCGACCTGGTCGTGGGTCACGTAGACCGTCGTGGCCGGCTGGCGGCTCTCGCGCAAGGTGCGGTGCAACTCGGTGAGCCGCACGCGCATCGCGGCGCGGAGCTTGGCGTCGAGGTTGGAGAGCGGCTCGTCGAAGAGGAACACGTCGGGCTTCTTCACGATCGCCCGGCCCACCGCGACCCGCTGCGCCTGTCCGCCGGACAGCTGCTTCGGATATCGGTCCAGCAGATGCTCCATCTCCAGCAGGCCGGCGGCGTGACGCACGCGCTGGTCCAGCTCCGCCTTCGGCGTGCCCGCCAGCTTCAGGCCGAAGGCCAGGTTGTCGTAGACCTTCATGTGCGGGTACAGCGCGTAGTTCTGGAACACCATCGCGATGCCGCGCTGCTTGGGGGGCAGCGCGTTGACGGCGCGGTCGCCGATGCGCAGCTCGCCGCCAGTGATGCTCTCCAGGCCCGCGATCATCCGCAGCAGCGTCGACTTCGCGCAGCCCGACGGGCCGACGAAGACCATGAACTCGCCGTCCCGCACTTCCAGGTCCACCCCGTGCACGGCCTTGAAGCCGTTGGGGTACACCTTCTCGATCTTGTTGAGGCTCAGTCTTGCCATGTCGTCAACCCTTGACTCCGGAGGACGTCGCGCCCTCGATGAAATGCTTCTGTGCCGCGAAGAACACCGCGACCGAGGGGATCAGCGCCACCACCGAGATCGCGATGACGTTGGCCCACTCGACCTCCTCGGTGGCGCCGATGCTCATCTTCAGCGCGAGGGACACCGGATACTTCTCGACGGACGCGAGGTAGATCAGCGGGCCCATGAAGTCGTTCATCGTCCAGATGAACTGGAAGACGACCACGGAGATGATGGCCGGCTTGAGCAGCGGCACGATGATGTGCCACAGCAGCTGCAGCGCGTTGCAGCCGTCGATCTGCGCGGCCTCCTCCATGTCGCGCGGGATGCCGCGCAGGAACTGCACCAGCATGAAGACGAAGAAGGTGTCCGTGGCGAAGGCCGAGGGCACGATCAGCGGCAGGTAGGAGTCCAACCAGCCGATCTCGCGGAAGACCAGGTACTGCGGCAGCCGCAGCACGATCAGCGGCAGCATCATCGTGGCGATCATGATGCTGAACAGCGTCTTGCGGCCCCAGAACTCGAAACGCGCGAAGGCATAGGCCACCAGCACGCAGGAGATCACCGTCACGACGATGCGCGGGATGGTGATCAGGAAGCTGTTGAGGAAGTAGGTCGCGAAGGTGTACTCGGTGCTGGTCTTCCAGCCCTTGGCGTAGGCGCTGAAGTCGAGGCGGTCCGGCAGGAAACCGGCGGAGCTGAAGATCTCCGCGTTGCTCTTGAAGGAGGCGCCGATCAGCCAGAGCAGCGGGTAGAGCATCACGATGGCCACCGCGCCGAGCGCGAGGTAGCGCAGCGTGCGGTTGCCGCGGTCGCGGCCCAGAACCAGGGCTGGCGCGGTGCCACCACCGCTGCCCTCACCCCCGCCCTCTCCCGCAAGCGGGAGAGGGAGCTCGGAAGAGCGTCGGCTCATCGCTTGGCCTCCTTCTCGCCGGAGTAGAAGACCCAGTACTTGGAACTCCAGAAGGAGAGCCCCGCCAGGCCGCCGACCAGCGCGAACAGCACCCACGACAGCGCCGCGCCGTAGCCCAGGTTGAAGAAGCGGAAGCTCTGGTCGTAGATGTAGAGCGCCAGCACATAGGTCGAGTGCAGCGGGCCGCCCTCGGTGATCATGTACGGGCCGTTGAACTCCTGGAAGGCGTGCACCATCTGCATGATCACGTTGAAGAAGATCACCGGCGTGATCAGCGGCACCGTGATCTTCCAGAACTGCTGCATCTTGCTGGCGCCGTCGCACTCCGCCGCCTCGTAGAGTGAGATCGACACGTTCTGCAGCGCCGCCAGGAAGATCACCATCG
Source organism: uncultured Roseateles sp. (assembly GCA_946886855.1). The sequence goes on along the minus strand of CAMPJJ010000038.1, from coordinate 3,139 downwards.
CCGAGCCGAACTGCCAGGTGAAGAGCAGCACGATGGTCCACATCGAGTAGTGCTCGTCGGCCAGCCACGCGATCGGCTCGATGCCCAGCTTCATCAGCACCAGGTTGACCAGGCCGTTGCGCGCGAAGACGAAACGCCACAGCACCGCCACCGCGATCGAGCCGCCGAGGATGGACGGGATGTAGAACGCGGCGCGGAAGAAGTTGATGCCGCGCAGCTTGAAGTTCAGCACGTGCGCGATGAACAGCGCGAAGCCAACGCGCAACGGCACCGCCAGCAGCGCAAAGATCAGCGTGACGCCCAGCGACTTGCGGAACAGCGGATCCGCGGTCGCGAGCTCCTCATAGTTCCGCAGTCCGACGAAGGTCGGCGGGTCGATCAGGTCGTACTGCGTGAAGCTGAGCGCGAAGCTCATCACGAAGGGGAATAGCTTGAACAGCAGCACGCCCAGCACGAATGGCAGGACGAACAGAAAGCCCAGCTTCTTGTTCTCGTACATCGATCCCCCGTTGTCTCGTCGGTGGCCGATCATCAAAACCGCGCGCGGGGTGTCTTCATCCAGCGGAACCCTTGGACCGGCTTGGCCGGGCCGTCAGGTTCGCCCCCTTGAGGAGGCGCGCGCAGCGCGTAGGGGATGGGCCCGGCTACCGGGCCAGCCAGCCCCCGTCGACCGCGACGGTATAGCCGTTCACGTAATCGGACGCCTTCGATGCGAGGAACACAACGGGCCCGGCGAGATCGTCCGGGCTGCCCCAGCGGCCCGCCGGGATGCGGTCGAGGATCGCGGCGTTGCGCGTCTCGTCCTGGCGCAGCGCGGCGGTGTTGTTGGTCGCCATGTAGCCGGGCGCGATCGCGTTGACGTTGATGCCGTGCGACGCCCATTCATTGGCCATCAGCCGGGTGATGCCCATCACGCCGCTCTTGCTGGCCGTGTACGAGGGCACCCGCACGCCGCCCTGGAAGGACAGCATCGACGCGACGTTGATGATCTTGCCGCCGCCGCCCTGGGCCAGGTATTGCCGGGCCACCGCCTGCGAGAAGAAGAACACCGTCTTCAGGTTGAGGTCGACGACGTCGTCCCAGTCCTTCTCGCTGAAGCGGATCGCGTCCTCGCGCCGGATGATGCCGGCGTTGTTGACCAGGATGTCGACGCGGCCGGTCAGCGACTTGGCTTCGGCCACCAGGCCCTCGATGCAGCTGATGTCGCCCAGGTTGGCGCGCAGGTCGAGGAAGCGGCGTCCCAGGCGCTCGACCTCGGTGCGCGTCTCCGCCGGGTCGGACACGTTGACGCCGACGATGTGCGCGCCGGCCTGCGCCAGCGCGACCGCCATCCCCTGCCCCAGGCCGGTGTTGCAGCCCGAGACGATGGCCACGCGGCCGTCCAGTTGGAAGTTGTCCAGGATCATGTGATTCGTTCCGTTGATTGCCGTGACACCCCGACCCGCGCTCAGCGCAGCGTCGTCATCGGCACGTGGTCCATGTCCTTGAACACCTGGTTCTCGCCGACCATGCCCCAGATGAAGGTGTAGGCCTGCGTGCCGACGCCGGAATGGATGGACCAGCTCGGGCTGATGACCGCCTGCTCGTTGCGCACGACCAGGTGGCGCGTCTGCGTCGGCTCGCCCAGCATGTGGAACACCACCGCGTCCGACTTCATGTCGAAGTAGAAGTACACCTCCATGCGGCGGTCGTGCTGGTGGCAGGGCATCGTGTTCCAGAGGCTGCCCGGCTCGAGCTGGGTCATGCCCATCAGCAGCTGGCAGGTCGGCAGCACGTCCGGCACCAGGAACTTGTGGATGGTGCGGCGGTTGCTGGTCTCGGCCGAGCCCAGCGTCTCCGGCGAGGCCTCGGCCAGCGTGACCTTGCGCGTGGGATAGGCGGTGTGCGCCGGCGCGCAGTTGAAGTAGAGCTTGGCCGGGTTGGCGCTGTCCACGCTCTTGAACTCGACGATCTTCGCGCCCTGGCCGATGTAGAGCGCCTCGCGCGGTCCGACGTCGTACTGCGTGTCGTCGACGAAGATGCGCGCCGCGCCGCCGATGTTGATCAGGCCCAGCTCGCGCCGCTGCAGGAAGTAGTCCGTGCCGGTGTACTTGCCTAGCTCCGCCGAGAAGGTCACCGGCCGGGTCACCGGCATGATGCCGCCGACGATGATCCGGTCGATCTGGCTGTAGGTCAGCGTCGCCTCGTCGGGCTTGAACATCTCGTCCACCAGGAACTGGCGGCGCAGGCCTTCGGTGTCCAGCGTGCGGGCGTGTTCACTGTGGATGGGTTGGCGGATTTCCATGTCGTCTCCTGGCGGTCCTGGGGCTTCACGAGCTCTGATGGGTTCGCAGCGTACGGGGCTGCGGACTTTCCCGGAACTATGGTTTCTATGTAGTGAACCGCTGTTTCAATTTTCTGCGACGTCGTTATAGTTGCTCGCAACGACGGCCGAGAACCGTCCCGACTCCAGGAGACAAGCCCGATGACCCGCCCGTACTTCCTGAACGACGACCAGCCGTGGACCGAGCTCGGCGACGGCATCCGCCGCAAGATCGTCGGCCACACGCCGGAGCTGATGTCGGTGCTGGTGCAGTTCGACCAGGGCGCCATCGGCACGCCCCATGCGCACGACGCGCATGACCAGATCGCCTTCGTGATCAGCGGCTCGTTCGAGTGCGACGTCGGCGGGGTGAAGCGCGTGCTCAAGCCCGGCGACGCCTTCGTGGCGCCGCGGTTGACGCCGCACGGCGTCGTCGCGCTGGAGGCCGGCAGCACGCTGCTGGACCAGTTCTCGCCGCGGCGCGGGGACTACCTCTGAACTGAATCCCCAGGGTCCGCGCGCGCCGCGGATCGCATCGTCCAGCAGTACCGAGGCGGCGGCGCACTGCAGCGCTCCCGCTCCCTACCCTGCCGGCGCCCTGCGCGCGCCTGCGACCCCATGCCGCGAGAGCGACGGGCCACGATCCCGCGCCCGCGACCGCAGAAGAACCTTGGAGACAACGTCATGCCCCATCGCATTGGGACCCGCCTCGGGACGTCCACGTCCAACCGCCCGCGCCGGGCCCCACGGGCCGCGCCCGTGGCATCCGCCCCTCGCCTGACCCGCCTCGCCGCCTGCCTGCTGGGCACCGCGACGCTGTCGCTGCCGGCGTGGAGC
>CAMPJJ010000037.1 GCA_946886855.1 uncultured Roseateles sp. | reverse complement strand
GTGGCGGGTGGCGGGTGACGTTCCGACAGCGCAACGGTTGATCGCGTGATGCTTGCGATCTAGGGGGCAAGACGAACGAGCCTGGGCCCGCCGGTTGCCGATACGGCTGGGCCCCTGTCGCCACTGGTCAGCAGGCGCGACATGGTCCATCCAGCTCAACAACATGAACAAGGCGGTGTATATGGCCACCCTAGACGCAACGCGCGCCGGGCTTCGAGGTGTCGATGCCTCCGGCACTCCTGATACTCCCTACACGGCAAGCGCTTCAGCAGTCTCGTGGGCAGCGATCCTCGCAGGCGCTGCGGCTGCTGCGGCGCTTTCGCTGATCCTGCTCCTGCTTGGCGCAGGCCTTGGCCTGTCTTCCGTATCGCCGTGGACGAGCAAAGGGGTCGAGGCAGACACCTTCGGGTTCGCGGCAATCGCCTGGCTGACCTTCACCCAACTTGCGGCCAGCGGCATGGGGGGTTATCTCGCGGGGCGGCTGCGCACACGATGGGTGGCCGTGCACACCGACGAGGTTTACTTCCGCGACACCGCCCATGGTTTCCTGGCTTGGGCGGTGGCGACGCTGTTCACGGCGGCGGCATTGGGTACGGCCGTTGGAGGCGCTGTGAGCGGCGGTGCTGCCTTGGCGGGCGGCGCAGCCAAGGCGACCGCGGTGGCTGCGGGTGTCGCGGGTGTTTCGGGTTCTGCAGGCTCTGCAGGTTCGCCAGACGCAGCAAGTGCGGCCGACGCAGCCCGCACGGGTGCTGGCGGCGGTGAGGCAGATGCCTCCCCCTTAGGCTACTGGACGGACATGCTTTTCCGCCCAGGCTCGACTTCTGGCGGTACACCCGCTGCTGGTGGAACAACCGGTGCAACCGCGGCAACCGGTGCAACCGGTGCAACCGGTGCAACTGGTGCAATCGGAGCAATGGGGGCAACGGGAGCAATCTCCGCCTCCAGCGCTCCCGGTTCGGCCGGCACCGCGATTTCCGCGGGCCAGTTGGCGGAAGCCGGCCGCATCTTTGCGGTGGGGCTGAAAGACGGTGCGCTGTCTGCGCCTGATCAGCAGTACCTCGCGCAGCTTGTCGCGCAACGCACCGGGCTGAGCCAGCAAGAGGCCGCGGCCCGGTTGAGCCAGACGTTCACGGCCATGCAAACCAAGCTGAAGCAGGCCGAAATGTCGGCCAAGGAAGCCGCCGACAAGGCAAGAAAAGCTTCGCTGTATGCGGCGCTTTGGCTCTTCGTCTCGCTGTTAATCGGTGCGTTCGTGGCGAGCTTGTTGGCCACGTTCGGCGGCCGTCGACGCGATCTCTGATCACTGCATCCAGGAGTAAATCATGCGCTCATTGCTGTTGTTCTTCCTCGGCGTTCCCATTCCGATCATCATCCTGATCGCCCTGTTCTTCCACTGAAAGCGGCCGTTTCAACGAGCGCTTAACGCCCGCCGGATCGGACGAGGCGCTCAGTCCATGGCTGTGAAATGGGTCCAACCATGTCGACATGCGTCATGTTGATCAGACATGCCGAGAAGCCTGAGTCGGCATCGGGCGACCGGGGCGACCGGGGCGGCTTTGGCAACTCGGGCGATCGGGGCGACTCGGGCGGTGTCGACGAGGCTAGAGCGCCCGCGCCGGGATCGCTCAGTGTCCAGGGTTGGCGCCGCGCCGCCGCCTTGGTGGCGTATTTCGGCTCTGCCACCGAAGGCGGCGACGGCCCAATCCGTCGTCCCCGACACATTGTCGCCGCCCGGCCCACCGAACGGCACCCATCGACCCGGCCCGGCGACTCCGTCTACGCATTGGCGGATTTCCTCGGACTGAAGGTGAACGAGGGCTGGTCCGACGAGGACGACGCTCGCGTAGTGGCCGATGCCCTGCGAAGCCTGGAAGGCGCAGTCCTGGTGTGCTGGCGACACGACGCACTGCCGAGGCTGGCGCGTGAACTCATCGCGGATGACCGGATTCCCGCTGCGTGGCCTGCGGATCGTTTTGACGTGACCTGGTCCATCCTGCGAGCAGGGCAATCCTGGCGCTTTCAGCAAGTCCCGCAGCTGCTGCTGCCCGGGGACAGCGAGCAAACGATCACGATGGAATGACACCGCACTGAATGATCCGTAGCTTGCGGGCGTCGCTCGCGGTCTCCGCCTCTCGCGTCAGCGTATCTCGTCCCAGGCTCGCGCCTTCTGTCTCCTGTCCCCTGTCTCCTGTCTCGTGTCTCGTGTCTCGTGTCTCGTGTCTCGGGCCACTCGGCTTTGTCTAACATCCCGGCTCTCGCGCCTCGCGCCCAGCGCCTTCAGTCACTGACCACGCGGGGGCTTTTCGCAGCGCTCAGGCGAACAGGAATGGACTTGGCCGCGGGCACCATGCTTTCCTTGGCGTGGTGCTGAAGCGGAATGAGCGCATTGAGCTCCGGAAAGTAGCCGGCGATCGCCCCCTTCGGGATCGAGTACGCCTTCAGCGTCAGCCCGTGGACCGTGCGCGTCTGGCCATCGTCGAGCGCGGTAGTGGCGGTCACGACCGCGCCCACCACGTATCCCAGCCGCGCGATGTCGTCAGGGTGCATCAGCAACACGGCGCGCGAGCCCGACACACGGCGAAAGCGATCATCCAGGCTGTAGACCGTGGTGTTGAACTGGTCGTCGCTGCGCATGGTCATCAGCCGCAACACGGTCGGATCGTCCCCGTCGATGCTGCTGGGGGCGTCAGGATCGGCGACAAGCGATGTCGGCACCATGAACGTCGCCTTTTTCGTGTCGGTTTTCCAGACTCGCGCGCGAGCGGGGATCGGGCGAGGAAATCCTCCCGGCTGCTCGAATCGGGCGTTGAAGTCGTGAAAGATCTCGGGAAGCACGCGGGCGATCTCGTCACGGATGAGTGCGTAGTCGCCGGTCCACTCGCCCCACTTCAAGAAGTCGCTCGGCGCGAGCGTCGCCTTGGCGAGACCCGCGACGATGGCGATCTCGGACTTGAGCGTTGCCGCCGCCGGCTCGACCACGCCGGTGGAGGCATGCATGTGTCCCGTCGAGTCTTCCACCGACACCTTCTGTGGGCCGCTTGCCTGATGGTCGATCTCGCTGCGCCCCAGGCAAGGGAGCAGATACGCCACGTCCCCGTAAAACAGGTGGCTGCGGTTGAGCTTGGTTGCCACCTGTACGCTCAGCCGCAGGCCACGCCACGCGGCTTCGATGCGCGGATTGTCGGGCACTGCGCGCAGGAAGTTCCCGCCAAGACCGATGAAGGCGCGCACCGAGCCGTCGAGGACGCCTTCGCAGGTCTGGACCGTGTTGAGCCCCCGCTTCATCGGCGGCTCGAAACGATAGACCTCACGCAGCTTGTCCATCGGTGCGAGCTCGGGCTTCTCGGTGATGCCGACGGTGCGTTGGCCCTGCACGTTGGAGTGTCCGCGCACCGGGCAGATTCCAGCGCCGGGCTTGCCGATGTTGCCGCGCAGCAGCAACAGGTTGGACACCATCTGCACGTTGAGCACGCCCTCGCGATGCTGCGTCAGGCCCATGCCGTAGACCGGGATCACGGCGTTGGCGTTGGCATAGGTGCGGGCGGCCTGTTCCAGGTCGGCCCGGGCGAGGCCAGATTCGCGCACGATGTCGTCCCAGGTGGTCGCCCGCATGCTGGCGGCAAAGTCCTCGAACTTGTGCGTGTGCTGGACGATGAAATCGGCGTCGAGCACGCGTGGCCGTCCGTCGGCGACGGCTTCGTCGTCCGACTCGATCAGCGCCTTGCACAGGCCGCTGAGCGCCGCCAGATCGCCCCCTGGGCGCAACTGGAGGTACTGCGTGCTGATCTGCGTGTGACCGGGCAGCAGCATGTCGCGAGGCGACTGCGGGTTGTCGAAGGCGACCAGGCCGCTTTCGCGCAGCGGATTGAAGGTGACGATGGGCACGTCGCGCCGGCGCGCCTCCTGCAGGTCGTGAAGCATCCGCGGACTGTTCACGCCGACGTTCTGGCCGAAGAAGAAGATCGCCTGCGTCTGCGCGAAGTCCTCGAGGTAGACCGTTCCAACGGGCGAGCCGATGGTCTTTGGCAGGCCGACCGACGTGCTTTCATGGCACATGTTCGAGCTGTCGGGCAGGTTGTTGTGGCCATACACCCGCGCGAACAGCTGGTACAGGTAGGACGCTTCGAGCGAGGCCCGGCCCGAGGCATAGAACACGGCTGACTCTGGCGCGAGCTGCTTGAGCTCGGTGCCGATCTCTGTGAGCGCTTCGTCCCATCCCACCGGGACGTAGCGGTCCGACGCGGCGTCGTATCGCAGCGGCGCGGTGAGCCGTCCGCCCACCTCCAGCTCGTGGTCCGACCAGCTTCGAAGCTCGGTCAGGGTGTGCTCGGCGAAGAACGCGGGCGTGCGGCGTTTGCTGGTCATCTCCCATGCCGTGGCCTTGGCCCCGTTCTCGCAGAACTCGGCCGCGTGAGGCGACCTCGGCTTGGCCCAGGCGCAACTGACGCACATGAAGCCCGCGGTCTTGTTTTGCTTGAGCAGCGCCGCGGCGCCGGTCACGGGCACTCCCTCACGCGCCAGGATCGTTGCCACGGCGCGCAGCGAGCCCCATCCGCCGCTGCTGGGCGGCGGCTCGTCGATGTCGGTGGGCTCGGCGACTGAGGTGGTGTGGTCTTGCATGCCGCCGGCTTGGCAGGGCGCATGCCCACCGCGCTTGGCAACTGCGATGGGGAGGCGGGCTGGGCGCCGCCGATGGCGGGAGCCGGCCTTGCCTGCATGCCGACAGGTCCGAGCCAATAAGCCGAGATGCCGACATGCCGACATGCCGAGATGCGGACATGCCGAAATGTGGACATGCCGAATCTCAGTTGGCACCGACCTCACCCGGAGAACCCCTATGCACACCCAAGCCGACCCCACGGTCAGCCAGGCACCACCGGCGCCCGCGGGCGCACGCCTCCCGATCCATCTCGAGCTCAATGGCCGGCCGTTCGACATCGAGATCGATCCCTGGGTCACGCTGCTGGATCTGCTGCGCGAACACGCCGACCTGACGGGCGTCAAGAAGGGGTGCGATCACGGGCAATGCGGCGCCTGCACCGTGCTGCTGGAAGGCAAGCGGGTGAACAGCTGCCTGATGCTGGCAGTCGTCGCGGACGGCGCGAGGATCACCACCATCGAGGGCCTGGCGGCGGCGGACGGCACGCTGGATCCCCTGCAGCAGGCCTTCATCGACCATGACGCCTTCCAGTGCGGCTACTGTACGCCCGGGCAGATCTGCTCGGCGCGTGCCCTGATCGACGAGGGCAGGGCGCAGTGTCGCGACGACGTGCGTGAGCTCATGAGCGGCAATCTGTGCCGGTGCGGCGCCTACAGCAACATCACCGACGCCATCGTGGATGTGATGGGGCTGCGGACGCAGACGCAGCTGCAGCCGCAAAGTCAGACGCAGACACCGAAGGCCGCGCCATGATCCGCTTCGACTACGCCCGCGCCACGGACGTGGCCGAGGCCGTGCGCGCCGGCGCGACCGAGCGCGCGCGGTTCCTGGCCGGTGGCACCAATCTCGTGGATCTGATGAAGGAGAACGTGGAGCGACCGCTGCACATCGTCGACATCAATCGTCTCGCGCTCAAGGGCATCGAAGAGCGCGAGGGCGGTGGTCTGCGGCTCGGCGCGCTCACCACCAACGCCGATACGGCGTACGACGCGCGCGTGCAATCGCGCTATCCCTTGCTCGCCTCGGCGATCCTGGCTGGCGCCAGCCCGCAGCTGCGCAATGTCGCCACCAACGGCGGCAATCTCAATCAGCGCACGCGCTGCTACTATTTCTACGACACGGCCACGCCTTGCAACAAGCGTGAGCCGGGCTCCGGCTGCAGCGCGGTTGGCGGCGTCACGCGCATCCACGCCATCCTGGGGGCCAGCGACCGCTGCATCGCCACCCATCCCTCCGACTTGTGCGTCGCGCTCGCGGCCCTCGAGGCCGAGGTGCAGGTGATCGGGCCCGCAGGAGCGAGAACCATCCCGCTGGCCGACTATCACCGGCTGCCGGGCGATGCGCCCGAACGCGACAACACGCTGGCGCCCGGGGAGCTGGTCACTGCGATCGACCTGCCGGCCGAAGGATTTGCGCATCACTACACCTACCTGAAGCTGCGCGACCGGCTGTCGTATGCGTTCGCGCTCGTGTCGGTGGCCGTCGGGATGACGCTGGACGAGGATGGGCGCATCGGCGACGCCAGGGTGGCGCTGGGCGGTGTGGCCCACAAGCCCTGGCGCAGCGCTGAAGCGGAGGCCCTGCTGCGGGGCGCCGCCCCCTCCGAGGGCATCTTCCGCGCGGCCGCCGAGGCCCTGCTCAAGGGCGCGGTCGGCCAGGGCGGCAACGACTTCAAGATCGACCTCGCGCGTCGAGCCATCGTGAGGGCCTTGAAGCAGGCCGGCGACGGCACGCCGCAATCGCAGACCGACAAGCGCGTTCGCTGAGGAGCCGCCATGACCACCGACAGCTTCCCAGCCGACGCCATGCGGGGCCACATCGGCGATCCGCTCAGCCGGGTCGACGGCCACGCCAAGGTGAGCGGCGCCGCGCGCTACGCCGCCGAATACACGACGCCCGGCCTGCTGTACGGCTGGGTTGTCTCCAGTCCCATCGCCAAGGGGCGGGTATGCGCAATCGACGATGGGGCCGCCCGCGCGCTTGCCGGCGTCGTGGACGTCATCACGCACGAGAACCGGCCCCATCTGCCGTGGCTGGATCACAGCTACACGGACATGGTCGCCGTTCCCGGCTCGCCGTTTCGCGCGCTGTACGACGACAAGATCATGTTCAGCGCGCAGCCGCTCGCGCTGGTGGTGGCCGAGTCGCTCGAAGCGGCGCGCGACGCCGCGGCCCTGGTGCGCATCGACTGCGAAGCCCAGCCGCACAACACGGACCTGCGCGTGGCGATGAAGGACAAGTTCGAGCCGAAGAAAAAGCGCAGCACCTTCGAGGCGCCCAAGTCGCGCGGCGATGCGCCCGTCGCCTACGAGCAGGCCGCGCTCAAGCATCGGGCCGAGTACCACCTGGGCACCCACCACCACAACCCGATGGAGATGCATGCCACCACCGTGTTCTGGGACGGGGACGGCAAGATCACCGTGCACGACAAGACCCAGGGCGCGCAGAACGTGCAGGGCTACCTCGCGTCGGTCTTTGGCTTCTCAAAGAAGGACGTCCGCGTGCTCAATCCGTATGTCGGGGGCGGGTTCGGATCGGGGCTGCGGCCGCAGTACCAGGTGTTCCTGGCCACGCTCGCGGCCAAGAAGCTCGAGCGCTCGGTCCGCGTGGTGCTGACCCGCCAGCAGATGTTCAGTCACGTCCATCGCCCGGAGGCGGTGCAGACCGTGGCCCTGGCGACGGATCACGACGGTCGCCTGCAGGCGATCATCAACGACGCGACCACGCCGACCTCGCGCTTCGAGCACTACATGGAGGTCGTCTGCAACTGGGGGCTGATGGCCTACGCGTGCGACAACGCCAGCGCGGAGTACACGCTGGCTGAACTCGATACCTACACGCCGGGCGACATGCGCGCCCCCGGTGCGGCCACCGGCATGACCCTGTTCGAGATCGCGATGGACGAGATGGCCTTCGAGGCCGGCCTCGATCCGCTGGAATTCCGGCGTCTGAACTACGCCGAGAAGAACGCGATGAACGACACGCCGTACACCTCCAAGGCGTTGCGGGAGGCCTACAACCGCGGCTCGGACGCCATCGGCTGGAAGGACAGGCCCCTCGCCACCCGCGCCACGAAGGACGGTCACGAACTGGTCGGCTGGGGCATGGCCACCGGCATGTGGGATGCGATGTTCATGAAGACGGCGGCCACCGTGACGCTGCTGGCTGACGGCACGCTGCAGGTGGCCAACGCCGGCGCGGACATCGGCACGGGCACCTATACCGTCATGACCCAGGTGGCCGCGCAGACGCTCGGCGTCCCGGTGTCCAAGATCAGGGCGACACTGGGCGACAGCGCGCTGTCGGCGGCGCCCGTGGAAGGGGGCTCCTGGGGCGCCGCGTCCACCGGCGCCGCGGTGCAGCTGGCCTGCGAATCGATGGCCAAGCAGCTGCTCAAGGCCGCGGCGAAGATCGACGGCGGCGCGCTCCACGGCGCCGCGTTCGATGAGGTCGAGTTCCGCGATGGCGTCATCCGGCTCAAGGCCGATGCCGCCAGGCAGATCAGCCTGACCGACGCGCTTGCCGCGACCGGCAAGGATCGGCTGGAGGTCGAGGAGACCGCCAAGCCCGGTCCGATGGACCTGATCAGCACGATGCGCAAGTCGCGCAATACGCACAGCGCCGTTTTTGCGGAGGTCCGTGTCGACGAGGAACTGGGCGTCGTGCGCGTCAGCCGGGTGGTTTGTGCGGTCGCGGCCGGGCGCATCATCAATCCCAAGACGGCCCGCAGTCAGATCCTGGGCGGCGTGGTGATGGGCCTCGGCATGGCCTTGCACGAGGAGACGCTGACCGATCACCGCTTCGGCCGCTTCATGAATCACAGCTTTGCCGAATACCACGTGCCGGTGAACGCGGACATCGATTCAATCGAGGTGATCTTCGTCGACGAGCCCGATCCGGAGGTGACGCCGCTGGGCGTGAAAGGCCTGGGCGAGATCGGCATCGTCGGCACGGCCGCGGCGGTGGCCAACGCGATCTTCCATGCGACGGGCAAGCGGGTGCGCTCGCTGCCCGTGACGATCGACAAGCTTCTTTGATGCCCGACCTCGGCCATCAGACCTCAGCCCTCCGCCATCAGACCTCAGCCATCAGACCTCAGCCATCAGACCTCGGCCATCAGACCTCCGGCATCAGGCCTGGGCGATGACAGCTCGGCAATCACAGCTCGCCGATCACAGCCGGCATCAGACCGCCACCATCAGACCGCCACCATCAGACCGCCCCCATCACACCGAGGCCTTCAGACCGAGGCCTCGCACCTCGAACCAGGAGCATGACCTTGAGCCAACACCTGAAGCCGCCCGTCCCGTTCAGTCCGGATGTCGAGACCGTTCCCGATGATGAGGCCGACACCATCGCCGAGCTCAACGAGACGATGGGCAAGATCCGCCAGACCACGTTCGACAACAGCGGGCACGCCACGCGCAGCGTCCACGCCAAGAGTCACGGCTACCTGGTGGGCGAGATGACGATCGAGCCGGGTCTGGCGCCGGAGTTCGCGCAGGGGCTGTTCGCGGGCACCGGGACGCATCCGGTGCTGATGCGGTTTTCGACCAACCCGGGGGACATCCTCGACGACAAGGTGTCGGTACCGCGCGGGTTGGCCGTCAAGGTGCTGGGCGTGGACGGTCCGCAGCTATCCGGCCAGGGCACGACACAGGACCTCGTGCTGGCCAACGGACCGGCGTTCACCGTCGCCACGCCGAAGAAGTTCCTGCAAAACCTCAAGCTGCTGGCCAAGACTACCGACAAGGGCGAGGGCGCGAAGATCGCGCTGTCAGCCACGCTGCAAGCTGTCGAAAAAGTGGTCGAGGCGTTCGGCGGCAAGAGCGGCACGCTGGTGTCGCTGGGCGGGCATGCCCAGACGCACGTGCTGGGCGAAAGCTATTTCAGCCAGGCTCCCTTGCGATTCGGAGACTACATCGCCAAGCTGTCGGTCGTGCCCATCTCCAGCGGGCTGACCGCGCTCACCGGTGCCAAGGTGGACCTCAAGGACAAGCCGGATGGCTTGCGGGAGGCGGTGGTGGACTTCTTTGCGGAAAACGGCGGCCAGTGGGCGGTCAGGGCCCAACTGTGCCGGGATCAGCAAGCCATGCCGATCGAGGACGCGTCGGCGCACTGGCCAGAGGAGGACAGCCCGTACGTGACCGTCGCCACGATCACGGTGCAGGCGCAGCCGGCGTGGACGGCGGCTCGTGCCACGGCCGTGGATGACGACAAGCTGTTCAGCCCCTGGCACGGGCTGCAGGCGCACCGGCCGCTTGGCGGGGTGATGCGCGCGCGCAAGCTTGTTTACGAGCGATCGGCGGAGTTCCGGGCAGCGCGCAATGGCCGCCCGATCGGGGAGCCCACCACTTTCATCGGCTTGCCGAAATGACTCGCTGCCGACGCCGATCACACACTCGCCGCGTCTGGTCTCCCTTTGTCGTGTGCTCTGTTTGCCTGTTCGTAATCGTGTTGGCGGTCTGGTGTCGAGTCGAGCCTCGACACGCATCGTGGACAGCGAGGCCTCCCACGCGCAAGAGCGGATATCTGCCGCCGGAGCAGGCACCGCCGTCGATCGTGTGAGGCTCGTCCAGCCTCGCCCGTACCTGATATCGCCGTTCGTCAATTTCACGTGGAGCCAACGATGCTCATCGATCACCTGTACAAGATGGCCGAGGTCGGCAGCGAACAGACGTTTGCCTTCAGCACCCACCAGGACGTGGTGGAGACCTTGGAGCGCTTTTCTCGCGAACTCGAGCGTCTGGACGAACTCGCCGAGCAAGGTCTCGTGGAAATCACCGCTCAACATGCCGAGCGTGAGTCCGGCGAGCGCTTTGTCGACTCGGTTCGCTTCAAGCGCCTGAAGTGACCGCGGAACTGGCCTGCAGTGCTCTTCGTGATTGGGCTCGCACGGCCGTCGGCAGGGCGTGACCTGGCTCCGCAGCAACAACGAGGCAAGACCGACACACGCTGTTCACGGGCAGCGCCGCCACGGCTGATTGCCTGATGCTTGACTGGTCCTTGCTTGATTCTTGCTTGGTTCTATCGACACCTGCTGCCTCAGTGCGCAATCCGTCGCGATCCACGCCGAGGTGGGGTGATGAACGCTGACCAAGGATCTGCTACCTTGGGGATATGGATCTCAGCAGTTCGCCCGGGCCCCGGGGCCGCGTCCTTTACATCGAGGACAACCAGACCAACATCCGCCTGATGCAAAGCTGGGCCGATCAGTTCCCCGACCTTGAGCTGCTTATTGCCGAAACCGGTGCGGCGGGACTGTTGGCCAACGAGCGCGAGCGGCCGGACGCCATCCTCCTCGATCTCAACCTGCCCGACATGCCGGGAAGCGAGGTCCTGCGACGACTGCGGCTCCAGCCGATGATGGGCAGCGTGCCGATCGCCGTGCTCAGCGGACATACCGCTGCCGAACACGTGCAGGACGCGGTGCGCGGGGGGGCGGTTGCGTACTGGACCAAGCCGGTCGATCTCTTGCGGCTCGCACAAGATCTCGCGGACCTTCTGACGCAGACGCCAGACGCGTGACCCTGGCACTGCCCGGCGCGTGGGTGCGTCCTTGGTGGCCGCGCTGGGCGGCCATGTTCATGATGCCCGATTTCCTGCTGTCTTGAGCGGCGGCCGGGAGGCCGGGGCATCGTCAGCTTCATCGCCAGCTTAGTTCTCACGATGAAGTGTCGGTAGCGGCCGGCCACGACTCAGGGGTTCATGGACGCTCTTTGGCGGCTCTATGGCTGCTTCAGGGAGCTCGGAAGAGATATTCAGAGAGATATCCGCGGAGAACGCGCCTTGAGTCACTGGGCGAGCGTACTATCGCGCACCATCCCATTGAGCCTTCGGGCCGCCCCGAAGACCCATGAAGCAAAATCAAGCCGCGCTCGAAGACCTCATTTCTCAGCCCGGGGATCAACTGATCAACCAATGGATGGCGGAACTGGGCCAAGGGCGTGGCGGGGCCAACGCGGTCGCGCAAGGCCGAGAAGCGGGTGAACTGCTGAAGGCCCTCCTGGCCGGCTTGCGAGCCAGTGGCGACACGGGCAACTTCGAGACACCCACCTGGGAGAGCGTGCGCGGGGTCCTGGCAGCCATTTCACGCTCGGGTGCGGCGAAGGGCGTCACGGCTGCGGAGACCAGTCGCTTCGTGCTGGCGCTCAAGAGGCCCCTGTTCGTAGGACTGCAGCAGCGTTTCGCTGATCAGCCCACGGCGCTGGCGGAATCGACCTGGGAGATCTCGACCCTGCTCGACAGCATGGCGCAGTACACGGTCACGACCTATCAGCGGACCCGGGAAGACATCATCGCTCGCCAGCAAGAGGAGCTGCTTGAACTGTCGACGCCCGTCGTGAAGCTCTGGGAGGGCGTCCTGGCCGTGCCGATGATCGGGACCTTGGACAGCGGTCGCACGCAGATGGTCATGGAGACGCTCCTTCAGCGGATCGTCGAGACCGGCTCGATGCTCGCGATCATCGATATCACCGGGGTTCCCACCGTGGACACGCTCGTCGCCCAGCACCTGATGAAGACGGTGACGGCGATCCGATTGATGGGCGCGGACTGCATCATCAGCGGCATCCGACCCCAGATCGCACAGACCATCGTGCATCTTGGCATCGACCTGGAAGGATCACCACAAAGGCCACGCTGGCCGATGCGCTCCAGCTCGCCATGAAGCGGGCAGGGTTCGTCGTGACGCGCGCGAGAGCGGCCTCCGCGGCATCCCCCGTCGGGACGGCGTGAGCCCGTCTGTGGATGGGTCGGTCGCAACGCCAGCGCGTTGGCGAACGTCGTCCGCTGGGGTGCCGATCGGCTCAAGGGGGAGCCGTCGCTAGACTTGTGTCATGAGCCCCTTGGTGAGCCTTGTTCCCGTCACACGAGAGATTTTCGACTCGGTCGCATGCCTGGAGGTCCATGAACATCAACGCGATTTCTTGGCCTCCAACGCCTACTCGATCGCGGAGGCCAGCTTCAACGACGCACTGCGGCCTCGCGCGATCCTGGCCGGCAGCGAGCCTGTCGGGTTCGTCATGTATGTCGTGCCGGAACCGGGCGACGAGGAGCCAGGCAGCTACGGCATCTGGCGTTTCATGATTGCCGGGGCTGATCAGGGCAAGGGGTACGGTCGAGCGGCCTTGGATGTGGTACTGCGGGAAATCTCCCTGCACGCTGACGCGAGCAAGGTCTTCATCAGCTGCAAGCCAGCCAATGAAACGGCGAAGCGTTTGTATGCGGCGTTCGGATTTGAAGAGATCGGCTTGGAGGCAGGCACGGGGGAGATGGTTGCAGTGCTTGCGCTCAACCCGTAGCTAAGTCCCGTACGCGCCGCATGCTCAGGGCAGGGCGCTGCCAACGCAAACGCCAGTGGCTCTGCTCACGCGAGACTTGACCCGGGGGCGCCCCCAAGATTCGCGACCGAGCTGGACATGCGCATGATTGGGCCGCACCGGCAGTCCGGGTCGCTCCGGTGAGGCGTCGGCGCTGACCGCGGGAAGTCGCGCTCCCCCGGTGAGATGGGTGGCGCCTTGCAAAGGCAGTGGTGTTCGACCGCCATCGCCCTGCAGCCGGCCTTGCCGTTGCCGCCACTGGCGGGCATTCGCCTTGCCTGTTGTCACGCGGGTCCCAGCAGACCACAGCAGACCACGGCAGACCACAGGAGACCGGCATGGAACGATTCAGGGGCAAGACCGTCATCGTCACCGGCGCGTCGTCGGGAATCGGACGCGGCGTCGCCGAGCGTTTCTCGCACGAGGGCGCCAACGTCTTGATCTGCGCGAGGCATGAGGACAAGTTGCACCAGGTCGCGAAACAGCTCCCGCAGAACCGTACCCTGGCACAGGCGGCAGACGTCTCGAAGTACGCGCACGTCGAGGCGCTAGTGGCCGCGGCGGTGAAACGCTTCGGCGGGCTGGACGTGATCGTCAACAACGCGGGGATCGGCACGGAAGGCGACGCGCTGACGGTCTCGCTGGAAGACTGGAACGAAACCCTCGCCATCAATCTCAGCGGCGTCTTCCACGGATGCCGCGCGGCGATGCCCGAGCTGCTCAAGCGCAAGGGCTGCATCGTCAACACCGCGTCGGTCTCGGGCCTCTCCGGCGACTGGGGGATGTGCGCCTACAACGCGGCCAAGGGCGGCGTCGTGAACCTCACGCGCTCGCTCGCGCTGGACTTCGGCGGCAAGGGCGTGCGGGTCAATGCGGTCGCGCCGTCGCTCACGCGCACCGGCATGACCGAAGAGATGCTGGAGGACCAGGACCTCGTCGCCCGCTTCATGGAACGGATGCCGCTGGGCCGCCCGGCGGAGCCCGCCGACATCGCCGCGGTCGTGTCCTTCCTGGCCAGCGACGATGCGCGCTTCGTCAACGGCGTGAACCTTCCTGTCGACGGCGGCGTGATGGCCTCCAACGGCCAGCCGAAGATGTGATGGCTGCCGTGCCTGACGCGGTACCGCCTTCCGATGAGGCTTCCGCCCACGAGGCTTCTTCCGTCACGACGCGGTCGGAGGAATCGCCCTCGGACAAGGCCTCCGTCAGTGCACCCTGGTGGAGTAAGCTCGGCCCCGGTCTGATCACCGGTGCCGCGGACGACGATCCGAGCGGCATTGCGACCTATTCACAGGCCGGTGCGCAGTACGGCTACGCGGTCGGCTGGACTATCCTGGTCACCTTCCCGCTGATGGTCGGCATCCAGCTCGCCAGCGCGCGCATCGGCCGCATCACCGGCAAGGGCCTGACCGAGAACTTCTCCAAGCTCTGCCCGCGCTGGCTGGTGGTCGCGCTGGTCTCGCTGCTGGTCGTCGCCAACGTCATCAACCTCGGTGCCGATCTCAGCGCAATGGGCGACGCGATGCACCTCGCCGTGGGCGGGCCACCGGGCGCGTTCGTGGTGGTCATGGCGCTGCTCTCGCTCCTGCTGCAGATCTGGCTGCCTTACGCGCGCTACGTGATGCTGCTGAAGTGGCTGACGCTGACGCTGCTGGCCTACGTCGGCGTCGGCTTCGCAGCACAGGCGGATTGGGTGCTCGCGCTGAAGTCGCTGGTGATGCCGACGATGCACTGGGACCGCGAATACACGACCACCGTCGTCGCGGTCCTCGGCACGACGATCAGTCCTTACCTCTTCTTCTGGCAGGCCAGCCAGGAGGCTGAGGAGATCCGTCGCATCGATGCGGACCGTCCGCTTGCAGTCGCGCCCGAGCAGGCGACGGCACAGTTCCGCCGTCTGCGCACCGACACGCTGGTCGGCATGGGCTTCTCCAACACGATCGCGTTCTTCATGATCGTCGCCACCGCCGCGGCGCTGCATGCCCACGGCGTGCGCGACATCGAGACTACCGCGCAGGCCGCGCAGGCGCTCAAGCCGATCGCGGGGAACTTCGCGTTCGTGCTCTTCGCCGCCGGCATCGTGGGCACGGGCTTCCTCGCGCTGCCGGTGCTCGCGGGATCGGCCGCCTATGCCGTCGCCACGCTCGCCGGCGTGCGGCGCGGGCTCGACCGCCCCGCCCATTCCGCCAAGGTGTTCTACGCGATCCTCAGCGGCGCGATGCTGACCGGTCTGGCGATCAGCCTCTCGGGATTCAATCCGATCAAGGCGCTGGTGTGGTCGGCGGTCGTGAACGCCGTGATCTCCGTGCCCATCATGATCGCGGTGATGGTGGCGGCGTCGCACCGCAAGATCGTCGGCGAGTTGCGACTGCCGCCGGTATGGCGTGTGCTGGGCTGGCTGGCGACTGCGGCGATGGGCGCGGCCACGATCGCGATGATCGTGCTGCAGGCTTCCAGCACGTTCTGGGTCAGTCGCTAGGCTGGCTCGATGGCCGCTTCGGCGTCCTGAAGACGACCCTGACGTCCGGCTGAGCGCAGGCGGACGGGAGGAGGTCCTTCAAAGTTGAGGCACTCTTGTTCGATGAGCGAGTTGGGCTTGGACATCCACCCCCTCATCGGGCGCCACCCTGTAGAACATTTCCCATACGGGTTGCCCTGTAAGAGTTTCCAAGTGTTCGATGCGCGTGAATGGATAACATGTACGCGTGCTCAAGCTTGGCTCAACGATCCTGCTCCTCGACGACTTTCCGGACTCCATGGAGCCGGTCGCAACGTGGCTTGCCATCGAGGGCTGGCGACCGGTGTGCGCGCGAAACGTCGAGGAAGCCCTCTCTTGCTTGGCGCATGAGCCCGTCGACGCCGTCGTGATGGAGCCTCACCTGCGATCGGGCAATGCGCTCCTCGTTGCGCTGGCCGCGAGAAGGATGCCAAAGCCCATACTGCTCATCTCGATGTCGGCAGTCGGAAGGGTTGGCGACGCCACGTCCTATGAGCCTACCGTCTTCGACTTCAATCTTGTCAAGCCTGTCCTGATGCAAGAAGTCGCGCGTCTTCTGCGCGCCGACCGCCGCCCGTAGCCACGCGTCGTCGCTTTGCCGGCGCGTTCGGTCGATCGGGCTTACCGTCCGATGTCTGACCTACTTCGTGAGGGGCAGGGCGCGCAGGGCGGGTGGCGGTGGCAACGCGTCACTCAGTCGATGAACGTCGGCTGAGAACGCGCCGTTGCAGCTATGCTGTCTCGGCGGTAACGGACGCGTCGAAGGCAGTGCCCTCGGCGCCAAGCATCCTTCCCAACACCTCCTGATCCAGGGCGACCAAGTCGCCGCGACGGAACAGGGGTTCAATGGAACCAACGCCCGCAATGGACGCAGCCGACGCTCAGTGGTACCAGCAGCTTTTCGAAGCCAACCCGGTGCCCATGTGGATCTACGATCTGCAAACGCTCGCCTTCCTGGACGTCAACGAGGTCGCCTGCAAGAAGTACGGTTACTCGCGGGATGAATTTCTGGCGATGACCATCCGCGACATCCGTCCGCCGGAAGACATCGGCGCCGTGGAGCAGTCCGTTCGGTTGACGCCGGCGCAGGTCTTCAGCAGCGGTGTGTGGCGTCATCGGTTGCGCGATGGGCGATTGATCTTCGTCGAGATCACGTCGCATGAGCTGATGTACCGAGGTCGGCCGGCTCGCTTCGTGGCGCCGCTGGACGTGACCTTGCGCGTTCAGGCAGAGGCCACCCTGCGCGAGCGCGAAGCCGCGCTGTCACACGCTCAGAAGCTGGCCAGGCTTGCCCACGTCGTGGCACTGCCTGACGGCATTTTTCAGAGCTGGTCCGATACGCTGCCGGTGCTGGCCGGATGTTCGGCGGAGAGCTTGCCGCGAAGCCATCCCGATTGGGTCGCCCGGCTCGTCCACGGGGAGGACCAGGGCGAGGTCAGTCGAGCCATCGCGCAAGCGCTCGGCAGCGGCGCCAAGACGGAGATCGAGTACCGCCTGGTCCAACCGTCAGGCGAGCTGGTGTACGTGGCCCAGGTGTTTGAGCCGATCGCCAGAGACGCCGTGGTGGGCGGCTCGTTGTGGTTCAGCACCTTGAAGGACGTTACGGTTCACAAGACGGCCGAGGCCGAGGTGCGCCGTCTCAATGATGCGCTGGAGCAGCGGGTGGCGCTGCGCACGCGGCAGATGGAAACGAGCAACCTGGAACTCGCCGCTGCCGTGCAGGCGGCGGAGCGCGCCAATGAGGCCAAGAGTGAGTTCCTGACTCGCATGAGTCACGAGCTTCGCACGCCGCTGAATGCGGTGATCGGCTTCGCCCAACTGCTCACTCAGCCAGGTCACGCGGGCCACGCGTTGCCCGCGGAGCGTCAGGCCGCCTTCAGTGGGCACATCCTGCAGGCCGGGCAACACCTGCTGACGCTGGTGAACGAGCTCATGAACCTGGCCCGTATCGAGGCCGGGAAGATCGACCTGCACCTGGAGCCGCTGGCGTTGGATCACGTGCTGGCCGAATGCGCCGCGATCATCGAGCCCTTGGCCAGCGCCCGTTCGCTGAAGAGCCGCTTCTTCCCAGCGCCCGACGTGACCGTCGTCGCGGACCGCACGCGGCTCAAACAGGTCGTGCTCAATCTGCTGTCCAACGCGGTGAAGTACAACCGGGCGCAGGGCGAGCTAACGCTCACCGTGAGGCAGACGAACAGTGGCCACGTGCGGATCGAGGTGGTCGACGGCGGCGCGGGGCTGTCCGCGGAGCAACTCGAACACCTGTTCGAGGCCTTCAACCGGCTGGGTCGCTCCCAGCATGGTGAAGGCGGCACGGAGGGCACCGGTCTGGGGCTTGTCGTGACCAAACATCTGGTGGAACTCATGGGCGGGCGCATGGGCGTGACGAGCACTCCTGGCGTGGGCAGCTGTTTCTGGGTTGAACTGGTGGCCGCCGGACCAGGCCAAGCGTGGGCGCAGGAAGTCCGGGTGGAGGTGGAGGGGAAGGTGGAGGTCGAGGTGGAACGGGCGACGGGGCACCAATCACCCTCGACCGATCGGCCCCGTCACACGGTGCTCCTTGTCGAGGACGATCTCCGGAGTCAAGAACTTGTGAGGGCTCAGCTGTCCCATCGCCGTGACCTGCACCTGATCACGGCCACCAACGGCCGCGAAGGGGTGGCCCTGGCGATTGCGCATCAGCCCTCGGTCATTCTCATGGACAACCACATGCCGGAGTTGACGGGACGGCAGGCGTTCGAGTTGCTCGCACAGGCACCGCGGACTGCCGCCATCCCGGTGATCGCCATCAGCGCGGGAGGCGACACGGGCCCTGTCGACCAACCGCCGCTGCCTTGGTTCCGACGCGTGGCCAAGCCGTTTCACGAGGGCGAGCTCGCGCACGCTATTGATGCCGCGATCGATGCCGCGATCGATGCCGGTGTCGGTGGGGGCGGCGACGCAGCGATCGGTGGGAACCACTGATGCTCTTGGGTTGGCGCGGCGCGACGGCCCCGTCAGCGGAAACCCCCGGTGCTGCTGTGCAGCTCGCCGAGCAGGCGCCTCAGGGCCTCCAGCCGGCCGGCAATGATCGTGCTGCGGGCGTCCGGCCCGTTCGTGGAGATCGTCAGAGCCGCTCGATGTCCGCACGATGTCCGCACGGCGCGCGCAGCATGGGGGCTGGAACGCTTTGCGGCTGCCGCGAAGCGTCGCCGGTCTGCCTCAGATGCTGCGGGCCGCGTGGGCCTCTCGAAGACGGCTTAGTCGCCGAGCTGGGAGCGCTCGGCGCGGGCGGTCAGTGACCCGCGTGCTTTTCCAATCGAGCTTCCACCGTTCTCGGCCGAGAGGGCGGGTTATCCTGCGCTGGAGTGGCACACCTACAGGCACGCGCATGAGCACAGAAGTCGTGACTTCGAAACGGGTCGAGAGCGGAATTCCAGGACTGGACGCGGTCCTGCGAGGGGGCTTGCCGGCCTCGCGCTTTTATCTGCTCGAAGGGCCGCCGGGCACGGGCAAGACGACCGTCTCCCTGCAGTTCCTGCGACACGCCGCGGCGCTCGGCGAGAAGGTGCTGTACGTCACGCTGTCCGAGACCGCGGAGGAGCTGTCCGATGTGGCGGCGTCGCACGGCTGGGATCTGGACGGCATCAGCCTTTTCGAGTTCTCCGAGGTCGACACCGTTTTTTCGCCCGACCACCAGCAAACGCTGCTGCATCCCTGGGAACTCGAGCTCGGCGAGACCATCAAGCGCATCACGGACCGCATCGATGACTTGCAGCCGACCCGCGTGGTGTTCGACAGTCTGTCGGAGCTGCGGCTGCTGGCGCAGGACTCCCTTCGCTATCGGCGCCAGGTGCTGGCGCTCAAGCAGTACTTCGCAACGCGGCAGGTCACCGTGCTGCTCACTGACGACCTGACCGGCAACGAGGGTCAAAGCGACGCCCATTTGCATAGCCTGTGCCACGGGGTGATCTCGCTGGAGCGGCTGACGCTGGATTTCGGTGGCGCGCGGCGCCGCCTGCAGGTGCGCAAGCTTCGCGGGGTGGACTACGTGGCCGGGTTCCACGATTTCGTGGTGCTCACGGGCGGCGCTCAAGTGTTTCCCAGGCTGATCGCGTCGGACCACGCCCAGCTCTTCACGGGTGAGGCGGTGAGCAGCGGCCTCCAGGAGCTGGACGCGATGATGGACGGAGGACCGCTGCGCGGGACCTCCACGCTCTTCATGGGACCGGCCGGCAGTGGCAAGACCAACCTCGCGCTGCAGTTCGTCCATGCCGCGTGCGAACGCGGCGAGCCCGTGGCGATGTACGAATTCGACGAACGCATCGGCACCCTGCTGCGACGGGCCGAACTGCTTGGACTGCCGCTTCGCCGCCACATCGATGCGGGTCTGCTGGAGCTTCAACAGGTCGACCCCGCGCAGATCTCACCCGGACAGTTCGACGCCATGGTGGTGGCGCAGGTGGAACGGCGCCGCGCCCGCATGATCGTCGTCGACAGCCTCACCGGGTACATGGCGGCGATGCCTCAGGAGCAGCAGCTCATTCTTCAACTGCATGAACTGCTCGCGTACCTGAACCAGCAAGGGGTGACCACGTTGCTGCTCAACGCGCAACAAAGCCTGGTCGGCACCATGTCCACCTCCAACCTCAACGTGAGCTACGTGGCCGATGCCGTGTTGCTGCTGCGATTCTTCGAGCACCGCGGTCGAATCCGCAAAGCGCTCTCGATCATCAAGAACCGCGGTGGCGCGCATGAGGAATCGATCCGCGAGCTGCGCATCGACCGGCAGGGGATACGGATCGGCGAGGTCCTCGAGGCGTTCCATGGCGTGCTCACGGGCGTGCCCACCTTCGAAGGGCAGGCCGAGCAGCTGATGGAGGATCGTGGTGACTTCGCCCCCTGACGGTTTGCCCCTTGTCAGCGGCGCCCGTGGCGCACCGGGCGGGCAGGCAGTCGATGACGCCGGGCGCCTTGATGCAAGGGACGCCCGGGTCGCCGACCACGCCGACGACGTCGACCAAGCTTTTCAAGCCGGCCAAGCCGATCGCGGCAATCACGCCGATCACGCCGATCAGGCCGAAAACGACCACGCCGCCGTCGCCGAAGACGCCGAAGACGCCGTCGGAGTCGCCCCACACCGCGAGCACGTTCAACGCGGCTTCCCCGCCCGGCCAATGCGCGTGGCGATACTGGCGCCAACTGGAGCGGACACGCGCAACGCCGTGATGCTGCTGGCGGAGGCAGGCTTGCAGACGGTGGTGATGGGCTCGGTTGGTGAGTTGGCGGAGCGGGTGGCTGAGCGGGTGGCGGACGAGCTGTCGGAGGCGCCGGCGCGTGCGCAGGCGCGCCACGCCGATCAGGGCCCCCTGGGCGCTGTGCTCATCACGACCGAGGCCTTGGCGCCCCCGGCGCTCGCTGCACTGCGCGCGGCACTGGCGGCTCAGCCCATCTGGTCCGATCTTCCCCTGGTGTTGCTGATGCCGCAGCGCTCGGCGGCGCTGCGCCAGAGCGTGCTGCCCGAACTCGTGGCGGAGCTGGGCGGCAATACCCTCGTGCTGGAGCGCCCACTGAGCCGTGCATCGCTCGTCAGCGCCGTGCATTCGGCTTTGCGGGCACGCGAGCGTCAGTTCCAATTGCGCGACCGCATGGACGAGCTGGCGGCCGCGCGCGAAACGATCGCGCAGGCTGCGAACTCGCTGGAGACGCTTGTCCAGCTGCGCACCGCGGAGCGCGACGAGATCCAGGACCGGCTGCGTCAGAGTCAGAAGATGGAGGCACTGGGACAACTGGTCGGGGGGATCGCGCACGACTTCAACAACATGCTGCAGGGGATCAGCGGCTCCCTGGACGTGCTGAACAAACGCGTCGCGACCGGCAGCACCGAAGGCATGCAGCGCGCCATCGACAGCGGCCGACGATCCGCGGATCGGGCTGCGGCGCTGGTGCAGCGTCTCTTGGCTTTCGCCCGGCGCCAGCCATTGAAAACTTCGGCGGTGCCATTGAACCAGTTGGTGACGTCGATGCGGGACCTTCTGCGGCAGTCCCTGGGAGACACGATCGTGCTGGCGCTGGATCTCGATCCGACCACGCCGCGGGCCAGTTGCGATACCAATCAACTGGAGAACGCGATCCTCAACTTGGTGATCAATGCGCGTGACGCGATGCCCCAGGGCGGCACGGTGACCGTGCGGACCTCCACCGTCGATGCGCTGGTGGACACCACCTCCGGCGCACCCCTGGACATGGGGGAGGCGTCGGCGGCACGGTCCCGCGACGGCGGGTATTCAATCGTGGAGGTGGAGGACACCGGCACGGGGATGCCCGCGGAGGTCCGCATGCGGGCGTTCGACCCCTTCTTCACCACCAAGCCGATGGGAAAAGGGACGGGCCTGGGCTTGTCCATGATCTACGGGTTCGCCAAGCAGTCGGGCGGCGCCTGCGACATCCAGTCCGAGCCGGGGCAGGGCACCCGCGTGCGTCTGATCCTGCCCGCGGCGCCAAGCCGCGACGGCGAACGCGAGGTGGTCCCTGCTGCCGCATCGCGCCCGTCGCCGCGGCGCGGCAGGCTTCTCGTGGTGGAGGATGACGACGTCGTCCGCGGTCTGGTCGTCGAGGCGCTGCAGGACCTGGGCTTCGAGGTGCATCAGGCGGCGGACGGCGCGGTGGCCATGCGCATGCTCGACGGGCCGTTGGATTTGCTGGTGACCGACATCGGCCTGCCGGGAGCGAGCGGGGTGGAGGTGGCCGAGTCGGCGAGACGCAATCATCCGCAGATACCCGTGCTGTTCATGACGGGATACAACCGGGACGGCGCTGGAACAGCCCCCGTGCTCGGCGCAGGCATGTCGCTGATCAGCAAGCCCTTTGACATGGCCGTGCTTGCGGCGCGCGTGAGCGAGATGGTCGGCCAGTGAGTTCCCAGCGCAGCACATGCTGCTTTCGTGGAAGAACATGACGCGTCGCATTGCAATCCAAATCACATCGCATCGGCCGATCCATGGCGGTCAGTCTCTCCCAACCGTCGGAGCCGATTGCTTCGTCCCGCTCGCGGGCTGGTGGATGAACTGCCGGATTCGGTGTTGAACTTCGATCGGAAAGTCGAGACGAGGGCGAGCTTCCCGCCGTCTGAAGGGCAAGTCCGATCGCGGGAGCAAGAGCCTTGCGGCGTGGTAACGCTTGATGAAGCACCGCTTGAACGACGCGTCGCTCTTTTATGCAGCTGGCGTAGAGTTGCAGAACAGGCTGTCATCAGTGCTGGCTCAAGGCATAGAAACGCACCGCGTTCGTCGTGCCGAGTAAACCGTCGACGGCCAGCGTCAACAGTACGAGCGCTTGCCCAGCGGGTGCCGCTCTGCTCAGGGGCGATGAAAAATCAGGGGCGCCGATTCTGGCGCCGCAGGATGAGCGGGCGATCGCTGCTACTGGCGCCAGCCGTGGAGTCCGGGCGCGCTGCGGGTGAATGCCAACGATCGGCGACTAACAAAGCAGGTACCGATCTACAGCCTGCCGCGTCGCACCTGGTCGCCCAGTTCGGTCAGCCAGCGGCGGCCGTCCTCTCGCGGGGCGGTCGCGTATCCCTTGTCCTGCAGGCGCTGCTGCAGCTCTTCAGGAATGATCTTTCCGCCCTCGGATTGAGGGATGAAGTAGAGCGCTGCGCGTTCCTCCTCGGTAATGTTCAGTGTGTTCGTCGCCATGGATTTTTTTGAGGGAATTTATGAGGCTCTGTAGCCGGCGGCGCGGCCTTCACCTCGGCATAGAAGGGCTCCGTTTCGCCGTGCTTACGGGCGGAACCCTCCTTTTGAGCCCGGCCACGTCGCCGGGCTATTTCTTTCCGGACCGAGGATGACATAGCTGCGAAGTGGGGGAGGCCAAGGAGGCGGCAATCGCAGACCGCATTCCCACACCGGACGCTGGACGCCAGCCAGCGAGGACCGCTTGCGGCAAGCGTTCTCCGTGCCCGTTCACGACAAACCAAGCATTGCTTCCAGCTGCGTGAAGTTCAGCGGCTTAACCAGGTAGTGATCGAACATCGCCGTCTGTTGCGAATTCCAGTCCGACGGCGGGGGCGTGCCGCTGAGCGCGATGATCACCACATGCGGGTCGAGCTCGCGCAATTGCGACGCGAGCTGTCGGCCGTCCATGCCCGGCAAGCCGATGTCCGTGATCACCACGTCGGGCCGCCACACTTTTTCGATGGCGAGGGCTGCGTCTGCGCAACTTGCGGAGCGCACATCGCAACCCCGCAGCGTCAGCAGCATCTGCAGGGGTTCAAGCGCGTCCATGACATCGTCCACCAGCAGCACGCGCAGTCCATCGGCTTCTTTCACGGATCTCCTTGTTGATCCGCATTCTCGCAGGCTGCGGCCCGGGGAGCGGTTTTTTGTACCGCAAGAGCGCGCGGTTTACTCCGATCAGTGCGTTCATTGCGTGCGGTGTGGTTCATCGCGAACGTTTGCAACTGCCCCTCTGCACGGTGGGCCACGTTCATCGGAAGTCCCGGCTGCTGGTGTCGAGTTCGCCCAGCAGCTCGGTCAGGTCTTCGAGCCGACCGGCGATCAGGCTGCAGGCGTCGCCCTGCCGTTGCCACGTGCCGTGCACGGCCATGAGCCGCGCGCGCAGCAACACCTTGCGCTGCTTCTCCTGGACGCTCGCCCACACGATCACCTGGACGTTGCCCGTCTCGTCCTCCAGGCTCAGGAACACGACGCCCTTTGCGGTGCCGGGCTGCTGGCGCAGCGTGACGATGCCGCAGTAGTGCGCGGCGCGGCCGTTGGGCATCGCCGCCAAGTCTTGGGCCGTGCACAGCTTTCGCGTGGCGAGCACGGGGCGCAGCAACTTCAGCGGGTGACTGCGCAGCGTCAGACCCAGCGCGCGGTAATCCCAGAGCACTTCTTCGCCCTCGGCCGCGGGGACCAGGTCCAGCACTGGCTCGTCGATGGGCGCCTGGCGCAGCAACACGGGCGCGCGCTTGAGCGCTGCGGCGTCCCAGACCTGCTGGCGGCGATGGCCGCTGAGCGACCTCAGCGCGTCGGCGGCGGCGAGCTGGCGCATCTCATGCTGCTCCAGTTCGGCCTCCCGGGCGAGCTCCTGGGCGCTTTCGAAATAGACGGTCTGTCTCGCTTTGCACAGACGCTTTGCCGACTCTTCCTTGAAGCCATCGACCAGCCTCAGGCCCAGGCGCACGGCGGGCCGTTGCTCGGCGTGCAGCATGTGTTCCATACCCTCCATGCCTTCCAGGGTGCAGTCCCAGTCGCTGCGCAGCACGTCGACCGGGAGCACCTCAACGCCCGCGCGGCGCGCGTCCTGCACCAGCTGGCTGGGGGTGTAGAAACCCAGCGGCTGGCTGTTGAGCATGGCGGCGAGGTACTCGGCGGGGTGATGTCTTTTCACCCAGCACGAGGCGTAGACCAGCAGCGCGAAACTCGCGGCGTGACTCTCCGGGAAGCCGTAGCTGCTGAAGCCCTTCATCTGCTCGAACACGTTCCTCGCGAACGCGTCCGTGTACCCGCGCTCGAGCATGCCCCCAATGATGCGGGGCTCGTACTTGTCCAGGCTCCCCCGGCGCCGCCAGGCCGCCATCGCGCGGCGCAGGCCGTCGGCCTCGCCCGCGGTGAAGCCCGCGCACAGGATGGCCAGCTGCATGCACTGCTCCTGAAAGAGCGGGATGCCCAGCGTGCGCCCGAGCGCCTGCTGGATCTCGGGGCTGGGGTAGACCACGGGTACCTTGCCGCTGCGCCGGTCCAGGTAGGGGTGCACCGAGCCGCCCTGGATGGGACCGGGCCGCACGATGGCCACCTGCACGACCAGGTCGTAGAAGCAGCGGGGCAGGTGGCGCGGGAGCATGCTCATCTGCGCGCGGCTCTCCACCTGGAACACACCCACCGTGTCGGCCTTGCAGACCATGTCGTAGGTGGCGGGGTCCTCGGCCGGGATGTCCTGCATCTCGAAGACGTGGCCCTTGCGCGCGCCGATGAAGTCCAGCGCCTTGTGCAGCGCGGTGAGCATGCCCAGGGCCAGCACGTCCACCTTGAGCAGCCCCATCAGGTCCAGGTCGTCCTTGTCCCACTGGATCACCGTGCGCTCGGCCATCGCCGCGTTCTCGATGGGCACGATGCGCGACAGCGGCCCGCTGGTCAGCACGAAGCCGCCCGGGTGCTGGCTCAGGTGGCGCGGAAAACCCATCAACTGTCCCGTGAGCAGCAGCAGCTGGCGCACCGCCAGCCGGGCCTTGTCCAGGCCGACCTCGGCCAGCAGCTCGTCGCCGATGTCCAGGTCCCAGTGGCTCATGCCCTTGCTGAGCTGGTCCAGCGTGGCGTCCTCGAACCCGAGCGCCTTGCCCACGTCGCGCAGCGCGCTGCGCGGGCGGTAGCTGCTCGCGATGGCGGTGAGCGCCGCGCGGTCGCGCCCGTACTTGCGGTACAGGTACTGGATCACCTCCTCGCGGCGCTCGTGCTCGAAGTCCACGTCGATGTCGGGCGGCTCGCCGCGCTCCTTGCTGATGAAGCGCTCGAACAGCATGCTGCTGCGCAGCGGGTCGATCTCGGTGATGAAGGTGCAGTAGCACACGACCGAGTTGGCCGCCGAGCCGCGTCCCTGGCAAAGGATGCCCTGCGAGCGCGCGAAGGCGACGATGTCGTAGACGGTGAGGAAGTAGTGCTCGTACCGCATCTCCTGGATGAGCGCGAGTTCGTGCTCTATCTGTTCCTGGGCCTTGGCGGGCACGCCGCGCGGCCAGCGGCGTCCCGCACCCGTGTAGACGATGCGGCGCAGGTAGCTCTGGGGCGTCTCGCCCGCGGGCACGACCTCCTCGGGGTACTGGTACTTCAGCTCGTCCAGCGAGAACTCGCAGCGCGCGGCCACGCGCAGCGTCTCTTCCATGAGCTCGGGCGGGCAGCGCTCGGCGATGCGCCGGCGCGTGCGCAGGTGCTGCTCGGCGTTTTGCTTGAGCCGCAGGCCGCATTCGGTGAGCGGCAGGCCGAGCCGCGTGGCGGTCAGGACGTCCTGCAAAGCCTTGCGCGATCGCACATGCATGTGCACATCGCCCACGGCCACCACCGGCACGGCGGTGAGCTCGCTGCACGCGCGCAGCTTGAACAGCTGCACCTCGTCGTCGATGCGGCGCAGCTGCTCCCAGCCCAGCCAGCAGCATCCGACCCAGTGGCTCAGCAGCCAGCGCGCTATGCTGGCCATCTGCGCCTGGGTGCACTCGCGGTCCGGGATGGCCACCACAACGCAGTCCGACAAGGTCTTGCTGTCGATCTCGCCCAGGCCCAGCGTATAGGTGCCCTTGGGGGAGCGGCGGCGCAGGTGCGTGATGAACTCGCACAGGTTGCCGTAGCCGTTGCGGTTCGTAGCCAGCACCACCAGCGTGAACGGGACGTCGCCCGCGACCTTGAACTGGCTGCCCACCAGCAGCTGCAGGCCCGCTTCCTTGGCCGCGACATGCGCCCGCACGATGCCGGCCATGCTGCACTCGTCGGTGAGGGCGAGGGCCCGGTAGCCCAGCGCCTTGGCGCGCTCGACCAGTTCCTCGGGCTGGCTCGCGCCCTTAAGGAAGGTGAAGTTGGAGGCGCAGCGCAGCTCCGCGTAGTCCGGAATCATCGGTGCCCTGTCATCCGAACACGCCGTGGAGGAACCACGCAGTGCCGTCGTCCAGCCTGGCCTGGAAGATCCACAGCAGTCCGGCGTGTCGGGACTCCGCCAGCCAGTAGTCGCGCACGACCAGCCGTCCTTCGTCGGTCGCGTCGTCTCGGTCCCACCAGCCGGCCTCCACGCACTGGGGGCCGGCCAGCAGCTGCAGCTCTCCCTGGTACACCGGGCGGTGCTTGCGCACGGCCAGCTTCAGCGGCTCGGGCAGCACCCAGGTGGGCTGGGGCAGCGAGGTGCTGGCCGGGAGCTTGCGCGAGGGCGGCACGGCCGCGGGCTGCCAGTGCCCCATCCACTCCTGGCGGTGATCCTCGCGCGTGACGCAACGCCGCACCGCCTCGGGCCCCAGCCGTGCGGCCATGCGCTCCAGCACGAGGTGCAGCGACTCGATGTCCTGCGCCGCATCCTGCAAGCCTGGCAGACCCGGAAGGAGAGCCGCGGTGCTGCCGGCCTGGTCGTGGACCTGGTCGGCGGTGAGCGCCAGGTCGCCCGCGGGCGCCAGCAGCGCCACCTTGGCCAGGTGCTCGGCCAGCAGCCGGCACAGGTGCTCGACATCGCGGCTGGGATCGGCGGTCCCCACGCTCAAGGAACCGCCTTCGCCCGCGTCCTTGGAACGCATGGCGTCGTGCCACCAGCGCAGCGTGAACACCGTGACGCCGGCGTGGCGCGCGGCCAGCCAGCCGCACATCTGCACCAGGAGCCGCCGCGCGCCCTGCAGCAGCGCGGGCGCGTGCTCCACCCGGAAGGGCAGTTCCAGCCTGGCGTGGAAGGTGTCGGGCAGCGCTTCCCAGGCATGCACCTCGGGCGCATGGCCGTAGGCGCGGTCCAGCGCCTGCAAGAGCTGCTTGTCGAAGCGCCGGCTCAAGCCGCCCCTCGGGAGCGCCCGCACGTCGCCCAGCGTGCGGCAGCCCGCCTGGGCGAGCGTGGTCGCGTGCGGGCGGACTGCGGAGAGGCACGCCATGGGCAACGCGTCGAGCATGAGCTCGAGCGGCTTCTTGAAGCCGTTCTCGATGCCGCAGCGCGCCAGGGCATGCGCGCCCAGGGCGGTTGTGGCCCAGGCCACCTGCGCCACGCCCATCTCCTTGGCCTGCGCGACCACGCGGTCGCGCAGCGCCCGCTTGCCACCGAACAGGCGCGTGCTGGCCTCGACCTCCATCAGGACGGCATCTTCGGACACGGTGACGCGGGGCGTGAACTGCAGCGCCCAGACCGCCACGGCGGCGAGCGCGTCAGCACCGGGAAGGTTCGAGGACGGGGTCTGGCTTGCGCTCGGCGGCAGCAACAGGGCTGTCCACAGCATGGCTGGACTCGACGGTGACGAGGCGGCTGGGATGTCGCAGCCTCGGGGTCATGATGGTGTCCAGGCCTCCGGGCATGGACAGCAACTGCAGCGGCGCCTCGACGGGTGAGCCCCGGCGTTTGAAAACCTCCACGGTGATCTGCCAGTCGGTGTCCACGCGCACCGCGACGCGCAAGGGCGCGGCGGAGGCGTCGCGCGTGGCGGACTCGGGCCGGCACAGGAACACCGGGCAGCGGCCATGCGCGGCGAGCACCTGCAGCCGCCGGACCTGCTCGGCACGCACGAGCGGCAGCCACGCCACGATGGCGCCGCAGCTGCCCGCCTTGACCAGTTGCTCGGTCGACCACAGCCGGTCCTTCGGCGCATCCACATCCACCCAGACCAGGTGGCGATCGTCCACACCCTCGTGGCGCAAGCCCGGCATGTGCGGGCGCAGGGTGGGGCCCACCAGGGCCACGGTCGCGCCACGACGGGTGATGGCAGCCATTGCCGCAGCGAGCAGGCGCAACTCCACGACGCAGAACTGGCTGACTAGGACCTCGGTCAGGGCCGCGCAAGGCCAGCCGCCGCCGGGCAGCACGGCGTCCAGCGCCGAAAAGCCGGTGGGTTCCACCGCGGCGGCCGCGCTCCCCAGTTGATCACCTCGCCAGAGCGCGGCCTCCATGGCCGGCGGCAAGGGCTCGTGCTCCATAGCGACACCCAATGGGACGGGCGGGGCGTTCTGGCTAGGCGAGGTGAGGCTGCCAGGAGGCGACACTCCCGCCAGCCCGGGTGAGGCGGGCGACATCATTGGCTCTGAAAAGTTACTGTATGAAAACACAGTATATGCGGTCGCCCCCAATGTCCAATGCCCGGACGCTCGTTCGTAGCGTTCTCGTGAACCCTGTCGCGACGCAGGACGCCGCGACGCCGGGAGATGCTCCCCGGTGCTGGATGGCTTCACGGTGCGCGCATCCAAAACGACACGGCACCCCAGGGAGGGCGGAGAGCCGAGGCGTGGCAAGGATGAGAGCGAAGATCGCAGTCGACGCATCCGATCATCCGATCAACTGGCTTCGCCAGCGCGAGCGCCAGCGCCAGCGCCACGGGGCGGTGTGCCGCTTGCCAGAACCGGGCAGCGCCATCGTCCAGGAGCCACCCGCATGTCCGCCACCGTCAGTGACCAGATCCTCGAACGACTTCATGCTTGGGGTGTACGCCGCGTTTTCGGTTATCCCGGCGACGGGATCAACGGCCTGATGGGGGCGTTCGGCCGTCAGCAGCTCGGCCTCGAATTCGTGCAGGTCCGGCATGAGGAACTGGCGGCCTTCATGGCCACGGCCCACGCCAAGTTCACCGGCGAGGTGGGCGTGTGCATGGCCACCTCCGGTCCCGGCGCGATCCATCTGCTGAACGGCCTGTACGACGCCAAGGCCGACCACATGCCGGTCGTCGCGATCGTGGGCCAGAGCGCCCGCAGCGCGATCGGCGGCGACTACCAGCAGGAGGTCGACCTGCACAGCCTGTTCAAGGACGTCGCGCACGAGTTCGTCCACACCGCGATGACGCCCGCCCAGGTGCGCCACCTGATCGATCGCGCGGTGCGCATCGCGCGGGACCGGCGCACGGTGACCTGCGTGATCGTGCCGCACGACATGCAGGAGGAAAAGGCGGTGGCGACGCCGCCCCGGGCGCACGACACCGTCCACACCGGCATCGGCTGGACGGCGCCGGCGGGCGTCCCCGCCGACGCGCAACTGCGCGCCGCGGCGGACATCCTCAATGCCGGCCAGCGCGTGGCGATCCTGGCGGGCGCCGGCGCGCTGCACGCGACGGACGCGCTCGTCCAGGTCGCCGAGCGGCTGGGCGCGGGCATCGCCAAGGCGCTGCTCGGCAAGATGGCCGTCCCCGACGACCTGCCCTTCGTGACCGGCAGCATCGGCCTGCTCGGCACCCGGCCCAGCTGGACCTTGATGGAGGAGTGCGACACGCTGCTGATGGTGGGTTCGCACTTCCCGTACTCGGAGTTCCTGCCCAAGGAAGGCCAGGCGCGCGGCGTGCAGATCGACATCGACGGGCGCCACGTGTCCACGCGCTATCCGATGGAAGCGAACCTGATCGGCGACAGCCGCCTCACGCTGGAGGCGTTGCTGCCCCTGCTGACGTCCAAGCCGGACCGCGCCTGGCGCGACCGGATCGAGGGCCAGGTGCGCGACTGGTGGCAGGTGCTGGAAGCGCGCGCGATGAACGACGCGAAGCCCGTCAATCCGCAGCGCGTGTTCTGGGACCTGTCGCCCCGGTTGCCGGACGACGTGATCCTGACCTGCGATTCCGGCACGGCGGCCGGCTGGTATGCGCGGGACCTGAAGGCCCGGCCCGGGATGATGGGGTCGGTGTCGGGCGGCCTGGCCACGATGGGATGCGCCGTGCCGTACGCACTCGCCGCCAAGCTCGCCCATCCGGGACGCCCGGTGATCGCGCTGGTCGGCGACGGGGCGATGCAGATGATCGGCATCAACGCGCTCATCACCATCGCGCACCGCTGGAAGGACTGGGCGGATCCGCGCCTGGTCGTGATGGTGCTCAACAACGGCGATCTCAACATGGTGACCTGGGAGCAGCGCGTCACCGCCGGGGATCCGAAGTACGCGGCCTCCCAGGATCTGCCCGCGTTCCCGTACGCCGACTACGCAGGGATGCTCGGGCTGGAGGGCGTGCGGGTCGACCGGCCGGAGGACGTGGCGCCGGCCTGGGACCAGGCGCTGCGCGCCACGCGGCCGGTGCTGCTGGAAATGGCTGTCGATCCGAATGTGCCGCCGCTGCCGCCGCACGTCGAGCCCAAGCAGATGCTGCAGTACGCCAAGGCCCTGCTGTACGGAGATCCCGATGCACGAGGCGTCATCGCCGCCACACTGCGCGAGGTCTGGGCTGCAGTTCGGCGGAAGTGACGGTGCGCAGGTGCGCATCTGCACGGCCTGATGAAGGCGGGGCGCCGGCCGACTCCCGCTCCCCGCCGTTGGGGTATCGCAGCTGCAGGCCCAACAGGCGTGTTCAAGGGTCGGCCTTGCCTTCCGGCCCTGGGCGCTCGTGCGAAGCAATGCCCACGACATCGAACGTCTGCCCCAGTCCGGAGCACGCCGTGCACATCCAGTTTGGAGCCGTATCGCAGTTGCGGCAACGGATGGGTACGATCGATTCCGACAGCCGATCCGACAGCCGATCCGACGCGGTGATCCGAAACGGATCGCCGCGGCCAGATGCCTTCGGTGCGGAGGCTGACCTCAGGGAGCTTTCCGTGCATTCGATTCGATTCTTGGTCAGCACGCTGATGGTGCTTGCCTTTCAAAGCCCGCTACTGCGCGCGCAGCCCGTGACGGAGCGCATCGTCGCGGAGCAGCGCACCGTCACCTTGGCCAATGGCGAAACATTCGACTACGAGATGGGCACGCTCTACTTGCCCGAGAACCGAGGCAAGCCCAACAGCCGAACGATAGCGATCGGTTTTGCCCGCATCAAGGCGCTCCATCCAACCGGCGCGCCGCCCGTGTTCTGGTTGCCCGGCGGCCCCGGCCTCGACGTGTTGGGCGCCTTCACCGAGAGCGGCGAGGCGGCCCAGGCGCGCTTGCGCTCCTGGCTGAGCTTTCGTCCGGTGGGCGATCTGGTCATCGTGGGGCAGCGTGGCTACACGACCCGGGGAGAAAAGTTGGTCGAGATGTCCGGTGCATCGCCCCTGGACCGGCCGGCGTCGGTGCAGGCGGAGGCGCGCGCCATGCGTGCGTTGGCGATCCGTGCGGTGGCACATCATGCGGACAAGGATCTCTCGGGATACACGATCGAAGCGTTCGCAGCGGACGTCGACGCGTTGCGAAAGTCGCTGCGCTACGACAGGATCAGTCTTTTCGGAGGCAGCTTCGGATCGCAGTGGTCGCTCGCGGTGATGCGGTTCCACCCCGAGATCGTCGCCCGCGCCGTGCTCTCGTCCGTCGAGCCGCTGAACAACGGCTACGACATGCCGTCGCATGTTGTCGCCGCTCTGCAGCGCATCGCCTACGACGCCGATCGTGATGCGGGCCTGGCGCCTTACCTTCCTCAGGGCGGCGTCATGGCGGCCGTTCGCGCCCTCCAGCGGCGATTCGCCTCGCGGCCAGGAGGTGTGGTGGTGCGCGTGGCGGCGCGCGATGAGACCGGCAAGCGGCAAGTCGTCGTACTGGGCAAGGAGGATCTGCAGCTTGCCTTGCTGTCGCGGACCAGCGACGCGGCACGGTGGCCGGCGTCTATCTTGTCGCTGTACCACGGCCGGTACGACGAGTGGGCGCGCGACACCCTCCAGGACCGCCGGGCCGCGCCGGTGACCTTGATTGGGCCACTCGTCGACAGCAGCGTGGGCGTCACCGCAGAGCGTGAACATCAAATGCGGACGGATCCTGCTACCGATTTGCTTGGAACTGGAACTTCGAGAGCAATATTTATTCAGCCGCAGATTGGCCCACCCCCGACATGGGCGACGTGGTCCGACTGCCCCGCGTCTCGCCAATTCCCGTCGTGTTCGTCCACGGCGACTGGGACACGTCCACACCGATCGAGAACACCCATGCCCTGTTGCCGTACGTTCCCAACGGGCACGCCATTCTTGTACATCGCGCGGGACATGACGGCGCCTTCTACCAACTGCGCGACAGTGTGGGTGCCAAACAGGCGATCCTCGACTTCCTGCGCACCGGCGAGATGGGCTCGCTGCCGACGGATGCTTGGCTGAGCGCCCCCAAATTTGAGATCCCAGGATTTCCTGCGCCCCCTCGTGCGCGGTGAAGCGTTCTGACTGACGTCGCCGATGCCTGCGGTAACAGCGAGGTCGCACGGTCCACAGCGGTACGGAACTCCCCGACATGGGATCTGGGCGCCGGGGCCTCCTCGAAACGCCCTGAGGCCGTCTCGCACGTCGCGCTTGAGCTGGTTGATCGGAGCGAACGCCAGCAACGTCCATTAGGCGTGTCGTGGCGGCCCGCAGTCAGCCCATGGGACCAATTCGATCACAAGTTCAGGTACACCGGCCCACCTAGCCCACCCGGCCCACCTAGCCCCTGCGCCCGAGCCGCATTGCATGGCGTCCTCGTTTTGCTGACATGCCTTCAGTGCAAAGGCCCTCGCGTGAGCGGGGGTTGGCGCGTGGACAGGACGACCCCGCCATCGGCATCATGCGGGCACTACAGGAGCGAAGATGAAGTTGGTTGTCGTGGAGGACTCGGCCCTGCTGCGCCGTCTGGTGGTCCAACGTCTCGAAGACGAGGCCGGCGCCACAGTCGTTGGCCAAAGCGATGGCGAGTCCGCGGCGCTCGCCACGGTGCAGCTCACCGCGCCGGACGCCGTCCTGATCGACCTGAACATTGCCAGCGGCACTGGGCTCAGTTTGGTGTCCAGGCTTAGGGCGAACCGGTTTCGGGGCAAGCTGATCGTGCTCAGCGCCAACGACCGGGCCACCTATGAGCCGCTGGTGCTTTCAAGAGGGGCGGACCGGTTCTACGACAAGGCGAACGACATGGACCGCCTGATCCAGGACCTGGGTTCGCGCAGCGGCAGTCTGTGGATGGGCCTGGCAACTTGATGGTGGGGCACGTGGCCGATGGTTGTTCACATTCCTATCCCTCGAATCGGAGCCGGGCAGGCTACGCCACGCTATCGGCTAAGTGCATTGCGGCTGTCATCGCGTGCCGACAAGCGCGGTCGCGCAGCGTCGGCGCGTCGCAGGGCCCGTGTGTGCGGGAGGCCGGGGGACGTTTGACGCTGCGCCGACCCCAGTAGGAGAAGTCCTAGCAGAAAGGGGTCAGGGCGCCTCGTCATCTGGGCATCGCCGATTCGGCAATGCGAGAGAGACGACATGCAAAGAAGAATTCGCCGGGGTCCCGCCGTGCATCGACACCCCCTCACACTCGGCGCGGTAGCCACGCTGTTCTTGACCTGCAGTGCGGCCGGTGCTGCGGACTCGGGCTCGGCTCCCGCTACAGTCTTGCCCGCTTCCCAGGCACGCTACCGGATCGATCAGCCCGCGCAGCCCCTCTCCGAGTTCTTGCGCAGCATCGCCGCGCGAACGGGAACCTCGGTGCTGTTCGATCCCGCCGCCGTGGGAGATCGCGTGTCTCCACCCGTTCGTGGCCAGCTTTCTGCGGCGGAGGCGATTTCCAAAGCGCTGGCGGGCTCGGGTCTGGAGTGGATCGTCATGCCCGACGGCGCCATCGTTGTGCGCGCGGTGCCCGCCACTGTGGGAACTCCCGTGAAGCGGGCGGCGAGCGCCGCCCTGATTCAGACGGACCCGGGCGAGAGCGTAGCGCTGGTGGGCGGCGCGTCAGCCGCCGCCGCATCTGCCTTCAATGGCGAGCTGGCCGGAGCGGCGACCTCGCCTCGCGAGGGCGACGCGGTCGGGTCGCTGACCCGGGTCGAGGTCACCGGTTCTCGACTCAAGCGCATCGACGCCGATGGTCCTGCGCCGGTGAACGTCTACAGCCGAGCGGAGATCGACCGCAGCGGGCAACCCACGCTGGAGCGATTCATCAGCAGCTTGAACGAGGCGTCGGTGAGCTCGGGCGAGGGCAGCGCTGGACAGACGATCGGGCAAGGGTCGGTGCAGCTGCGGGGCCTGCCGCTGGGCTCGAGCCTGGTGCTGATCAACGGTCGTCGAGTGCAGGCGGTTGGCTCCGGCTCGGGCAACTATTTCAATCTGAACCTGATCCCGATGGCCGCCGTGGAACGCGTCGAGATCGTGCCCGTGGGCTCGTCAGCCGTCTACGGCGGTGATGCGCTGGCCGGCGTCGTCAATGTCATCCTGAAGAAGGCCATTGACGGCGTCGTGCTCGACGCGCACGTGGCCTCGGGAAAGGGCACGAGCGAGCGTGCCGTCTCGCTGGGCACCGGCGCGCACGGTGCGTCCGGTTCGTTCCTGTTGCTGGGCTCGTATAGCAAGACGACGCCGTTGACGGCGGGGGAGCGGAGCTTCTTCGTGGACGGCGACTACCAGCGTTTTGGCGGCGTTGATGCACGCACGGGCCTGTGCACGCCCGGTACCGTGAGCAGCGCATCGGGCGCGAACTTGCCGGGGCTCAATGCGTCGATTGCCGGACTGCCGGTGCTTGGCCCCGACCGAATGCCCACCGTGCGCGACTTCGCGCCCAACGCGGGCCAGCCCAACCTGTGCAATCCGCTGTCCAACGGGCGCGGGACGGCACTGGTGTTCGGCACGGAGAACCTGGCGCTGCACGCCACGGCCGAGGCGCCGATGGGCGCGAGTTGGCAGTCCTTTGCGGAGGCGACGCTGACGAAGGACAAGATCAGCGCTGAACAATACGGCTTGCTGCTGAGCAACACGCTCGTGCCGGCGACCAACCCGTACAACCCCTTCGGCGTCGACGTCCGCGTGAATGGCCGGCTGGGCTTGGACAACGGTGCAGAAGGTTTCGCACGGGACACTGATTTCAAGCGGCTGTTGATCGGGGCGCGGGGTGAACTCCGCGAAGGCTGGGACGCGGAGGTCTCCGTCTCGACATCGCGCGATGACGGGGACCGCGTGCAGCGCAACACCAGCGTCAACAGCGCCGCACTCGCGGCGGCCCTGTCTGCAACGCTCCCGACCAAGGCCTTGAATCCGTTCGCCAGCGCCCGGGCCGCCAGCGACGAGGTGCTGCGTTCGATCTGGACTGATGCCACACGCGAGAACCACGGGCGCAAAGATCAGGTGAGTGCCTTCGTGCGCGGCGCGACGATGGAGCTGCCTTCGGGCGCCGTGGATGTCATCGCAGGGGCCGAGGCGTCTCGTGATCAGATTCGCTCCACGGTCCCGGGTTCCTACGACATCCATGGAAAGCGATCGAGCCACGCGATGTTTGGCGAGGCCCGCGTTCCCCTGTGGCGTACGCCCGAGGGGGGCGGGCCCTCTCGCGAGGCCGCCGCGTTGACCCTCGCGGCGCGGCGCGACCACTACAGCGACTTCGGCAGCGCGAACACCTATCAAGCCGGGCTGGAGATGCGGCCCTCCAGGACCACCTTGCTGCGAGGCTCGGTGGCCACCTCGTTCAAGCCGCCCACGCTCGTGCAGACGCACATCAACGACGAAAGCTATCCCATCGAGATTTTCGGACTGACCGACCCGTCGCGGGGCAACGCGCCCATCACCGAGGGGGTACTTGTCCGCGCCGCCAATCCCGCGCTTCAGCCGGAGCGAGGCAGGGCGTACTCGCTGGGCGCGGTGTGGGAGCCGGAAACCGGGGCTGGCCCGGGCAACGCCACCCGCTTGGCCGTGACGGCCTGGCGGGTGAAGATCCACGGCCTGATCTCGCTCCTGTCCCCACAGGTGGTGCTCGACAACGAAGCGCTCTTTCCCGGCCTGATCTCCCGAGATCCAGGCGATGGCGGCCTGCCGGGCCCGGTGTCGCAGGTGATGTACTCGGAGGTCAACTTCGGGGGCGTGGACACGGCGGGCGCGGACATGGAGTTCTCGCAGGCATGGCGATCGGGCGGGACGCGGTGGACGCTGTCGGGCGGCGCGACGCGCACGATGCGGTACGACGTCGTCCTCGCGCCGGGCGCGATGACGGAAGACCGGCTGGGGCGCCGCGCGCTGGACTACTGGGCGCCCCGATGGAAAGGGCGGGTGTTCGCTGGTCTGGATCGAGGCGGTTGGAATGTGGGCCTGACCGGGCGATTCCTGGGGAGCTACAGGGACGTGGCGCCCGGCGAGCGCGGGCTGGGCAACTTCTGGGTCTTCGACGCGGCGGCATCGGTGGACCTGCAACGCATGGGTCTGCGCGTGCCTCTGGTGAAGTCCTCGCAACTGTCGCTGGCCATTGCCAACCTGCTTGACCGCCAGCCGCAGTATGTGGGGTCGTGGCCGTATTACGACGTCACACAGGCGGACTGGCGCGGGCGTTACGCCAACGTGCGGCTCTCCATGAGCTGGTAGCGCCCGACCCAGTGCGCTGAGCCGCGAGCATCGATCGCCGATCCGCAAGCCGTCGAGCACCGCGGGTGGGCATCGCGGGCCAGCGTCATCCACGTCAGTCGTTCGCCTCGCCGGCACTGGCCTTGCGCTGATGGGTTGATGTCTTGGCCTCCATGGTCTCGCCTCAAAGGCTTACCCAAAGGCTTCCCCAACGGCTTCCCGTCAGCGATCCCTCCACACCGGCCGGCCGATTGCGGCCCTGGCACAACGCCCAGGCACAACGCCCAGGCAGGCCTGCCGAAGGCTGACGTGAGCCCGTGCGCGCGTCTGGCCGCCTGCACTTCCCGGGCCCTTGGCGCTCTAGCCCTCTTGCCTTCTTGCCCTCTTGCCCTCTTGCCCTCTTGCCCTTTGGCCCTTTGGCCCTTTGGCCCTTTGGCCCGTTGGACATTCCCTGCCGCTCTTGGCACCAAACAACTTTTAAGCCGGCGCACACGCCGGAATGGACCATGCTGTCTCCAAAACCCACTCAACGTCGTCCGGCCGCGCCTAGTGGCGCCGGCGCCCGCTTTCGAACACTCTCGCGCATGTTCAACGGCGGCCGGGCGTGGCCGCTCCTCGCTGGCAGCGGATGCTTCGCAACGGTTGCCGCGGCACTGCTTGCCGTCTGCGCCCCGGCCCCGGCGGATGCCGCGGTGGGGCCCACGGTTCAGGACCTCGTCGAGTTCACCCGCATCATCCAACCTGTGAACCTGGACGACGAGACCTTGCAGATGCAGCGCTCGCCGGGGGGGCAGCAGCTGTTCATCGTCACGCGCAAGTCGGTGGTCGCCTCGGACGTGAACCAGTACGACATCCTGCTGCTCGACGTGAGCGCGCGAGTCCTGGACACCGGTCGTGCCCAGCCCCCGCAGCCAGTGCTGCGCGTGCACGCGCGGCGGGACAACAATGACGCGGTCCCGTCTCTGACGAACGTGCGCTGGATCGACGATCGCACCCTCGTGATGCGCGCGCGCATGAACGACGCGCCCTTCCAGGCCTACAAGCTCGATACGCTGACTCGCCGGCTCACCCCGCTCACCTTCGCGCCGAACGGTGTCGTGGCCTTCGATGTGTCCGATGACCTCCAGCGGGTGGTCTATGTGTCGCCCGTGCCCAACCCGCCGGCCCCTGCAGGCGCGCGCGCCATCGTGGCCGGAACGATCTCATTTTGGAGCCTGCATTTCGGTCATGAGGACCTGGGAAGCCAGCAGCGGCGCTATCAGTACTACACCGTGGCCGCGGGAGCGCGAGGGCAGGAGCAGACACTGGGAGAGCCGTTCGCCGAGGCCAACCTGCGCCCGCCGCCGGTTAGCATCTCGCCCGATGGCCGCTGGGCGCTGCTGCCCAAGCTCGAGCCCGAACGTCACCGGGACTGGTCCAAGCAGTATCCCTTTATCGCGCAATCCAGCGCGCAGTTCGGCGCCGCGTTGACGATGGACCCGCAGAGCTACTTCACGCGCCCGTCGAGCTACGTGACGCGTCGCCTGGTTGCATACCGGCTCTCGGACCGCCAGTTGCACACCATCGTGGATGCACCGGACGACGCCGTGGCCGACACCCAAGCGCGTGCGCCCGGCGTGTGGGTGAACGGCGGACGTTCGGTGGTCATCGCCGGCACCTTCCTTCCGCGCGAGACGGGCAGCGGCGATCCCGGCAGCGCCTCTCACGTCATCGAATATTGGCCCGACAGCGGCCAGTGGAAGGACATCGCGGCGCTTCAGGGGCGAGCCAAGGGCGCGTTCTCGGCACCTGGACCTGGGGAGGGCGTCATCGTGATCGACGGCGACCGGCATCGCCGTTTCGTTCGTGACCGTGCCGGTGACGGATGGCTTGAGGAGGCAGCGCTTCACTCAAACGCTGTGGCGCCGGGCGTGGCTCCGAGCACGGGCGCGGTTCCGACCTCGGGCGCTGCTTCGGCGTCGGGCGCTACCCCGGTAGGGGTCACGGCTGCGACTAAGCCTACTGCCTCGGCCGCGGCGTCGGTCGCGCAGCCCGCAGCGCCTCATGATGCTGAGTCCTCCACATGGCGAGTGCAGGTGAGGCAATCGCTGAACCAGCCGCCGGACATCCAGGCCAGCGCCCCGGGCAAAGCGACGGTGCGGCTGACCGAGCTCAATCCGCAGTTCAAGCCGGCCTCGTGGGGATCGATGCGTCCGTACGCTTGGCGGGACGTCAGCGGTCGGACGTGGCAGGGTGGGCTGATGGTGCCCGCCGACTTCGACCCGGCCAAACGCCACGCGACCGTGATCCAGTCCTATGGGTTTTCGCCGGATCGCTTCTACCGCGACGGATCGAACATCTACGACGGCTACACCAGCGGCTTTGCCGGACGGGCGTTCCTGCGGGAGAACATCCTGGTGCTGGCGCTGCCCCTGGCCCCGAACGGGGGCATGCCGGAGGACGTCCGCGAGCAGCGGGTGGCCTTCGTGCAGGGCGTGCGTGGCGCCATCGATGCCCTGGCGGCGCAAGGCATCGTCGATCGCGACCGGGTGGGACTCATGGGCTGGAGTGGCACGGGCGAGCTGGTGCTGAACCTCGTGACGTTCTCGGATGTGCCCATCCGCGCGGCGTCGCTCCTGGACGGGGACGCCAACACCTTGTTCTCCCTGACCATCACCAACGCCGCGACCGACAGCCTGCTCATGAAGAAAGAACGGGCCAACGGCGGCGGGCTCTATGGTCCCTGGCGCAAGAACTGGCTAGCCAACGATCCGTCGCTGCACACCGATTGCATACGAGCCGCCATCCGCGTGGAAGCCTATGGCACCACCGTGCACAACAACTGGGACATCTACGCGCTGCTGCGGCGTCAATACAAGCCCGCGGAAATGATCCTGTTGCCCGAAGGCGAACATGCGCTGGGGCGGCCCGCCGACCGGATGATCTCGCTGCAAGGCAACGTGGACTGGTACAAGTTCTGGCTCAACGGCGAGAAGCGAACAGTGCCCCTCGTCGCAGGAGAGACGGTCGCGAGCCTGGCGCAGCAGTACGCGCGCTGGGAGCCGATGCGCACCTTCAAGCAGCTCGGCGATACGGGGCCGGTCTGCACCGACGATCGGCTGCAGTGAGCGGGACATCCGCTCCAGTGTGGCACCAGGTACCGCTGAGTGCACCGCTCAGGAACGGCCCACGCGAGGGTCGGGGGCGGCCCAGGTGCGTTCCAGGTACGGCCCAGATGCGGATCTCTGCGTCGCATGCTGGCGCGTTGTTCACGGCGCTGAATGGCTCGTCGGTTCGTCGTTGCGCGGCTGCCGCGGGTGGGGGCGGCGGCGGCGGGGGCCGCCTCCTTGCTGCGCCTGCCACAGGGCAGCGTAGCGTCCACCGCGCGCCAGCAGCGATGAATGATCGCCCTGTTCCACGACTCGCCCGGCCTCGAGTACGGCGATCTGGTCGGCGCGCTGTATGGTCGAGAGACGGTGCGCCACCATCAGCGTCGTGCGACCCTTGCTGAGGCGCCGCAGGTTCGCCAGGACCTGGGCCTCGCTCGTGGAGTCCAGCATCGAGGTGGCTTCGTCGAGCACGAGGATCGATGGGTCTCGAAGGATCGCGCGCGCAATGGCGATGCGCTGCCGCTCGCCGCCCGACACCTTCAAGCCGCGTTCCCCTAGGGGCGTGTCGTAACCCGCGGGCAGGGCGCGGACAAAGGCGTGCAACCCGGCCAAGCACGCCGCGCGCTCGATCTCCTCGGGCGTGCTCTCGCTGCGCCCCAACGCGATGTTGTCCCCAAGGCTCGAGTTCATCAAGATGATGTCCTGCGGCACCAGGGCCACCATCTGGCGCACCGATCGAACCGGCAACGCATCAATGCTCACGCCGTCCAGGAAGATTCTTCCGCGGGCGGGTTCATACAGGCGCAGCAGGAGGCGGATGAGTGTGGATTTGCCACTTCCACTTTGGCCGACCAGGGCAGTCGTGCAACCGGCGGGAAGCTCCAGGTTCAGATCGTGCAGGATATTGGGCCGGTCGCCCAACGAGAGATCAATGCCGAGAAAGGCGACCGACGGCGCGCCGCGAGTCGCCAGCGTGAAAGGGCTCATGGCGACGCATGCGCAATCCATCGACGTCGCCCCGGCCGTCAGGTGGCGTGGCAATGCGCTCAGTCCGCCATCATCCACAGCGCGAGCAGCCGCCTGAATGGCAGGCTGAGTGCCGGGCTGAATGCCAGGCGGGGTGATTGGGCGGGTGTGCGCGGTATGGAGGGCGTGACGGTCGTCATCGAGGCCGTCATCGAGGCCGTCATCGCGGCCTTGATCGCGGCCTTGATCGCGGCTGTCATCGCGGCTGTCATCGCCGACGTCGTGAAGGTCGTCGTCAATGTCGTGGGCGTGGCGCGCATGGTCGGCCGGG
The DNA here is from genome assembly GCA_946886855.1 of uncultured Roseateles sp. The sequence goes on along the minus strand of CAMPJJ010000037.1, from coordinate 4,094 downwards.
TACCCCTCCGCCGCTGGCATGGCCAGCACGTCCAGCACCGGGCCGATGAACGCAAGCGCCTGACTGACATCGCGGACTGCGCCGCAAAGCGTCTCGAACGGCCGCGCCAGCTGCAGCATGTACAGGTTCACGAGGACGAAACCGCCCACCGTCAGCGATCCGTTCACGACGGCCAAACCCGCCAGCGCGAGTGCGACGCTCATCGAGGTGGCGAAGACCGCGATCGCCGCAGACCCACGTCGCAGGCCGGCGCGTTGCAAGCTCGACCAGTGGCGCTCCAATTCGGTGTTCGTGCTCCCGAAGCGGGCGAGGATCTGGTGCTCCGCCGCGAAGCACTTGATCGGCTCGTAGTTGGTCAGTCCTTCGGCCAGTCTCGCGTGCATCTCGGCGCTGGCCCCGGTGACGCCCGCCGCGGCCGTGTGGAGCCGCGCGCTGCCCAGGCGCATGACGAGCAGGTAGGCCGCGGCGGTGGCGAGCACGGTCAAGGTGAGGAAGGGCTGGCCCAGCATCGTCAGCACGCCCATCACCAGGGACGTCTCCACGATCACGGGGACGACGCTGTTCACGCAGTGGTAGCTGATCAGTTGGTAGCCTATGCAGGCCTGCTGCAGATCCTGGAGCTGGGCCCCGGTGCGGCGCTCCAGATGAAAGGACAAGGGCAGGCTCAGCAGCTGCTCGAAGTAGCGTTGTCGCAGCCGTGCCAGCACGTGCTGGTCGGCCGCGCTTGTCAGGACTGCCCGCACTTCGGCTGCCAGCCTCACCAAGGCCATGGCGCCGACGTATGCGGCCAGCAGCACGACCCAGTGACCCGTGCACAGCGCCCCAGTCATGAGGCAGGCGGGCGATGCCGGACCGCCCACGGCGTCGATCACGGCCCTCAAGGCCAGGGGCGAGAGCGCGGCGATGGCTCCCCCCAGGACGCAAATGACAATGGCTGCAACCAGCCGCATCGTGACCGGTCGGTCCATCTCGCGAGCGAGGACTACCATCGCTGCGACGGCCTGCTTGTGCATCGTCATGGCTGATCCTTCGTTGGCACCGTAGTTGTAACCGTGGCTAAATGGGCACCTGAGGGCTGGCAATGGCAGCTGTCCACTGGGCACTCTCAATTGGGGAGCGCTCGACGGCTCTTGACTGGCAAATCCCACCTGACCATTACCAGCGGATAGCTCCCAACTGGCAACTCACGACCGGCGGGCGACCACGCGGTGCATGGCAGCGCGTCTCAATGCCGCCAATGCGTCAGCCAAGCCTCGATGGCCACGAGGCCGTGCAGCTGCGTCACGGTGCCGGGCAGGGCGGTGGGCATGCCCGACAGTCGCGCTTCCATGGCGCGGCGATCCAGCAAGCCTCGCTGGCACAACTGCCCTTCCAGCAGAAGGGCTCGGATCTGCGCCATGTTGGCGTCCAGGACCGCCCTCACATGCTCCTCCATGCCGCCCTTGGAACGTCGTCGCGCGATCTGGACCGGCAAGACGGGCGCGAACGCGCGCCGCGCCAGTCCGCGGCCCCACCCGCCGGCGGTGAGCTGATAGGTCGGCAGGCGCAGGCAAAGCTCGATCAGCGGCTGGGACAGGAGTGGCGTGACCAGTTCCGGCGCGCGCTCGCGCTCGAAGGGGTCGTAGTACCCCATCGGGTACATCAGGGCCTGGGTTTGATTGCGCTTGCCCGGCGGCAAGCGCGCCGCTGCGCGCCAGCCCGGGTGCGCGAATCGATCCGCATCGACGGGTTGAGCGCCCAGACTGGGGGAGAGCAGGTCGTTCATCGCGGCCGATGAGCGCTCTGCCAGGCCAGGTCGAAGCGTCTCGCGGATTGCCGATACCGCGGCTCGCCAGATCGAGACCCGCCCGAGTCGGGCCGCGTCCAGCATCGCCGTCAGGACGCCGGCATCGATGCCGCGATCATGCAGGTAGTCGGCTGCCGGCCACCATCTGGGGAATTCATAGAACAAGGCGTCTCCGCCCGTCCCCGTGAACATGGCCCGCGCCTGGTGGGTGAGGGCCAGGGATGCATCGGCGCGCGCGTTCATCCAGCCGATGTAGGGCACCGGCGCTGGCATCCGGGCGGCGCGCAACACCTGGTCAAGACGAAAATCGGTGTCGCGTTCCTGCTCGATCAGCTCACGTCCGGCGATCGCCGCCATCTGACGTGCGTACTCCCGCTCGTCGCTGTCCGCGCCGACGGAGTGATAGTTGATCGCCACGACGTCGGTGGCGGTACCTTGCGGTGCGAGCGTGCTCATGAGGATGGAGGAGTCGACGCCGCCCGAGAGTCGCAGCAGGATCCGGTCATTCGAGGCAGCCCAGGCGCGAGCGCATGCGCGCACGGTGGTGGCAAGCTCCAGAGCGGCGACCTCGTCGGGAATGCACACCGGGACCGCGGCGATCGCCGGCGCGCTCCAAAGGACCTCAGTCGGTCCGAATGGGAGCTGGTGTCGCTCGCCGGCGAGTACTTCGCTCAGGCCCTGCAGCGCGGTCTCGCGGCCGGTGAGGGCGCCGTAGCGAGCCAGTGCGCCAACGGCCGCCCAGTTCACTGCCAGGGGCGGTCCGGATCTCGACCGTGTCTGATTGACCCGTTCCAGCAAAGCCATAGCGTCCTCCAGCCAGGAGAAGATGAGCACCACGCCCTCGTGCTCGAGTCGAAAGCAGGGCAGCGCACCGCTGGGATCTCTGAGCACGCTGGGCAAGCCGCGGGAAGACGGAAGAAAGGCGACATAGCGCCCCCAGAACTCGTCGAGCAGCCGGTCGCCATGGCTGCTCAGGATGCGCTGCTGCTCCACGCTGGTGAGTTCGATATGCCGCGCGGCGGGCAGGTGCAGCCGCTCGGTTCGAAAGACTTTGCCCAGGATGACGCCCTGGGCCGTATCCATGGCATGCGCGTGAGTCTGGGCGCCGTGAGCGCCGCCGTGAGCGCCGCCGTGAGCGCCGCCGTCGGCGGGGCCAATCCCGAGGGGCCGGTCATTCCGGTAAATCCGGTGATCGCCGCCATTGCCGCCATTGCCACCATTGCCTCGATCGCCGAGCAGTGCGAACGCCTGGTTGACGCCCGGGCGGGCACCGGTCATGTGGACACGTAAGCCCCGTGTCACGTGGGCCAGGATCCACTCGGATGAATCCGCTCCTGGCCGCTGCGGACGCGCACGCTGGACGTCGGCCCACTGCGCATTCATGGCTGCCGCGCACGCCGCGCCGTTGGGGTCGGCCGGGTTCCAGGCGAAGGCAAGGTAGCGGAACATGAGCCTTGCCACTTGGTCAGACCACGAGGATCGGCCGAAAGGCGCGAACCTGCTCATGTTGGTCGTTCAGGACAAGGCTGCCGCTCTGCACCCACGAATGCGCCCCGAAAGGCCGGGTTCGCACGCCGATGACCCAGCTCGCGCTCAAGCCCTTGAACGCGAGAAACACCACCAGGGACAGCGAATCGTGCAGGCAACGATCGTGCGCTGTGAAGGCCAAGGGGCGAAGGCGCTCAAAGGCGAGCGCTGCCGCGCGAAGCCTGGCCGCGTCGGGGCCGGGCGAGGTGGACTCGGCTGGATCCTTCGCGGGGGCGCGGGCTGCTGCACGCAACGGCGGGGGAGCGTCAGCGCCGGCGTGCGCCACCATTGAACTTGGACGGCGGCGCGCGACTCGAGTAGCGATGGTGTCCAGCGACTGCGTACGCAGCCACCAGGCTGCCAGCGTGGCGCTGCGCAGGAACTGCAGCACGTCGCGAGTCGACAGCGGTGGCGTCGATAGAAAGTCGAAAGCCACCGACGAGGTAGCTGGCGGTAGGGTGGGTCGACGCTGCAGCGTCGCCGCGTGCATTCGTTTCGTCCAGCGCTGCATCGACCGGTCGTCGGTGACAAGGCCCAGGTGCTTTAGGCGACCCAAGGCACTCTCAACAGCGGTCTCAACAGCGGTCTCCATGGCGGACGGCGAGAGTGGCGCGCTCGTCGCGTCGCTGGATTGAGGCCATCCGTGAACCTCAATCGACAGCGCGCGGCTGATCTTGTCGGGCAGGCTCAGGTAGCGGCTTCGCCGCAGGTCCAGCAGAACGACCTGGTCGTCGCAGACGCAGCATCTGACATGCGAGGCCACGCTCGGCCTGGGCGACGA
>CAMPJJ010000036.1 GCA_946886855.1 uncultured Roseateles sp. | reverse complement strand
GTGCCGCCGGCGTGGCCGGCGTGTCCCCGCCGCCGCCGCCACCGCCGCCGCAGGCGGACAGCAGCGCGCTGGCGCCTGCCAGCGTCAGCAGACGGCGGCGGTCGACGCCGGGCGGCAGCGGCGCGACGAGCGCGTTCGTCGACGCATCCGTCGGCGCGTTGAGAGGGGAATCAGCCGGGTGCTTCATGAGGAACTCTTGCAGCGGGGGAGGGCCTGTCCCTCACGCAGGGGACAGGTCTTGCGGGGCCGCAGTATGAGTGGGCCAGCCTGTTCTTGTCCCGCACCGAAACACCTTGTTAATGTTGCTGACGGCTGGCATTCATCCTGCTACCTCGGAAGAGGGTGTCGCAGGGGCCGCCGGAGGGGTTCCGCTTGACTCGCGGGGAGGCGGCAATCCCTAGCCTGAGCGCCCCCCACTTGCGCCAAAGTGACTTTCGACCACTGCGCGCCGTTACAGCCCTCAATAGAGTCCATGGCATGCAACCGTTTTGCTGCCTCCGACGCGATGGCTGACCTCGACCTCGATTCGCTGCTTGCCCCCTTGCAGGACGACGCCCCATGCGGCGCCGACCTGGAGTACGACCCTGCCTTCCTCGCCCTGGAAGCGGCAGGTGCTGGCAAGCCCGAGCAGCAATTCGGCGACACCATCATCCCGGCCGAGGAGCCCGACTGGCACGCGGTCCAGGAGCAGGCCCTGGCGCTGGCCAGACGCACCCGCGACCTGCGTATCGCCGTCTGGCTGGTGCGCGCCGGCGCCCGGCTGCAAGGACTGGGCGCTGCCGTCGATGGCCTGGCGCTGATCCGCGGTCTGCTGGAACAGCAGTGGGCGCACGTGCATCCGCAACTGGACGCGTCCGACCACGACGACCCGACGATGCGCCTGAACGCGCTGCAACCGCTGACCAGCGTCATGGCCGGCATCGCCGACCTGCGCGCCGCGAGCCTGACCGGCCAGCGCGGCGGTCCCCGGGTGCGCGACGTGGAACTGGCGCTGGGCAATGCCGATCCCATGGGCGATGAGTCCGTGCCGTCGCCCGAAGGCCTGATGGCCGGACTGGCGTCGCAGGCCGCCAACGATCCCGCCTTCGCCACCCGGCTGCACGACGCGCTGCCGACCGTCCAGGGCATCGTCGCGGCGATCGAGGCGCCGCTCGGCACCGGACAAGGCCCTGATTTCTCGCCGCTGCTGCGCCTGTTCAAGCCGCTCGCCGCGGCTGCCGGGCAACTGCAGGGGCAGGGCGTCGACGCGCCCGCCGCGGACGACGCGGCCGGTGCGCCGGCCGGCGGTGTCGCAGGCTTCGGCGGCGCGGCCGTCGGCGCGGTCGCCGCGCCCGGCACCATCGCCAGCCGCGATGACGCCGTGCGCGCGCTGCAACGCGTCTGCGACTGGATCGAGCGCCACGAGCCCAGCAACCCCGCGCCGCTGCTGATCCGCCGCGCGCAGCGGCTGATGAGCAAGAGCTTCCTCGAGATCATGCGCGACCTCAACCCCGAGGGCGTGCACGAGATCGAGAAGCTCGCCGGCACGACCAGCGAGTAAGCGCCCGACCGCGACCCCGGGAACCCGCCCGTTCTTCAACGTTCCGACCTTTCACCCGATCCCCGCTTCAAGGAGCATCCCATGGCCACCAGCAGCCAGAAGTTCATCGCCAGGAATCGCGCCCCGCGCGTGCAGATCGAGTACGACGTCGAGCTCTACGGCGCCGAGAAGAAGGTCCAGCTGCCCTTCGTGATGGGCGTGCTGTCGGACCTGTCGGGCAAGCCCACCGAGCCGCTGCCGCCGGTGTCGGACCGCAAGTTCCTGGACTTCGACGTCGACAACTTCGACGCCCGGATGAAGGCGATGAAGCCGCGCGTGTCCTTCGCCGTGCCCAACACGCTGACCGGCGAAGGCAACCTGATGGTCGACCTGACCTTCGAGTCGATGGACGACTTCTCGCCGGCCGCGGTCGCGCGCAAGGTCGACGGCCTCAAGCAGCTGCTCGAGGCGCGCCAGCAGCTCGCCAACCTGATCACCTACATGGACGGCAAGGCCGGCGCCGAGCAGCTGATCGCCAAGGTGGTCAAGGACGAGGCGCTGCTCAAGTCGCTGGCTTCGGCCCAGAAGCCCGACGACGGCGCCGCGCCGTGAGCGCGCCGCTGACGCCTTCCAGAACCGATTCAAGAACCGACCCACGGATCCCACGGAGCACGCACCATGGCCGATGACACCCTCGCGCAACACGCGCCTTCATTGCAGGGCATCGAGTACGAGGGCGGCGAGTTCGCCTCGCTGCTGAACAAGGAATTCAAGCCCAAGACCGACGAGGCCAAGTCCGCCGTCGAGCAGGCGGTGCTGACGCTGGCGCAGCAGGCCCTGTCGCAGACCACGCTGATCGGCAGCGACGTCATCGTCTCGATCGAGGCCATGATCGCCGAGATCGACAAGAAGCTGTCGGAGCAGGTGAACGCGATCCTGCACCACGCCGAGTTCCAGCAGTTGGAATCGGCCTGGCGCGGCCTGCACTACCTGGTCAACAACACCGAGACCGACGAGCAGCTCAAGATCCGCGTGATGAGCATCTCGAAGAACGATCTCGGCAAGACGCTCAAGCGCTACAAGGGCACGGCCTGGGACCAGAGCCCGATCTTCAAGCGCGTGTACGAAGAGGAATTCGGCCAGTTCGGCGGCGAGCCCTTCGGCGCCATCGTCGGCGACTACTACTTCGACCACAGCCCGCCCGACGTCGAGCTGCTGGGCGAGATCGCCAAGGTCTCGGCCGCCGCGCACTCGCCCTTCATCGCCGCGGTGAACCCGTCGCTGATGCAGATGGGCTCGTGGCAGGAACTCGCCAACCCGCGCGACCTGACCAAGATCTTCAGCACGCCCGAGTACGCCGCCTGGAAGTCGCTGCGCGAGTCCGACGACGCGCGCTACATCGGCCTGGCCATGCCGCGTTTCCTGGCGCGCCTGCCCTACGGCTCGAAGACGAATCCGGTCGAGGACTTCAACTTCGAGGAAGAGACCGGCGGCGGCGAACACGCCAAGTACACGTGGGCCAACTCGGCCTACGCGATGGCGACCAACATCAACCGCTCGTTCAAGACCTACGGCTGGTGCACCCGCATCCGCGGCGTGGAAGCGGGCGGCGCGGTCGAGGGCCTGCCGGCCCACACCTTCCCGACCGACGAGGGCGGCGTGGCCATGAAGTGCCCCACGGAGATCGCGATCAGCGACCGACGCGAGGCCGAGCTGGCCAAGAACGGCTTCATGCCGCTGGTGCACCGCAAGAACTCGGACTTCGCCGCGTTCATCGGCGCCCAGTCGCTGCAGAAGCCCGCCGAGTACGACGACCCCGACGCCACCGCCAACGCCAACCTGGCCGCGCGCCTGCCGTATCTGTTCGCCTGCAACCGCTTCGCGCATTACCTGAAGTGCATCGTGCGCGACAAGGTGGGCTCGTTCAAGGAACGCGGCGACATGGAGAAGTGGCTCAACAAGTGGATCATGAACTACGTCGACGGCGATCCGGCGAACTCGTCGGAGACGACGAAGTCGCAGAAGCCGCTGGCGTCCGCGGAAGTGGTCGTCGAGGAGATCCCGGGCAACCCCGGCTACTACTCGTCGAAATTCTTCCTGCGTCCGCATTACCAGCTCGAAGGCCTGACCGTGTCGCTGCGGCTGGTCTCGACGCTGCCCTCGCAGAAGGGCAAGTGAGCCTGAATTCGAGAATCGCGCGCAACGACGCGCGACGTGTTGAAGGGAGCGCCTTGGAAGGCGCGTTCTGAACTTTCGAGGCACCCCGCCATCCGGACCTTCCCAGGTCCGAAATCCCTGGTCTCCGTCGCGGTCAGCGTCGAGGCGGAGACTGTTTTCACAGAGTTCATCTAGGAGAAATCGACCATGACGATCGACGCCAATCTGAAGTTCGCCGGAGTCGAAGGCGAATCCACCCACAAGGACCACAAGGGCGAGATCGACCTGCTGGCCTGGTCGTGGGACGTGCGTCAGGAAAGCACCGCCGCCGCCGGTACCGGTTCGGGCAAGGGCAAGGGCGTTCCTGGCCAGTTCGTGTTCGCGCACTACTACGACAAGGCGTCCCCGGTGCTGGCCAAGGCCTGCGCCTCGGGCAAGCATTTCGACCAGGCCGTGCTGACCTGCCGCAAGGCCGGTGAAGGCCAGCAGGACTTCCTGAAGGTCACCCTGAAGCAGGTCCTCGTGACCGCCGTCTCCCCGTCCGCCTCGGCCGGCGGCGAGATCAGCGAAAGCGTGTCGGTGTCCTACGCCGACATCGAGTTCGAGTACAAGGCCCAAGACGCCAAGGGCGGCCTGGGCGGCGCGGTCAAGTTCGGCTGGAACGTGGCCACGACCGAAACGCGTTGATGCATCGAGGGCGGAGCGCCGGCTTGCGCCGGCGCCGCCGCCGTCGATGTTCCCCGCGGCGCGACAGGCTCGGTCCTGCCGCGCCGCGCTCGGACAACGAATGACGGCAGGACGGGGCGTGCAGCCGTCATCCGTTGTCCATGCCGGAGCGAAAGATGAATCCGTTGACCAGCGGCGCGAACAGCGCCGACATGTACCTGGACCTGTCGCTCAAGCGCGCGGGCAAGGTCAAGGGCGAGTCCACCTCGGCGGGCCACGCCAACGACATCGTCGTGCGCGGCTTCAGCTGGGGCGTGGGCGCCGCGGGCGATGCCGTGGCCGGCCAGCAGACCGGTCGCCGCAGCTACCGCCAGCTGACGATCACCAAGGGCCTCGACAGCGCCAGCACCGCGCTGATGAGCGCGGTCGCGACCAACGACGAGGTCAAGAGCTCCAAGCTCTACCTGCGCAAGGCCGGCGGCTCGCAGGAGGACTACTTCTGCCTGACGCTGGAGAAGGCGCGCATCGCTTCCTACGACATCGACTGCGACGAGACCGGCGCGCCGGTGGAGCGCATCTCGATGAGCTTCCAGAAGGTCAACATCGAGTACCGCACCCAGAACGCCAAGGGCGCCATGGGCGGCACGCACACCTTCGACGACGATCTGACCTGAGGAGTCCTGAATGAGCGCAGTGCAGGAACTGCTGGCGGCCGGTCGCCCGACCGAGGCGCTGGCCGCGGCGCAGGCGGAAGTCCGCCAGCGCCCGCAGGACGCGAAGCTGCGCACGATGCTGTTCCAGCTGCTGGCGGTGACCGGCCAGTGGGCGCGGGCGGCGGCGCAGCTGGAAGTCTGCGGCGAGCTCGACGCGGGCACGCTGGCGATGGTCAACACCTACCGCGAAGCGCTGAAGTGCGAGCTGGTGCGCGAGGCCGTCTTCGAGGGCCGCACCACGCCGATGGTGATGGGCGAGCCGGCCGAATGGGTGGCGAACCTGGTGCACTCGCTGAAGCTGGCGCATGACGGCGATGCCGCCGGCGCGCGTCAGCTGCGCGCGCAGGCGCTGGACGCCGCGCCCGCGACACCCGGCTCCATCGATGGCCAGGCCTTCGACTGGGTCTGTGACGGCGATTCGCGCCTCGGTCCGGTGCTGGAGGCCGTGATCAACGGCCGCTACTGCTGGGTGCCGTTCTCCGCGATCAAGGAGATCCACATCGAGGCGCCGACCGACCTGCGCGATCTCGTGTGGTCCGCGGCGCACCTGGAATTCCCCAACGGCGGCGGCTCCGTCGCCCTGATCCCGACGCGGTATCCGCGCAGCGTGGCCTTCGACGACGAGCGCGTCTGGATGGCGCGCCGCACCGAATGGCAGCCGCTGCCGGGCTCGCAGGACGACCAGTACGCCGGCGTCGGCCAGCGCGTGCTGATGACCGACCAGGGCGAGACCGGGCTGCTGGACGCGCGCCTGATCGAACTGCGCCAGCCATGATCCCGACGCCGCGCGCGCCGAGCCGCCGCGCGACGCCGCTCCGGAACCTGCCGACCCGGAACCGTCCCACCCGCCCGAGCTGCCGATGAGCCAGATCCATCGCGACCGCCTGCAACCGGCCCTGCTGGACCGGTTGACCGACGACGATCCCTTCCACCGCGTCGAGGCGGAGGAACGCCGCGTCATGACCAAGTCGCAGCTGCGCCAGGCGGTGCTGCGCGACCTGGGCTGGCTGTTCAACGCGATCCAGCCGATGGGCAAGGAATGCGATCCCTACGGGCATGTGGGCGACAGCGTGCTGAACTTCGGGCTGCCGGCGCTGTCGGGCCAACTGGCCTCGCGCATCGACGTGCACCTGCTGGAGAAGCAGATCCGCCAGGCCATCCTGCGCTTCGAGCCGCGCATCCTGCCGGACACCCTGGAGGTCCGCGCGATCGAGACGCAGAGCGTCATGGACACCCACAACGTGATCGAGTTCGACATCCGCGGCCATCTCTGGGCGCAGCCCATCCCGCTGGAGATCCTGCTGCGCACGCAGATGGACCTCGAGGCGGGGCAGGTCGAAGTCCGCGAGGGTTGAGGGCACGCCGATGGATCCGCGCCTGCTGCGCCTGTACAACGACGAACTCGCCCACCTGCGCGAGGTCGGCGCGGAGTTCGCGCGCGATTTCCCGAAGATCGCCGCCCGGCTCGGGCTGGAGGATGCCGAGGTCGCCGACCCCTACGTCGAGCGGCTGCTGGAGGGTTTCGCCTTCCTGTCGGCGCGCGTGCAGCTCAAGCTGGACGCGGAACATCCGCGCCTGATCTCGCACCTGCTGGAATCGATCTACCCGAACTTCCTGGCGCCCATCCCGTCGATGATGATCGCGCGCCTGAACGTCGATCCGACCGACCCCAACCTGTCCAAGGGCCATCCGGTGCCGCGCGGCAGCGTGCTGCAGTCGGCCATCCCGCGCGGGCAGGACACGCGCTGCGAGTTCCGCACCGCCCACGACGTCACGCTCTGGCCGCTGACGCTGGACGACGTCCAGTACTTCACCCATGCGCCGGACCTGCCGGTGTCGCGGCTTCCCGATGCCGCGGGCAGCCGCGGCGGCGTGCGGCTCAAGCTCAGGACCGGCGGCGGCATTCCCGTGCGTCAACTCGGACTGGACCGGCTCGCGCTGTACCTGAGCGCGCCGGACGAGGTCGCCTACCGGCTGCATGAGCTGGCGCTGGGCGCGCCGCTCGGCACCTTCGTCACCGGCGACGGCATCGACGCTCCGGCGGTGCCCGTGCAGTGGCGGCCCGCGACCAGCATCCGCCCGCTGGGTTTCGCGCCCGACGAGGCGCTGCTGCCCGAGTCGCATCGCAGCTTCTCCGGCAGCCGGCTGATGCAGGAGCTCGCGGCGATGCCGCGGCGTTTCCTGTTCCTCGAGATCGACCAACTGGCCGACCGGCTCGCGCGCATCGACGGCACGTCCTTCGAGATCGTGCTGTTCTTCTCCCGCGGCGACGGCGCGCTGGAGGCCATGGTCGACGTCGACAGCGTCTCGCTGCATTGCACGCCGGCGATCAACCTGTTCCCGAAACGGCTGGACCGGATCCAGCTCGGCACCGGCAGCTGGGAATACCACGTCGTGCCGGACCGCACCCGGCCGATGGACTACGAGATCCACAGCCTGCAGTCGGTGACCGGCTACGGCGCCGGGGCGCTCGGCCAGCAGAGTTTCGAACCGCTCTACGCCACCTATCACGAGGCGCCGCCGGATGCGCCCGGCTTCTACACCGCACGCCGCGAGCCGCGCCTCATGTCGTCGCGCCAGAAGGAGCAGGGACCGCGCACCGGCTACATCGGCGACGAGGTCTTCCTCTCGCTGGTCGATCCGCGCCATGCGCCGTATCGCGAGGACATCCGTCAGCTGTCGGTCTCGGCGCTGGTCACCAACCGCGACCTGCCGATGCTGCTGCCGCACAACGGCGCCGGCGTCTGGCGGCTCGACGCGGCCGGCCCGGTGCTGAAGGTGGACGCGGTGCACGGTCCCACGCGACCGGTGAATCGCCAGCCGGCGGGCGAGGCCGGCTGGAGCCTGGTGGGCCTGCTGACGCAGCAGCAGCTGCCCTGGGGCGACGAGCCGCCGGCGCAGGCGGCCGCGACGCTGCGGCGCCTGCTGGCGCTGTACGGCCCGCCGGGCGACGCCGGCTGGTTGCGGCAGGTCGAAGGCGTGCGCGCCGTCGCGTCGCAGTCGGTCGTGCGACGCCTGCCGTTCACCGGCCCCTTGAGTTTCGGCACCGGCGCCGAGATCTCGCTGGAGCTCGACGAGCACGCGTTCCAGGGCCACAGCAGCTTCCTCTTCGCGAGCGTGCTGGAGCGCTACTTCACGCGCCATGCGGCGATCAACAGCTTCACGCAGCTGAGCCTGCGCACGACGCAGCGCGGCCTGGTGAAGCGCTGGGCGCCGCGCATCGGCGGCGACGCGGAAGGACGCGGCGACCGCGCCGGTGAACGTGGCAACGATCGCGCCAACGACCGAGCCAACGACCGCGACGGGGGTCGCGGATGAAGATCCCCGGCCCTGGTTCGACCCCGGACGACGACGCCGACGCAGTCTCCGGCGGCGGCGCCGTGGCGCAGGCGTCCGATGCTGTATCCGACGTCGCAGCCGACGGCGGTCCCGACGCCGCCGCCGCGCCGACGCCCGAATCGCTGCTCGCGCGCCGTCCCGAGAAACGCAATGAGCGCGATGCCGCCTTGCGCGCGCTCTTCGAGGACGTCGAGGCGACGCCTTGGGCCCATGACTTCTTCGCGCTGCTGCGCCGCATCGAGGGCCTGACGCCCGACGTGCCGCGGCTGGGTCGCGGCCTGCGCCCCTCGCAGGAGGCGATCCGGCTGGGCCAGGAGCCCGAGCTCGACTTCGCGCCGGCGGCGCTGCAGAGCCTGACCCGCGGGCAGGGGCCCGCACCGCGACTGGGCGTGCGTTTCTTCGGCCTGCTCGGCCCGCAGGGGCCGATGCCGCTGCACCTGACCGAGTACACCCGCGAGCGGCTGCACCAGCGCGGCGATCCGACGCTGAGCCGTTTCCTCGACGTCTTCCATCACCGGTTGCTGCTGCACTTCTACCGCGCCTGGGCGCAATCGCAGCCGGCCGTGCAGCACGACCGGCCGGCGACGGATCGCTACGCAGCCTGGCTGGGCGCGGCGACCGGACTCGACGGCGCGCAGCGGCCCGGCGACTCGCTGCCGCAGACGGCGCGTCTGTTCCAGGCCGGCCTGCACGGCGGACGCGCGCAGCATCCGGAAGGACTGGCCAAGATCCTGTCGTCGCACTTCAAGGTGCCCGTCCGCATCGAGCAGCACGTGCCGCACTGGCTGCCCGTCGAGGACGGCGAACGCACGCGGCTGGGCTTCGCCCGGCAGCGACCCGAGCGCATCGGCCGCGAGCTGCCGCGCCTGGGCCGCAATACCTCCGCGGGCAACAAGGCCTGGGACCGGCAGTACCGTTTCCGCGTCGTCCTGGGGCCGCTGACGCTGCGCCAGTACGAGGGCTTCCTGCCCGACGGCGACGCCTGGCGGCCGCTGAACGACTGGATCCGGCAGTACGTCGGCCACAACCTGCAATGGGAGCTGCAGCCCGTGCTGCGCCGCGACGAGGTGCCCGCCGCGGCGCTCAGCGGCAGCGCGCGCCTGGGCTTCACTTCCTGGACGGGCCGCTCCGGCGGCCGTCCGCATCGTCACGACCGGGGCGACCTGCACCTCCATCCGCAGCAGCGGGTGAAGGGGCGGGCCACGCCGCCGGCATCACAGGGAGCATCGTCATGACTGAAATCGCCCGCACCAGCCTCTTCGGCAAGCTCAACCCGCTGGCCTACAAGGCGATCGAAGGCGCCACCGTGTTCTGCAAGCTGCGGGGCAATCCGTACGTCGAGCTGCAGCACTGGCTCTACCAGATCCTCAACACGCCCGACTCCGACCTGCATCGCATCGTCAAGCACTACGGGCTGGACGCGGCGCAGCTGTCGTCGGACCTGATGGCCTCGCTGGACCGGCTGCCGCGCGGCGCCACCTCGGTGACCGACCTGTCGAGCTGGGTCGAGAACGCCGTCGAGCGTGGCTGGGTCTACGGCTCGCTGATGTTCGGCGACCAGCAGGTGCGCACCGGCCACCTGGTGCTGGGGCTGCTGAAGACGGCGTCGATGCGCAACGTGCTGCTGTCGGTGTCCAAGCAGTTCGAGAAGATCAACGTCGACGACCTGGGCGAGAAGTTCAACCAGATCCTCGAAGGCTCGCCCGAACGCGCGATGCGCGCCGCCGAGCCGGGCGCGGCGCCCGGCGACGCCAGCGGCGCGATCGCGCCCGCGGCGATGGGCAAGCAGGAGGCGCTCAAGCGCTACGCCGTCGACCTGACCGAGCGCGCGCGCAACGGCGAGATCGACCCGATCGCCGGCCGTGATGAAGAGATCCGCCAGATCGTCGACATCCTGATGCGCCGCCGCCAGAACAACCCCATCCTCACGGGCGAGGCGGGCGTGGGCAAGACAGCGGTGGTGGAAGGCTTCGCGCTGCGGCTGGCGCAGGGCGACGTGCCGCCGCAGCTCAAGGACGTCTCGCTGTACATGCTCGACATCGGCCTGCTGCAGGCCGGCGCCAGCATGAAGGGCGAATTCGAGAACCGCCTCCGCCAGGTCATCGACGAGGTGCAGGCCTCGCCCAAGCCGATCATCCTGTTCATCGACGAGGCGCACACGCTGATCGGCGCGGGCGGCGCGGCCGGGACCGGCGACGCGGCCAACCTGCTCAAGCCGGCGCTGGCGCGCGGCAAGCTGCGCACGATCGCGGCGACGACCTGGGCCGAGTACAAGAAGCACATCGAGAAGGATCCCGCGCTGACGCGGCGTTTCCAGGTCGTGCAGGTGCCCGAGCCCGATGAGCACAAGGCGGTGCTGATGCTGCGCGGCGTGGCCTCGATCCTGGAGAAGCACCACCGCGTGGCGCTGCTCGACGAGGGCATCGAGGCGGCGGTGCGCCTGAGCCATCGCTACATCCCGGCGCGGCAGTTGCCGGACAAGGCGGTGAGCCTGCTCGACACGGCCTGCGCGCGCGTGGCCGTGAGCCAGCATGCGACGCCGGCGGAACTCGAGGACTGCCTGCGCCGCATCCAGGCGCTGGAGATCGAGCGCGAGATCATCGGCCGCGAAGGCGCGATCGGCATGGACATTGCGGAGCGCAAGCAGCGCGTCGCGACGCAGCTGGACGAGGCGCAGACGCGCAAGGCGGAGCTCGAAGCCCGTCACCAGAAGGAAAAGGGCCTGGTCGACCGCGTGCTGGAACTGCACGCGCTGCTGCGCAAGGACGGCGAGGGCGCGCCGGAAGAGGCCGAGCGCGAGACGCTGCTGACCGAACTGCACGGCCTGCGTTCCGAGCTGACGACGCTGCAGGGCGATGCGCCGCTGATCCTGCCGCAGGTCGATGAACAGGCGGTGGCCGCGGTGGTGCAGGACTGGACCGGCATCCCGGTCGGCCGCATGGTGCGCAACGAGGTGCAGGCGGTGCTGCAGCTGGCGGACACGCTGAACCAGCGCGTCGTGGGCCAGCGTCATGCGCTGGAGATGATCGCCAAGCGCATCGAGGTCTCGCGCGCCGGGCTGGACAACCCGAGCAAGCCGATCGGCGTGTTCCTGCTGGCGGGCACCTCGGGCGTGGGCAAGACGGAGACGGCGCTCGCGCTGGCCGAGGCGCTCTACGGCGGCGAGCAGAACGTCATCACCATCAACATGAGCGAGTTCCAGGAGGCCCACACGGTCTCGACGCTCAAAGGCTCGCCCCCGGGCTACGTCGGTTACGGCGAAGGCGGCGTGCTGACCGAGGCGGTGCGTCGCCGGCCCTACAGCATCGTGCTGCTGGACGAGGTCGAGAAGGCCCACCCGGACGTGCACGAGCTCTTCTTCCAGGTCTTCGACAAGGGCCGCATGGAGGACGGCGAGGGCCGTCACATCGACTTCAAGAACACCATCATCCTGCTGACCAGCAACGCAGGCAGCGACCTGATCATGAAGCTGTGCGCGGACCCGGAGCTGATGCCGGAACCGGAGGGCATCGCCAAGGCGCTGCGCGAGCCGCTGCTGAAGATCTTCCCGGCGGCGCTGCTGGGCCGCCTGGTCACGATCCCGTACTACCCGCTGAGCGAGGAGATGCTGGGCCAGATCGTGCGTCTGCAACTGGGCCGCATCCAGAAGCGTGTGGGCGAGAACCTCGGCGTGCCGCTGACCTTCGGCGACGACGTGGTGAAGCTGATCATCAGCCGCTGCAACGAGGTGGAGAGCGGCGGCCGGGTGGTCGATGCGATCCTCACCAACACGGTGCTGCCGCGCATCAGCCGCGAGTACCTCACGCGTGTCACCAACGGCCAGGCGATCACGAAGGTCGAGCTGGCGGTGAAGGACGGGGACTTCGACTACGCATTCGACTGAGGGGGCTCGAATGCATCGAGCCATTCGGAGCAGGGCCACCGGGGTGGCCCCTCTCCCGCACTGCGGGAGAGGGTGGGGGTGAGGGCCAGCGGCCGTGGCAGTCCGCCGCTCACTTCCCTCGAATCGACATCCCGCCGCTTTCCCCGACCGGATCTCCGTCGACGATCCGCTCGTCGACTTTCCCCTCGCAGCCTGTGGCCGAGCACTGGTAGTCCACCAGCCTGACCGGCTTGGCGCCCTTGGGCTCGCTGCGCTCGATCACGGGGAGCAAGACCTGACCCTGGGTTGCCGCTGCCTGCAACGAATCGCACCCGGCCCAGTAGCCGACGAAGCGATGCGCCGTACCCGCCGGCTTGCCGCCGCTGAACGGCACCAGCACCACGCTGACCCAGCGCTGGTACACGCCGCTCTTGCCGATGCCGGTGTGCGTGAACTCCATGCAACTGCCCCAGCGCTGGCCGGCGGCCGTCACGCGGTAGGCATCCGTCGACGTCCAGTCGATGTCCGGAAGCGGCTCGCCGCCCATGGCCTTGTGTTCGACAAGGACGAGTTGTTTGCCGCCTGGCGCCTTGACGAAGCCGCCCTTGTCGCGGTCGAGGCGCAGCTCGCCGACGTCGACGAAGCAGCCTTGCGGTCCGCACCAGCCTTCGGTCTTGATCGGTTCGAGCGTTGCGGGTGTCGCCGTGCCGCGCAGCAGGTCGCGAAGCTCGGTCGCATTCCTGGCCACGGCGTCGGCGTGCGCCGCGCACGCGACGAAGAGCGAGCCGGCGAGAGCGGTCGCAGCGATCGTCAGCGAACGGGGCAGCGAGCGGGTCAGCGAGCGTTGCGGCAGGCGAGGCATCGATCGGGGCAGTCCGGGCATCAGTCGTACACCTTGTTGTTGGTGGCCTTCACGAAGTCGTCGTTGTACTTCCAGAAGATGGTCCCGCCGTACGCGGCGGTGGACTCGTATTTGTAATCCCATTTGCCGCGCAGCTTGGTCTTGGCGCCCGCTGCGCTGCGCCACCATTCTTCACCGGGGACGTCCTTGTCCTTGATGCCGTAGATGTTGTGCTTCGGATCGGTGATGTGGATGCCGGCCTTGACCTTCGGATGCTTGTCGTAGTTCGACTTGATGTCGGCGCCGTCCCAGAAGTAGCCGCCGTTGGCGTAGTCCGTCCCGGTGGCGCTCAGCGCGTTGCGCGCGCCGCGCACGGCGTCGCTCATGCCGGTGTCGGCGGCGATCTCTTCCGCGGTGGCCTTCTTGAGCTTGTTGTGCCGCTGGTTGCCGTCATGCGCGGCGAACGCGAAGGTCTTGTCCGTCTTGATGAACGCGCTGATCGTCGCGAACCCACGCGCCTTCTGCTGACGCACCAGCACGTTGGCGATGGCGGCCATCTCCTCGTAGACGTTGCCGGTCGAGCCCTCGCCATAGGCGACGGCGGCCAGCGCGCGGGTGTCGTCGTCGATGGCGGGCGCCTTCTCGGCGCGCGGCGCGGCGCCGACCGGCGACACCAGCGGGGAGGCGGCGCGGATCATCGTGCCGTCGTCGATCTCGTGGGTGTTGGCCCCGGCGCCCAGGGGCCCGGGAATGCGTGCAGCAGGCATCGGCGCCTCTTCAGAATGCGGATGAACCGGAAGGTACCGGGCGCACCGGTCGGGCCGAAGTGACTTTGGCCTCTGCACAGGCGGGAATTCGCAACGGGATGTTTCTCGAAGGCAAGGACTGCCCCCTCCCAGGATCGCGGACCGTGCCTCGCTGCGCGATGGCGGCCACATCGATCTCAGCGCC
Organism: uncultured Roseateles sp.; assembly: GCA_946886855.1. The sequence goes on along the minus strand of CAMPJJ010000036.1, from coordinate 32,478 downwards.
GTTCCGTCTGGAATCCCAGACGCATGCGCAGCTGATGGAAGTCGCGCAGGGCCTCCACGGCCCGGTTCAGCTTCAGTCGTGCGCGGATGTCATGGGTCAACCATGCGTTCACCACCAGCGAGCCCAGTCCGAGGAGCAGCAGCGGGGCGAGCAGATCTGCCGTCACGCAAGAGAAGATGACCATGCCGTTGTTGATGAGCGCCATCGAGGTCACGCCGAACCAGCTCATGGGCTGCATGTGGACTGGCGTGCCATGGCCGCCGTTGAGCATGGCGACGATGGCGGACGATCCCGGTTTCCAGCGCACGATGTGGATCTGCTGGCCCTCGATGAGCTGGACGTCTCCGGGCAGAAGGACGAACTCCGGGCGCTTGGCGCCCACGTCCAGCGTATAGGCCATCCGGACGCCCCGGATCTTGTCGTACCGGGGAGACTTCGTGTGGATGCGGCGGAAGAGGATCGACTCAACGGTCATCGGGGTGTGGCCATGTCTTGCGTTGGCGTAGTCCGTCATCATCGCTGCGGCGTCACGTGCTTTCGGGTGACGATATCCTCTCGCCGCCAAACTTCGCTCGCCAGCTGCCCTTGAGGATCAGCACGGACAGCGCCATCCCTACACCCAGCCAGAGCACGAACGAGAGCGCGAACAGCATCGGCGACTGCGCGGCGACAAGGTCCGGCGCCTTCCAGAAGGGTGGGATCACGCCACGGATCAGGCCGCGTATCGCGATGAAGATCATCGGGCCGCCGAAGAGGAAGGCCAGGAAGACGCCGAATGTGCGGCCCGACCGTTGGCCGAGCACGGCGTTGTCGAAGCCGCTGTCTTCCCACTGTCGATCGCCGAAGACCTTGAGGTTGAAGATCGCCGCGGCCAGCGCCAGGAAACCGATCACCACCGCCACGATGGCCACTGCGGCGCCGAGCATGCCGAAGGTGCCTCGCTGACCCTCCCTGAAGGCCCAGACGCAGGCCGCGAGGACGGCCAGGGCGATGACGCGGCGGATCAGGGGCATGGCATTTCTTCGGAGCGGACTTGAGATGAGACTGTCGCGGAGCGACACGGGACATGTCGAGTGAGGCAAGTCCTGCCCCCCGCTTCGAGGGGGGAGGGGGAACAGCCGGCAGGATATGGGGCGATCCCCGCCCGAAGTGACCTTCGCCTCTTACTCGCGCGATAGGCGCCCCCTACCGTGCGGGCCAGGACGATTCAGCAAGATCCATGGCCTCACCTTTCCGCCTCAAGACCGCCTTGCCTGAAGACACTCTGCGCGTGCACACCTGTGTGTCGCGGGAGGGTTTGAGCGACGCCGGAGACACCACGCTGACGCTGCTGAGCGAACGCAAGGACATCCTGGCGTCGGATCTGCTGGGCAAGCCCGCGACGCTGACGATCGCGCTGCGCGAGGACGCGCCGCGTTACCTCAGCGGCTACGTGACACGCTTCGCGCAACGCGGCTTCGAGGGCAAGTACTGCGTCTACGAGATGCAGCTCAAGCCGTGGCTGTGGTTGCTGTCGCGGACCTCGGACTGCCGGATCTTCCAGGAGCTGTCGGTCCCCGACATCGTCAAGCAGGTCTTCGAGGACCACCCGGTCGCGCGCTACGAGTTCAAGCTGCTGCGTCCGTACCGCACCTGGAACTACTGCGTCCAGTACCGCGAGACCGACTTCAACTTCGTCGCGCGGCTGCTCGAGCACGAAGGCATCTACTGGTACGTCGAGCACGACGAGGCCGGTCACAAGGTGGTGCTGTGCGACTCGGCGAGCGGGCACGATGCCAAGCCGGGCTGCGAGTCGCTGCCGTTCTACGGCTCGGGCGCGCAGGCCACGCCGGCGCTGGAATACGTGCAGGCCTGGGGCAGCGCCGAGTGCGTGAAGCCGGGCAAGGTCGTGATCACGGATTACGACTTCCAGCGGCCGTCGACGTCGCTGGAAACGAATCAAAGCGTGGCGCGCAACTACGACCTGTCCGACGGCGAGATCTTCGATTACCCGGGCGGCTACATCCAGACGGGCGACGGGTCGCAGTACGTGGAGGACCGGCTCGACGAACTGCAGACGCAGTTCCAGACCTTCGACGGCACGACCAACGCGCAGGGCGTGAGCACGGGGCATCTGCTGTCGCTGTCGCGCCATCCGCGCGAGAGCGAGAACGCGCAGTACCTGGTCACGGGCACGCAGATCAGCCTGAGCCAGGCGGCCAACGAGGCCGGCTCGGGCGAGACGGGGCTGCGCTGCAGCTTCAGCTGCATCCCCGCGGCGCAGCAGTACCGGCCGCCGCGCCGCACGCCCAAGCCGCTGGTGGCGGGGCCGCAGACGGCGATCGTGAGCGGTCCGGCGGGCGAGGAGATCCACACCGACAAGTACGGCCGGGTGAAGGTGCAGTTCCACTGGGACCGGCGCGGCAAGAGCGACGAGCGCAGCTCGTGCTGGGTCAGCGTGGCGCATCCGTGGGCGGGCTCGAACTTCGGCGGCATCCACATCCCGCGCATCGGGCAGGAAGTGATCATCGGGTTCATCGAAGGGGACCCGGACGCGCCCATCATCATGGGGCGGACCTACAACGGCGAGAACCTGCCGCCGTGGGACCTGCCGGCCAACGCGACGCAGAGCGGCTTCCTGACGCGTTCGACCAAGGGTGGCAGCTACGGCAACGCCAACGCGATCCGGTTCGAGGACAAGCACGGCGACGAGCAGCTGTGGATCCACGCGGAGAAGAACCAGGACATCGAGGTCGAGAACGACGAGACGCACTGGGTCGGACGGGATCGGACCAAGACGATCGACCGGCATGAGACGGTGTTCGTGAAGGGCAACCGCACGGAGACGGTCGATCTGGACGAGACGATCACGGTGCACAAGAACCGCACCGAGCGCGTGGACCTCGACGAGAAGATCTCCATCGGGATGAACCGCACGGAAGACGTCGGGATCAACGAGACCATCTCGATCGGCGCCAACCAGAAGATCGACATCGGCGGCATGAAAACCGAGACGATCACGCTGGCATCGATGCAGAACGTCGGTCTCGGCCGCATGGACAACGTCGGCCTCGGCTACAGCCTGAACGTCGGGGGCCTGATGGCCACCGTCGTCGGTCTCAACCAGACGACCGCCGTGGGGCACTCGATCAACATCACGGCCGGCGACCGCCTGAGCATCACCGTCGGTGCGAGCAGCCTGCTCATGACCAAGGACGGCCGCATCGAGATCAGCGGCAAGGAAGTGATCATCCGCGGCGACAAGAAAGTGGAAGTGCACGGCGATGACGTCGACACCAACCCGGTCGGTTGAGGACCTGCGCGGCGCCGACCTGCCGCGACTGATCCTGCGCGACCTGACCGGACGGTCGCACCTGCAGTTCGATGCGCTGGATCCCGCGCTGCGCCTGATCCACACGGTGGTGCTGAAAGAGCGCTACCGGCTCGGCGAGCCGGACGAGAGCGGCGTGGCGCCGCTGCTGCTCGACGAGGCGCCCGCGCCCCTGAACGACGAAGACCTGCCGCACGACGGCAACCCCGCGCTCACGATCCGCGAGGAGAGCGACCTGGCGCCGTACAAGCCGATGTGCGACGTGCTCGTCGTGGGATCGGCTCACGCCCCCGAGGCGACGCCGGTGCCGTCCTTCCTCGCGCGGCTGCGTGTGTTCGAGCCGAAGGTGCCGGCCACCGGCGCGACGTCGGCTTCGCCCGAGCCGGTGCCGGTGCCGGTGCCGGTGCCGGTACGCGAGGCCTTCAACGTGCTGATCGACAAGCAGGTGCGTGTGCACGGTCCGCGCTGGTGGATGCGGCGTTCCGCCGACGCTGACGCTCGCGAAGGTCGCGTCGCTCCTTCCTTCGGACCCGACGACTGGATGCTCAGCGTGGCCGAGCCGATCGCGTGCTGCGCGCTCCGTTATGAAAACGGCTTCGGCGGCCAGAGCCGCATCGATGTCGGCAGCCCGGTGGCCGGCGAGGTGCCCGCGCGCCATCACCTGCGCCCCGAGCAGTTGGCGGCGCATCCGGATGCATCCGCGGACCTGCCGCAACGTCCGCTCGCGCACGAGGCCAGCCGGTTCAATCCGGCGGGGCGAGGATTCACGCGCGACTGGTTCCTGCAGGCGACGAAGCTCGACCGCCTGCCGGCGCATCAGATCGAACTCGCGCATCAACCGGTCAGCGTCGACGACTTCTGGCATGTCGCCGCAGGACGCGAGTCGCTGGAGACCGTGGGCCTCGGTCCCATCGAGCGCGGCTGGGCGCCGCGCGTCGGCTGGATCGGTCGTGAGGCGCCGGATCCGGCGCACGTCGCCGCGGGGCTGGCCCTCAATCCCGACTTCGATTTCCGCTACTGGAACTGCGCGCCCGCGGATCAGCAATGCCGGCCGCTGCGCGGCGGCGAGCGCATCGTGCTGGACAACCTTTGGCCGCGAACGCATCCGGCGGCGAGGCTCGTCGCGGGCGGCCATCGGATGACGATGTTCGAGCTGCCGGATCGCGGTTTCGTCCTCATGGGCATCGATGCGGAGGGCGACGTCCGCTGCTTCGATCCCGTCATCGACACCGTGCTGATCGACAGCGACAACGGCGTCGTCGACCTCTGCTGGCGCTGGAGCGTCAGCGCGCAGTACGGTGTGGAAGAAGCCCGCCTGATGGAGGCGAAGACGCCCGGACAACGCGAGCGGCTCGCGGCGTTGCGCGCCGTGATGGCGCAGCCGGTCATGTAGCCGCCTGCGTCGGCGCAGGCACGCCGCATCCGAGACCCGTCCCCGAGACCCGTCCCCGAGACCCCGTCTCCGAGACCTTCGACCTTCTCCGCAACCGCCGCCGCCGCCACGCCGTCGGCCCTTGACCCACCTCATGGCCCGCGAAACCGTCACCCGATCCAAGCGCTTCTTCTGCGTCAGCCTGCAGCCCGATGTCTGTCTCACCCCGGTGGGCAGCAACATCGTGCCGATCCCGTATCCGATCAAGGGCGAGTTCAAGGAAGCCTCGGCGGCATCGCGCAACGTCAAGCACCAGGGCGATCCGGCGGTGCTTCACGGCCAGACCTTCATCCCCAAGGTGACCGGCGATGCGCGCGGTGTGAAGGGCGGGGTCAAGAGCGGCACCTACCTCGACAAGGCGGAGCCCAAGGACAAGAGCAGCACGTCGACGAGCAATGCGAAGGCCTGGGTGCGGGAGGCCGACCTCGTCTGGATGAACGCCCGCAACACGATGGGGCGCATCTACGAGCGGGGCACGGCGGCGGCAAAAGGTCGTCTCAAGGGCGCTGCGCAGGCGTATCGCGACAGCGGCGCGTCCGACGCCCTGCACGAGTTCAGCGACGAGGCGATGGACACCGGCGGCAAGGTGGCGACCGCCGGTGCCGCGACGACGCTGGTTGGGGGCGGCGTGGCGCTGACGGGTGTGGGTGCGCCGGTGGGCGGCGCGATCGCCACGGCCGGTGGCGCGGTGACGGCCGTCGGCGGCGGCGTGACCGCGGTGGGCGCGGCCACGGGGTCGGCGACGGATGTGCTCGACGCGACGGTCGACTGGGTGCTCGACGACAAGTCGCCGAGCCTGGGCGCGCTGGCCGAGCAGGCTGCCGAGCGCGGCGCCACGTGGGCGCTGGGCAAGCTGCCGGGCGGCGGTCGCCTGCTGTCGCGCTTTTTCCCGAAGAAACATCCGCCGGCGAAGAAGCCCGATCCCAAGCCGCATCCGGACAAGCATGAGGCGGACAAGCCGGACGGCGGCAAGACGCAGAAGAAGGCGCCGGAGGACAAGAGACAACCCAAGGAATGCTGTCCGCAGAACCAGGGCCCCGGCAAGGCGGCCACGCGGAGCCGGCGTCCGATCCACTACGGCACCGGGGACGAGTTGCTGTCGGAGCTCGACGCCGAGATTGACGGTCTGATGCCGGTCGCCTGGTTGCGCGCCTACCGGTCGAGCCACGCGGCGTATGACCGGGGGCTGCTCGGCGCGCGATGGACCTCGCCCTACCTGGTCCGCTTGAGCATTGGCGCGCGCGGCATGGCCTACCACGACGCGACGGGGCGGACGGTCCTGCTGCCGCTGCTGTCGGTCGGCGCAACGATCGATGACGCGTTCGAGGCCTTCACGCTGACGCGCGTGGACGAGTGGCGCTTCGAGCTGCGCTGGCGGGACGGCAGTGTCGACGTGTTCGAGCGGCCGCGATGCGCGGCGCTGGCGGTCGACGTGATGCCGCTCGGCCTGGAAGGCCTGCGGCCGCGATCGCGTCGTCTGCTCGAGGAGCCCGCGCCGCGGCGCGAGCGCGTCCAGTGCTGCTACCTGACGGAGCAGCGACGCCCCGACGGTCTGTCCGTGCGCCTCGACTGGCTGCCCGGCTGGGAGGCGGCCATGCTGCCTCAGCGGCTGGACGAGGACTTCACCGTGCTTCGCATCACGGCCCCCGGCGACATCGTGCTGGAGGCGCACGCGGCGCCGACCGGCTTGCTGGCGGACGCGCAACGCATGTGCCATGGGGCGCTGCGCATCGGGCGACTGGTGCGGCGGCTCCCCGCCGACGGCGCGGTCGCCGGCGAGGTCGCCGAGGGGTGGCAGGTGTTGACGCGCTACGCCTATGGCCTGGAAGTGCCGCGTGACGGCGCGGACCTGTCGGCGCTGGATCTGCTCGGACGCAAGGACGCGCTGGGCCATCTCTGGCGCTACCACTACGACACGCACCTGTTGACGCGCTACGCCGATCCGACCGGCGGCGCGTGGGTGTTGCGCTGGCAGGGCGCGGACGCGCTGTTCCAGCCGGCGGACCCCGTCGAGGCCGAACCCGCGATCGCAGCCGCCACCGATACCGCGACCGATACCGATACCGCGACCGATGTCGTGAAGGCGCAGCCTCCGGGCGACGCTGCCCCTGCCCACCGCGGGACCTGGTCGTCGCTGACCAGCCACTGGGCGCGGGCCATCTACGCCGGTGCGGAGGACGGCACGGAGCCCGTCCACATCGACTACGTCGACGCCGACACCACCCGTGTCCGGCAGAGCGACGACAGCCTCTGGACCTATCGCTTCAACGCCAACAACCTGTGCGTGGATGTGCGGGTCCAGGATCGCGCGACGGCGGACGCACGCCGGCTCGGCACCCGCCGCTGGAGCGCCGCGGGCGACCTGCTCGAGGAGACCGACGCGGCCGGACACACGACACGTTTCACCTATGACGCGCAGGGCAGCCTGCTCAGCACGACCGATGCGATGGGGGGGCGGACGGTGCTGCAGTACGACGAGCGGAACCAGCCGATCCGGACCATCGACGCGATGGGGCACGTGCAGGAGCGCGCGTTCGATGCCGAAGGTCGCGTGGTGGCGCAGACCGATGCGCTGGGGCGCGTGACCCGGATGGCCTACAACGTGTTCGGCCAGCTGCGGGAGTTGATCGACGCGGCCGGGCGCGCGAAGCGTTATGTCTACGACGGCAGCGGGCGGCTGCTGGCGCATATCGACTGCTCCGGGTCGGAGACCCGCTTCGACTGGGACGCGCGCGGCCGGCTGATCGCCCGGACCGACGCGCTGGGGCACAGCGTGCGCTACGGCTGGGACGAGATCGACCGTCTCGTGGCCATCCGCCATCCCGACAGCGGTGAGGAACGCTTCACCTACGACGCCATGGGGCGCCTGCTCGTCCACATGGACGGGGTGGGGCGTCAGACGACCTACCGCTACCAGATGCAGGGACTGCCGGTCGAGCGCATCGATGCGGCGGGCCAGCGCCTGCAGTACCGCTACGACCGCGCGTTGCGGCTGGTCGAGCTCATCAACGGCAACGGCGAGTCGTACCGGCTGGCCTATGACGCGCAAGGGCGGCTGGTCCAGGAGACGGGTTTCGACGGTCTCGTCAGCCGCTACGACTACGACGCGGCGGGCGAGCTGGTCGCCAGCCAGCGCGGCGCGATCCGCACGGACTATGTGCGTGACCCGCTCGGCCGGATGCTGGCGCGCGTGACGCCGGACGGGCAGGAGCGATTCGCCTGGGATCCGTTGAGCCGCGTCATCGCGGTCGAGAACGCGGCGGCGCAGTCGCGGCTGCGCTGGGATGCCGCGGGACAACTGGTCGAAGAGCGTCAGCGCATCGAGCTGGCGCCGGAAGACCTCCGGCCGGATCCTGCGGGCCACTGGCCCGATGCGGCCGAACGCGGCACTGCGGCCGCGTCCTTCCTGCTGCGGCATGAATACGACGCCTTGGGGCAGCGCGTGGCGACGCGCCTGCCCAATGGGCGGGTGGTGCAGACCCAGCGTTACGGTCCGGGACACTGGCACGGCGTGCTGTGGCAAGGGCGGCCGCTGGTCGACGTCGATCGCGATGCGCTGCATCGCGAGACGCGACGCAGCCTGGGCGGGCTTCGCCGCGGCGGCATGCGGCGCGAACTGCGCTACGACCGCGCCTCGCGCTGGACGCGCAGCGTGTTCGGCTTCGGCGACGCGGCGCCGGGCGTGCTGCGCGAGCGCGAGTACGGCTATGCGCGGACCGGCGACATCGAGCGCATCGACGACTCCGTGCTGGGGGAACTGCGCTACACGCATGATGTGGTGGGGCAACTGATGTCGGCGGTCCAGCCGGGACTGCGGGAGACTTTCGCCTTCGATCCGGCGGGCAATCTCGTGCCCTTGCCGGGCGCGACGTCCGTCGCTTCCAGCACGACGGCACAGCATGCGACGGCGGCGCCGGTGAGCGGCAACCTGGTGACGCAGGCGCTCGGCTGGCACTACGAGCACAATGCCGACGGCAATGCGGTCCGCAAGCACTGGGTGCAGGACGACGCCGCGAACGAAGCGGCGGCGGGCATCGCCCTCGACGAGTTGAATCTGCAGTACGACGCGCATCAGCGCCTGGTCCGTGCTGAGCGGGCGACGCCTCAGGGCGCGCTGACGAGCCGTTATGCCTACGATGCGCTGGGTCGCCGCGTGCTCAAGCGCGTGGCGACGCCGGACGGCGAGCGCGTCACCGTGTTCGTCTGGAACGGCGACCTCATGGTGCAGGAGGTCGACGCGCAGGGCAGCGTGAGCTACGTGCACGAGCCGGAGAGTTTCACGCCGCTCGCTCGGGTCCGCAGCGCCGACGCGCTGTCATCTTTCGACAGCGGGTCCGTCGCCTTCGCGCCGGTGGTCGCGTGGGATCGGCCCGATGCGCCTTCCGCGGAACCGGATGCGCATGTGCGCTGGCATCGCCGGCTGGAGCGCTGGCGCGCGGACTGCGAGTCCGAGCTGGCCGCGCAGACCCGATGGGACGGCGCCGACAGCGCGAACGACGAGGTGCTCTTCTACGAGTGCGACCATCTCGGCACGCCGCTGGCGCTGCTGGATGAGCACGGCCGCACGCGCTGGCGTGCGCGCTACCGCGCCTGGGGCCGCGTGGCGCGGACGGACGTCGACGAGATCCGCCAGCCCTTGCGCTTCCAGGGACAGTACGAGGACGAGGAGACGGGGCTCTTCTACAACCGGCATCGCTATTACGACCCGGATGCGGGGCGGTATCTGACGCAGGATCCGATCGGCCTGCTCGGAGGGCTCAACCCTTACCAGTACGCACCGAGTTCGGTGCATTGGGTCGATCCATGGGGATTGAACAAGACCCGTGGCGGATGTGATCCGTGTTGTGGGCAGGACATCGTGTCCCAGGCGCGTGCCTGGCAGGGGCCCGGCAACGCGCCCTACCTCGGGCAGGACAGCTACACGCACGTGGTCGTCAAGAAGGGCACTCTGCTGTACACGCTCGCGCCGCATGGCCCCAACACGCCGAACTATTTTGTCCAGACCTCGCAGGTCCTCGCGATGCGCGGGAAGGGGGCCCGGGCCTTCAACGACGCCATTCAGATCTCGCACGAGGACAATACGCCGGGCGCTCGCCCGATGCGTACAAAATTGAAGCGTTTCGTCGTGAAAGAGGACATCTGCATGGCGACCGGCGCGGCGCGCGCCAACACCGATCTCGGTGCTGGTGGAGGAACGCAATACTTCCTCAGCAACGCGGACAAGTCGAAGCTTGCGTGGACGGGACGCCAGTTCGACATCAAATGAAGCAGGCATGAAAAATCTGGAACTGGATACTCATTCGGGGCACATTTCCGCCAATGGAAAGCAGCTGGATCTCTCCACGGCCGACGACGCGTTGCGGACGGCCTTGGCGGCAGGGCTGCAAGCTACGCTCATGGCACGTCCGAGTGGGCCGGAACTTCAGGCGGACATCGACTTCCTAGGCGAGCCTTTCACGCTTTCCTGCAAGTTCCCGACGTCCGGGCAGGTCGAGCGTACGGTCGTGCTGACGTGGGCTTCAGGTCGCGTGACCGCCAAGGGATGGGACTCAACAGAATCCGACCTGATGGCGGATCGGGATGATCTTGCTCAGCTGTTCAGCGCGAAGACCGCGCTCATCGCCTCAGATCTCTCGCCGACGGTGAAGGTCTTCAATTTTCGCTGGGGACGCGTGCTGGCAGGGTGTTCCCTTCAGGCGATGCTGGCGACTTTGTCGATCTGCTGGTAGGTCGCGAGCCTCGAACCCACACACGTCCTGCGGAGTGGCATGATCAAAAGATCAGCATGGAAACGCTTCCCCACGCCGGGTGGATTCCAGTACGGCTATCCCGAAGCGTCAATGCTGTCCAACGAGCAGGCGGCCATGGCCGCCGGCGACGTGGCGCGGCAGATTCGGGCGCGAAAAAGCGGGATCGAAGGTGCGCAGGACTGGGTACTCCTTGCGCTGCGGCTGGCGCTCGGAACCCGGCGGCGCCGGAAGCCCGGCCGGTCCGTTGCCTGGATTTGGCGGCTCACCTGGTGATGGAAGCTCGCACCGGACGGGAGGTTGCGGCCTTCGTGCTGTTCGACGAGGAAGAATTCCCCGAGACCATCCTTGCCAGCAGCGTCGTGAGGCGCTTCGTCGAGAAGACCGGTGTCGTGCCGGAGCAGATCGCCAACGCCCGCGGCATCGCGAGTTTTCCGTGGGGCAACATCGAGTTTTTCGTGGATCCGAAGCAAGGCGACCTGTCGATGGAGGTCCGGGGGCGCAGCTTGGCGGACTGAAGACCTGACCCCGTCCAAATCAGTCCGACCCGTTCTGATAATTCTGCGAAATTCGTCCGCGCCAGTGCCAAGCTCGGGAGTGACTTTCGACCGTTGTGGTGATTGCGGGTGATCCCTAGCCTCCGGGGTGTCGACCTGACCCCTGGTGCCATGGCCTCACCTTTCCGCCTCAAGACCGCCTTGCCTGAAGACACTCTGCGCGTGCACACCTGTGTGTCGCGGGAGGGTTTGAGCGACGCCGGAGACACCACGCTGACGCTGCTGAGCGAACGCAAGGACATCCTGGCGTCGGATCTGCTGGGCAAGCCCGCGACGCTGACGATCGCGCTGCGCGAGGACGCGCCGCGTTACCTCAGCGGCTACGTGACACGCTTCGCGCAACGCGGCTTCGAGGGCAAGTACTGCGTCTACGAGATGCAGCTCAAGCCGTGGCTGTGGTTGCTGTCGCGGACCTCGGACTGCCGGATCTTCCAGGAGCTGTCGGTCCCCGACATCGTCAAGCAGGTCTTCGAGGACCACCCGGTCGCGCGCTACGAGTTCAAGCTGCTGCGTCCGTACCGCACCTGGAACTACTGCGTCCAGTACCGCGAGACCGACTTCAACTTCGTCGCGCGGCTGCTCGAGCACGAAGGCATCTACTGGTACGTCGAGCACGACGAGGCCGGTCACAAGGTGGTGCTGTGCGACTCGGCGAGCGGGCACGATGCCAAGCCGGGCTGCGAGTCGCTGCCGTTCTACGGCTCGGGCGCGCAGGCCACGCCGGCGCTGGAATACGTGCAGGCCTGGGGCAGCGCCGAGTGCGTGAAGCCGGGCAAGGTCGTGATCACGGATTACGACTTCCAGCGGCCGTCGACGTCGCTGGAAACGAATCAAAGCGTGGCGCGCAACTACGACCTGTCCGACGGCGAGATCTTCGATTACCCGGGCGGCTACATCCAGACGGGCGACGGGTCGCAGTACGTGGAGGACCGGCTCGACGAACTGCAGACGCAGTTCCAGACCTTCGACGGCACGACCAACGCGCAGGGCGTGAGCACGGGGCATCTGCTGTCGCTGTCGCGCCATCCGCGCGAGAGCGAGAACGCGCAGTACCTGGTCACGGGCACGCAGATCAGCCTGAGCCAGGCGGCCAACGAGGCCGGCTCGGGCGAGACGGGGCTGCGCTGCAGCTTCAGCTGCATCCCCGCGGCGCAGCAGTACCGGCCGCCGCGCCGCACGCCCAAGCCGCTGGTGGCGGGGCCGCAGACGGCGATCGTGAGCGGTCCGGCGGGCGAGGAGATCCACACCGACAAGTACGGCCGGGTGAAGGTGCAGTTCCACTGGGACCGGCGCGGCAAGAGCGACGAGCGCAGCTCGTGCTGGGTCAGCGTGGCGCATCCGTGGGCGGGCTCGAACTTCGGCGGCATCCACATCCCGCGCATCGGGCAGGAAGTGATCATCGGGTTCATCGAAGGGGACCCGGACGCGCCCATCATCATGGGGCGGACCTACAACGGCGAGAACCTGCCGCCGTGGGACCTGCCGGCCAACGCGACGCAGAGCGGCTTCCTGACGCGTTCGACCAAGGGTGGCAGCTACGGCAACGCCAACGCGATCCGGTTCGAGGACAAGCACGGCGACGAGCAGCTGTGGATCCACGCGGAGAAGAACCAGGACATCGAGGTCGAGAACGACGAGACGCACTGGGTCGGACGGGATCGGACCAAGACGATCGACCGGCATGAGACGGTGTTCGTGAAGGGCAACCGCACGGAGACGGTCGATCTGGACGAGACGATCACGGTGCACAAGAACCGCACCGAGCGCGTGGACCTCGACGAGAAGATCTCCATCGGGATGAACCGGACCGAGGACGTCGGGATCAACGAGACGATCAGCATCGGGTCGAACCGGTCGGTGACGATCGGCGGGAACAAGACCGAGACCATCTCGATGGCGAAGGCCGAGACCATCGGTCTGGCCAAGGCCGAAACCATCGGACTGGGCAAGGCGCTGACGATCGGGGCGGCTTATCAGACCACCGTCGGCGGCTTGATGAACACCAGCGTCGGTTTGACGCAGGGGACCCAGGTCGGCCGCAGCAAGACCACCAGTGTTGGCACGACCTACACCATCACCGCGGGTGACGAGTTCAGTCTGACGGTGGGAAAAGCCAGCATCGTTTTGAAATCGGACGGCACGATCACCATCAACGGCCACGACATCAACGTGCTAGCCGCCGGGCAGTACTTCGGCGAGTCCAAGGGCGACATGCAGCTCAAGGGCAAGAACATCAAGAACAACGCATGAACCCCGCGATGCCCTCGATGTCAGACCTCCCGTCCGCCGCTCCGCCGTCGATGGAGCCTGCCGACGATCGTGGCGAAGCGGGTTCGATGCTCCATGCGTTGATGCGCGGCCACGCGCGCGGACTCGGTGCGTCTTCGCTGCCCGCCACGCCGGATGCCAGTCATTCGATCGTTATCGGTGAGCTCCTTGCATGGTCTGAAGGCGAGGCGCCGCGAGTCCGCTGGGCCGCAGGCCCTCAAGACGGCGTGGAAGCGATGAGCGTGGTCCCTCTTCATGCGGATCATGTGGGCGCGCCGCTGGCGCTGAGTCTTGGCGCGGGTCTCGCCCAACCGCTGATCCTGGGCCTGCTCTGGCAGCCCGGCTCTGACCGGTCGGCGGCGGAACGCGCGCCGGCGGCGGGCGTCCCCGCAGTGATGGTGGAACGCGATGGCGGCCTTGCGGAGGAGGTGGTGATCGGTGCCACGCAACAGCTGACCTTGCATTGCGGCGAAGCGAGCATCACGTTGACGGCCGATGGCCAGATCCTGCTGCGTGGCGAGTACATCAGCAGCCACGCCACCGGCACGCAGCGCATCAAGGGCGCCGCCGTGCGCATCAACTGAGTCGACGTCATGCACGTGGTCAACAACAGTCTCTGCGCGGTGGACGCCACGCAAGCGACCGACAAGCATGGCAAGCCCTGGCTGACCGTGATCGCCAAGGGCACTTACGTGCTGCCCGAACTGGAAGACGGGGCTGAGGCGCCCCTCGCGCTTCGACCGGTGCGCGGCGGCGGGCTGCTCCGCTCGGACGAATTCGTCGATGAGCCCGGCTTCAGCGCGCCGACTTTCGAGGCCGACCTCGCGCCTTTCAAACCGCGCTGCGATCTGCTGTTCAAGGGCAGCGCGCACGCGCCGTTCCGCGATGGCCTGGCCCAACCGACGTTGTCGGTGGACGTGGCGTTGCGCTTGCAGGACGCCGCGGGACAGGCCCTGGTCGACAAGCGCCTCCGCGTCCACGGGGAGCGCCAATGGCAGCGGCAGGGCCGGCAATGGCAACTGTCCGCGCCACAACCCTTCGTGGAGCAGCCGTTGCACTATGGCATCGCCTTCGGAGGCACTTGGTCGCCCGAGTCGATCGGCGTCGACGACCCTGCCATGCGCCATGTCCATCCGATGAACCCTGTGGGTCGCGGGTACGGCCGCGACGCGTTCCTTCGATTGCTGGAGAATGCGCCCGCCCATCGGACCGAGCGCTGGGTAGACGGTCGCCTCGAAGTGGCAGACGGACCCGACGTGGCGCTGCCGCCTGCAGCGTTGGGGCCGCTGGCGCGCGCTTGGCAGCCGCGCCTGCAATGGGCGGGGACCTATGACCAGGTTTGGAAGGACGAGATCTTCCCGCTGCTGCCACCGGACTTCGATGACCGTTTCCATCAGGCGGCGCCGGAGGATCAGCAGTTGGACTATCCCCAAGGCGGCGAGGTGATCACCTTGGTCAACCTCGCGGCCTCGGTGGCCCGGACTGCCGGGAACGGCATCGCGCAGTACCGGTTCCGCATACCGAAGCGCCGGATGTCGATGGCCCTCCTGACGCGAGACCGTGAATCGGTGCTGATGGAACCGCACATCGATACCTTGGTGGTCGATACCGATGCGATGCGGCTTCACGTCACCTGGCGCGCGCGAACCCGGCTGCGCCGCAGTCTGCGTGAGGTGCACACCGTGGTCGTCGGCCCTTACAGCAGCCGCTGGTGGTATGGCCAGGTGAGCGGCAATTCGGATTGCGCCACTTGTGGTGGCAGTCGCCCGGCGACGCCGGAGGAGGGGCTCGACGACGTTCCAGCGGCGATCTCGGAGACGCACCCGCATGAGTGAAACGACTTCGATCGCGGTGGTCTCCGCCGGCGTGGTGAGCGCGGTGGGTCTCACGTGGCCGTCGACCTGCGCCGCAGTGCGCGCGGGACTGGACGGCTTCCGCGAAACGGCATTTGTCGATCAGGTGGGCCAGGCGCTGCTCGGCGCGCGAGTTGCCGACGAGTCGCTGGGGTTGAGTGCGGTCGGCGAGGACAGCGTGCATGGCGGCGTGACCCGCCTGGCCACGATCGCAGTCCGTGCGGCTCGGGAAGCCGCGCTCGGTGCGGGCGGGCTGGTCGCGTCCCGCTGCGTCTTCCTCCTCCTGGCGGGCGGCACCGAGAGAGCCGGATATGCCGCCGATGAATTGAAGGACTGCTATGCGGCCTGCGAGCAGGCCCTTGGCCATCGCTTCCACGCCGCCAGCGCGATCCTGCCCTGGGGCGTCGCCGGTCTGGCCGGCGCATTGGAGCGCGCCAAGGCCTCCCTCGCGCTCCCTGATGTCGACCATGTGCTGCTGCTGGGCTTGGATTCGCTGCTGGAAGTGACGGACGTCCAACGCCACCTGTCGCAGGCGCGGCTGCTATCCAGCCAGCAGAGCGACGGATTCATCTCCGGTGAGGCGGGGGCGGCGCTGGTACTGCGACGCTGGCGAGCGGACGAGGCGGCCAACGGCGCACAGCCGGTGCTGGTGCTGCGCGGATCCGGCGAGTCCCATGAGCCGGCGAGCTTCGAAAGCGGCGAGCCGAACCATGGCAAGGGGCTGGCGCAAGCCTTGCGGGCAGCCCTGGGCGAGGCGGGTCTTCACGCTCATGAGATGCACCACCGGCTGGATACGTCGGCCGGAGAATCCTTCTTCATGGACGAGTCCAGCTATGCATGGTCCCGCGTGCTGCGTGAGCGCGAGCCGCGCGGCTACACGGAGCCGCTGCTGGGCGCCCACGTGGGCCTCTGCGGCGCCGCCCAGGGACCGCTGGCGGTTGCGCTGGCGCTGGACATGATCCGCAAGGGATGGGCCGCGGGCGGCAACTTCCTGTTCCAGGCCGCGGACGCGCGCGAGCGCCGTTGCGCCGTCGTCTTGCAGGGCGTCTGACGCCACCAGCCGTCCACAAGGAATCCGACTTCACCATGCCGCATTTCGTCTTCGCCAACGACAACGAGATCGCCGCCAAGAGCGCGTCCGGCGTGTCGTCCGCCTGTGCGCCGGATGTCTGCTTCAGCCCGGGTCCGCCGCCACCGGGCGTGCCGGTGCCGTACGCCAACACGACGCTGGCAAAAGACCTGGACAACCTCTCGCGCACGGTGTTCTTCAAGGGCACCGGCGCTGCGCTGGAGAAGGACAGCTACTTCGCCACGAGCTATGGCAACGAACCGGCGACGCCTGGGCTCAAGAAGGGCACGGTGAGCGGCCAAATCAAGGGCAAGGGGCACTTCGCGACCTGGTCGATGAACGTCAAGGTCGAAGGCAAGGGGGTGGCGCGGCACCTCGACACGGTCACGCACAACCACAACAGCCCGGCCAATGCGCTGGTGCAGAAGTACCGGAGCATCTGGCAGAACGACCACGATTGCGCGAAAGATCGCCAGCAGATGGAGCGGGCCTGCGCCGACAAGGGTGATGAGAAGCGCGCGGCCAAGCAGAAGAGGGCACCGTTCAAGAAGATCGTGCAGGGGGCGGGAAAGATCATCACCATCCCCGATGCCGCCGCCAAGAAGGCCTACGGCTACACCCACAAGAAGGGGGCCGACAACGCATGGATGGAAGACAACTGCGATGGGCTCTGGGTCAAGCCAGCCATGGGCAGCAAGTACTTCCAGAACGCGCAGAAGGAGTTCGAAGGATTCCTCGACAAGATCGCCAACGACAAGATGTTCGTCGCGCAGGCTGTCTTCGGCGAGATCCTTGAGATGGCCAAGGCTCAGTTGAGCCCCTGGTACATGGTGCGAAAGCTCGGCGGGCTGGCGCTGCGTTCCGTGGCCAAGAATGTCGTCGGCGGCGCCGCGGCGGTCACCGGGGTCGGCACCGTGGTCACGGCGGGGATGGCCGCGTGGACGGTCGCGGATGTGGTTTCAACGGCGACCGAGCTTGCACAGAAGCTCGGACCGCAGGCGATGGAACACCTGGACGACTTGTTGAATGTCGACAAGTTGCAGGACCTCGCGAAGCAGAAGCTGCAGGAGTATCGCAACAACCCCAGCCAGTTCGTCTCCGAGGCGATGACGATGCGGGCGGCGACCGATCCCTGCCTGCGCGCTCGGAAGTGCCAGTTGGTGCCCTACAACCAGACGGGAGCGATCAAGTCGTCCCGCCATGGCACGGGATGCTGTCCGGGGCAGACCGGGCACCATGTGTTGCCTGGCGCGATGTTCGAAGGTCAACCTTGCTATGCCGGCAAGCATGGCTCGGCGCCGACGATCTGCGTCGAAGGCGTCAACAACAGCCATGGCAGTCACGGCTTCGTTCATTCCCGACTTCAACAGATCGTCGGGCGACACAAGGAGACGCGTGGGCCGACGATGACCTACGAGCAGGCGAGGAACGCGGGCGTGGCGGCGATCACCGAACCCAAGCCGGTGGCGCCGGCGTCGGGATGCGACCCTGAATGTCTGAAAAAGCAGTTGGACGAGTACTACAAGGATTGCCAGAATGCCTCGCTGCGTGCGCATGATGGTATGGGCGGCAAGGACGCCGACAACTCGGCAATGGAGGATGTGGCTTGAGTATTTCAATTGAACAATTGAATCCGCGAATTGCCGGTTTCAACGTCATCGACTGCGCGATAAAGAATCGCGACATCCTTTATCTGCTGGCGCGCGAGGACTACACGCAGCATCCCGGGTGGCGGGATGGGCGGGAGGCGCCCGGAGAAGGGCGCCTGGCGAAACGCCTGCTGAGTCTCAACCTGAAGAATCCTGATGAGAAGAAGTGGGGAATCGGCCACCTTCGCGGTCTGGGCGCGAGCGTCTGTGGCGTTGCCTTCGCCCCCGAGGAGAAAGTCGTCGTGCTGGACAGCACTTCGAAGGCATGGTCCCCCACGCCGGGCAGTGACGGGTTTGAAGGCCCGATTCCGTCCCAGTTCGAAGGCGGAGTGAAGCGAGGCGGCTTCAGTCGCGCTCGCAGCTTCGGCGGTCGGCTCTTCGCCAGCAGCACCGCGCGTCAGCTGTTTGTACGTACCGCGCCGGGGAAGTGGGACCTTGTGGGGGAGCCGATGCCGGAACCCGACGAGTACAAGATCAGCTTTGTCGACTTCGATGGGTTCGGCCCAGAGGATCTCTATGCCGTCGGTGATCCGGGCGACATCTGGCATCTGTCCGGACAGGTCTGGAAGCGCATGAAGTTCCCGAGCAACTGGGGACTGTCCGCCGTCTGTTGCGCCGGGGATGGCAATGTGTACGTTGCGGCCGGTGACCACGTGTTTCGCGGCTTGGGCGACAAGTGGGAGAAGTTGAAAACGAAGGCTCAGATATCGCTCCCCATCAAGGATCTCGTCTGGTACGACGGCGAGTTGTGGGCCACCAATGATTACGGTGTGTGGGTCTTGAAGGACGAAGGCCTGGTCGATGCGGATGTGCCCTCCGGGGTGAAGGTTTGTTCTGGCAATCTCGCCACTCGCGACGGCGTGCTCCTGCTCGCTGGCTACGGTGGCGCCGCCTACAAGCGGGACGGACAGTGGACAGAGATCTTCCATGACCACGAGGTGCGCGAGTGGTTCGAAACCAATCGCGACAAGGTCTGGACGCCGCCGAAGTGATGGTTCGAACGCGCTTGGCGAAGTCCCGGACATGACGAACGTTCCCGCTCAATCGGACCACGGGCAACTGCGCGTGATCCCCGCAATCGTGCAGCGCCACGCGGAAGACGCCTCGTTCTACTGGTCCCGCCATGGCGACGCGATGTTCGCCACGGAGCACGACTGGCAGAGCCTCCAACGCATGGAGCGCCTGCTTGATGCAAACCTGGAGGGCCTGCGAGTCGCGCAGCTCGAATCGGCTCAGGCGCCGGCGTTCATCGGCGATGTCGCCTGGGCTGCCTCGAAGACCCGCTTGGCCCGATGGGGCACGAGCGACGAAGCGTTCGTGGCTGGCACGCTGGCCATGCAGGCGTTGGAGCTCGGCGCGACGGTATGGCTGGAAGAACTCCAGACCCTCGCCCAAGCCCAGTTCGAGTCCGGGCGGGGCGACGCGATCGCCATCGGTCTGGCGGGCGCGCTGCGCCGTCGCGGTGATACGCTGTCCGAGAAACTTGCCTCGCATTGGTGGGAGCAAGCATCGCCGCTCTGGCGACGCGCCGCGCTGATTGCGGCCCATTCACTGCCAACGCTCCGGACGTCCTTGATCCGGGACGGCTTGCGCCAGGGCGCCGATCCGGCGGTGATAGCCGAGACTGCGAGGCTGGCGGGATCTCACGGCATTGCCGAAGCGGTACCGGCATTGCAGGCGGTGCTCAACGAGCCGTCGTCGAGCCTGGAAACCCGTCGCGTCGCCGCGGCGGCGATCGGGCGCCTGATCGGCTCCGCCGCCGACGGCGGTGCCGCGTGGCGACAGGCGGAAGCGGTCCTTCTGGATGCCTGGATCACGGCACCGGAGGAGCTCGCGGACGAGGAGCTCGTCGTCTGGCTGTGGCGCGCCGCGCCCGCGACGACCGTGTCCGCGATTGAGCGCATGCTGATCGAAGGCAACAACGATCGTCGGCGGTGGCGCGAGGCGCTCCGGGCCATCCGGTTCCAGGGTGATCCACGCTGGTTGCCCGTGCTGCTGCAGTGCATGGCGCATCAGAGCCATCAGGACGAGGTGCGGCGCTTCTTTGTCGAACCTTCGAGCAATCTGGCCCGTCTCGCAGGCGATGTCTTCGCGCACATCACGGGCGCTCGCATCGGGCATCAACGCTGGCGAGAGGCGCCCGAGGCTCCCGACGATGCCGAGGATGCGCTTGACAACCCTTACGTGCCGGCGTCGGCGAAACGTGATCCGGACGGCGCGCTGCTGTGGCCGGATGTCGACGTCCTGAATCGCGAGTGGCCGGCGTTGTCGTCAACGCTCGATCCTGCGCGCCGATACCTTGGCGGCGAGGCGGTCACCGAGTCCACGTTGCTTCGCGTGCTGGGCAATGCCAAGGCTTCGCAGCAGCAACGCTGGCAGGCTGCGTTGCTGCTGCAACTTGCGCGCGGTGCATCGCCCTGTTTTGACGTCGGCGCGGCAACATCCGCCCAGGATCGCGCGCTCGCGGCCCTGGGGACAAGCAGCTGGAACTGGTGAGCGAATGTCCGAGCCGTTGAATCCCTGGGACCATGCATCGGAGATAGCGCGACGCCTTGACCGTCCCGATGCCGAGTTCCTGACCGTGATCGGCGCTTCGGGGTGGTGCAGCCGGTGCCAGGTGTTGCAGCCTCGTTTTGAAGCGCTGGGCCGAGGCCTTCCTCCGCATATCGTGCCGCTCTGGCTGGACCTGGAGGAGCACGCCGAGTTCCTCGACGATTTCATCCCCCCCGACTTGCCGCTCCTGTTGCGGTGGCGGCAAGGCGCCTGTGTGCAGGCCGCGATCGTCGAAGGGATCGAGCCGGACGCTGTGCCGTCCGATCGCGTCCAGTTGCGACCCTTGGAGTTTCAGGGCATGCGGCTGCTGGATCCGAATCTCGGCACGACGCTGGAACTGCCGTCGCTCTGGCGAGCGTTCAAGGGCTGAAGGTCCCTCATGGTCTTCTGGCAAGGGCTCCCGAGACGATGCGAGGGCGGAGGCATGCCGTGAGCATTGCGAGTGAGCATCTCCTACCCCGGATGGCCGGTTTCAACGTCATCGACTGCGAGGTCAAGGATAAGGACACGCTGTATCTCCTCGGGCGCGAGGACTACACGCAACGCAATGGCTGGGGCGAGCTTCAGGAGGCACCACCTGAACGACGGCTCCCGAAACGGATCTTCGTCGTGCGCCTGGGCAATCCCGATGACAAGAAGTGGGGTCACATGCATCTCACGGGCATGGACACCAGCAAGTGCGCGATGTGCTTCGCGCCGGAAGAGAAGCTCGTAGTCGTCGACGCCGATGCGAAGGTGTGGGTCCAAAACCCGAAGACCAACGGGTTCGAGGCGGGGATCGCGTACAAGGTCGACGGCGGGATGCTTGTCGGAGATATGAACCGTGCAAAGTCATTTGGCGGTGAACTGCTGCTGGGAGGCACGCAGCGTCAATTGTTCCGTCGCAACGGGCCATCGGACTGGGCCTTGATCGGTCCCCCGATCGAGGTGAGCGAAGCCGAGTTCCGAGATTGCGGTTTCCATGACTTCGATCAGTTCTCGGACTCGGATCTGTATGCAGCCGGTGGCAGCGGTGACGTCTGGCACTTCAACGGTACGAAATGGCGTCAGTGCAAGTTCCCGACCGATTGGGGGGTCTCGGCATTGAAGTGCGCTCCCGATGGCCACGTGTACATTGCGGCCGGCAATCTCATCTATCGCGGGTCCGGCGACAGGTGGCAGAAGTTGCAGTCGAAGGCCAGCATCACCTTGCCCCTCAGAGACCTTGTCTGGTACGAGGGGACGCTATGGACGACCAACGACTACGGCGTCTGGACGTTGAAGGATGAAGCGCTGGTGGAAGCTGATCTTCCTTCGGGCGTCAAGGTGTGCTCCGGAAATCTCGCCACGCGGGATGGTGTGCTTCTTCTGGCCGGACATGGCGGAGCGTCGTTCAAGCGGGACGGTCAATGGACGGAAATCTTCCATGACCACGAGGTGCGCGAGTGGCTGGAGACCAACCGCGACAAGGTCTGGACGCCGCCGAATTGATGTTCTGAGGTCGCTTGGACTGAATCCTCGACTTGACGATGGCTTTCGCCCAACTCGGGTCGAAGAAGACTGCCTGGACGTCCACCCGGCCCGACGACCCCAATACGGGTTATCGTTCAGCCTCATGACCACCACCTCCATTCCCACGCTCCCCGAGCTTCCGAGCCTTCTCGGACTGACCGAGTCCGACGCTCCGCTGATCGCCGCGGTCCTCGCGCACACCACGCCCGCCGGCACGCCTGCGCCCTCCGAGCTCTCCCAGAAGCGCAAGAAGGAGATCCGCGCCGGCTTCGTGCACCTGAAGGAGGCCGGCGTCGTGCTGTCCTTCTCCCCGCGCGAGACCCACGCGGTCGACTACGGTGAGCCGCTGGGCACCGGCACGCATGTGCTGAGCGCGATCTTCTACTACCCCGAAGGCAGCGAGGAAGTCGATCCCTACAAGGGGAACGGCCCCTTCGCGACCACGCCGGTGGACACCCGTGACGCCGCCACCGCCGCCTACGGCGAAGCCGTCGACGGCGAGGAGGAAGAGGGCGTCTTCGAATGGGAACAGTGGGAGGTCGAGGGCCGCGAGATCACCGTCGATTACGCCGACGACGGCGCCGTGCTGACGATCACCGTCTCGCTGACCTTGCCGATGTGACGGCCCCGCGGCGCGCCGGGAAGGCGCTCCGCGAACTTCCGGACGTGCGCCGCCGCACCCATCCAGGGCCGTCGGGGCGCACGCGTCACCCACACCGGTGACACGCCTGGGGCCCGGTATCACCCGTTTACATGGGGTGCCCTCGCGAATGACTTTGGTCGCTTCCTGCGATCTGCGCACGAGCCTACCGTGAAGGTCCGATTGCTCCGGTCCGCCTCCACGGTCCGCCCATGGCAGCTCCATTCCGCCTCAAGACCGCCCTCGCCGCTGACGTCCTGCGTGTGCACGCCTGCGCGTCGCGCGAGGCGTTGAGCGACCTCGGCGAGACCACGCTGACCCTGCTCAGCGAGCGCAAGGACATCCGCGCCTCGGAACTGCTCGGCAAGTCCGCGACGCTGACCATGGCCCTGCGCGACGACACGCCCCGCCACCTGGCCGGCTACGTGACCCGCTTCGCGCAGACCGGCTTCGAAGGCAAGCACACCGTCTACCAGATGACGATGCGCCCCTGGCTGTGGCTGCTCACGCGCACCGCCGACTGCCGCATCTTCCAGGAGATGACCGTCCCCGACATCGTCAAGGCGGTGTTCGACGACCACCCGGTCGCGCGTCACGAGTTCAAGCTCATGCGCGCCTACCGGCCCTGGACCTACTGCGTCCAGTACCGCGAGACCGACTTCAATTTCGTCGCCCGGCTGCTGGAGAACGAGGGCATCTACTGGTACTTCACCCACGACGAGTCCGGTCACACGCTGGTGCTGACCGACGCTGCCTCCGCCCATGACTGCGCCCCCGGCTGCGAGACGCTGCCGTTCTACGGCGGCACGAACAACGCGCCGCCCGAACTCGAATACGTCGACACCTGGGTCACGCAGGAGAGCCTCAAGCCCGGCAAGGTCGTCATCACCGACTACGACTTCGAGCGGCCCTCGACCTCGCTGGAAACCAAGCTGGACCGCGCGCGCGACTACGACCTGTCCGACGGCGAGGTCTTCGACTACCCCGGCGGCTACGTGCAGGGCAGCGACGGCGCGCAGTACGTCGAGGACCGCCTCGACGAGATCCAGACCGCCTACGCCCGATTCGACGGCGACACCAACGCGCAGGGCGTGCGCACCGGCCACCTGCTGTCGCTGAGCCGCCATCCGCGCGACGACCAGAACGCCAAGTACCTCATCACCGGCACGATCACGCAGATGCGCCAGGCGTCGACGGAGTCGGCCTCGGGCGAGTCCGAGCTGCGCTGCCGCTTCAACGCCATCCCCGCCGACCAGCAGTTCCGCCCCGAGCGTCGCACGCCCAAGCCGATGGCGCCCGGCCCGCAGACCGCGATCGTGACGGGGCCCTCGGGCGAGGAGATCTTCACCGACAAGTACGGCCGCGTGAAAGTGCAGTTCCACTGGGACCGCCGCGGCCAGCGCAACGAGACCAGCTCGTGCTGGATCCGCGTCTCGCAACCCTGGGCCGGCAAGGGCTGGGGCGGCGTCTCCATCCCGCGCATCGGGCAGGAGGTCGTGGTCGACTTCGTCGAGGGCGATCCCGACCAGCCGCTCATCACCGGCCGCGTCTACAACGCCGAACAGATGCCCCCGTACGGCCTGCCGGCCGCCGCCGTCATCAGCGGCATGAAGTCCAAGACCCACAAGGGCGCGGGCTACAACGAGATGTCGATGGACGACACCGCCGGCAAGGAGATGATCACGATCCACGGCCAGTACGACATGGCCACCACGATCGAGCACGACCAGACCTCCACCATCCACAACAACCGCACCGACACGGTGGACGTGGACGATTCGGAGACCGTCGGCAACAACCAGACGCAGACCGTCGGCGTGAACCAGACGATCAGCGTCGGATCGAACCGCTCGAAGACGGTCGGCGCCAACGAGACCACCTCCGTCGGCGCCAGCCGCACGGAGACCGTCGGCGCGGCCGAGACCATCACCATCGGCGCCCACCGCACCGAGACGGTCAACGGCGGCGAGACGGTGACCATCAACGCCGGCCAGACGGTCACCGTCAACGGCGTGCGCAGCCACACCGTCAACGGCGCCCAGACGACGACGATCTCCATCGCCGAGGCGCACACCGTCGGCGCAGGCCGCATGCACACGGTCGGCGCGGCCGAGGCGATCAACGTCGGCGGCGCGCAGATGGTGTCCATCGGCGGGCTGCAGCGGGTCAACGTCGGCGCGCTGCAGTCGATCGGCGTCGGCGGACCGCACAAGCTGTCGGCCGCCACCATCGGCCAGACCGCCAAGGGCACCTACAAGACCAAGGCCGGCGGCAGTGCCACGATCGAGGCGCCGTCGATCACGCTCAAGGCCGGCGGCAGCAAGATCGTGATGAACTCGAGCGGGATCACGATCTCCGCCTCCAAGATCACCATCAAGGCCAGCGGCACGGTCGGCATCAAGGGCAGCGGCGGCGTGGCCGTCAAGGGCGCCAAGATTGGAGAGAACTGACATGGCCGAGCAAGCAGGCAATGCGGGGCCGCTGGGCGCCGCTCCCCCTCCCAACCGCCGTCGCGGCGATCCGACCCGCGCGGCCGTCGCCGCCGCCGAGCACCTGATGGACCGCGTGCGGCTCGTCGACGCGGGCGTGCTGGTCGGCATGTTCTGCGGCTTCGACGCACAAGGACGCTTCCTGGTCCGCATGGCCAAGGGCCTGCCGCCGGTCGTCGCGATGTCCGTCGTCGGCCTGAAGGTCGAGGACGAAGGCGACGAGGTCATCGTCTCGCTCGAACGCGGCGATCCGACGCGCCCGGTCATCCTGGGCCGCGCGATGCGGCATGCGGAGCCCGAGGCGCCGCGACGCGGCGCGCCTTCGGCCGACGCAGCGCGCGAACGCGAACTGGATTCCCGCGTGGAGGCGCCCGACGCCGACCCCGAGCCGGCGCCCGATGCGGCGCCCGGCCCCGCGCTCACGCGCCGCGGCCAGACCGTGACGGTCGACGGCGAGCGCGTCGTGCTCAACGGCGCGAAGCAGGTCGAGCTGCGCTGCGGGGAGGCCAGCATTGTGCTGACCGCCGCCGGCAAGATCCTGATCCGGGGCACTTATGTGCTGAGCCGCTCCAGCGGCGCGAACCGCATCAAGGGTGCGTTCGTCGACATCAACTGACGGTTCCGGACCCCGTCAGGATTCCCCATGTGGCAACTGCAGAACCGCACGCCGTTCGCCGCCGAGCGCGGCTGGGTGCGCGATCGTGACGGCACCGAGATCTGGCTCGTCGCGGTGAAGGCGAGTTTCACCTTGCAGACGGACGGCACGCTGCGCGTGGCCGAAGCGCAGCCCGAGGTCCTGCGCGGCCCGGCGCATCGCGGCGACGCGGCCTCGACCAGCCTCAGGGCCGACGCGGACCTGGTCCGCACCAAGGTGGCGACCGATGTGATCGTCGACGGGCAGGCGCACGCGCCGGGCGGCACGCCGGTGACCGAGCTCGACGTCGGCCTGGCGGTGGGCAGCCGCACGAAAGTGCTCAAGGTCTTCGGCGACCGCGTCTGGCAGGGGCGCAGCATCGGCCGGCCGGCGCCGTTCACGGCGATGCCCATCGTCTGGGAGCGCGCCTTCGGCGGCGTCGATCCCCAGGCCGATCCCGCGACCTGGGACGAGCGCAATCCGCCGGGCCAGGGCTACGCGGTCGAGGGCGACCATGTCAACGGCCGCCCGCTGCCCAACATCGAGGACCCCGACCACCTGATCCGCAGCTGGAAGGACCGGCCCGTGCCGGCCGGTTTCGGCGCGCTCTGCAGCCATTGGACGGAGCGCCGCCGCTTCGCCGGCACCTACGACGAGCGCTGGCAGCGCGAGCGTCTGCCGCTGCTGCCCGACGACTTCGACGACCGCCACTACCAGTGCGCGCCGCCGGACCAGCAGCACGCCGGTTTCCTGCGCGGCGGGGAACCCGTCGCGCTGCTGAACCTGTCGCCGGGCGGCGGGCAGTTGCGCTTCGCGTTGCCGCGCGTGTTCCTCGGCCTGGAGACCTTCTTCAACGATGGTCATCGGGAGGTCCATCCGCCGCCGAAGCTGCACACCGTGATCCTCGCACCCGACGAACGTCGGGTTTCGCTGGTCTTCCACAGCGCGCTGCCCTGCCATCCGCGCGTGCTCAAGCTGCAGCACACGCGGATCTGGCTCAAGCAGGACCTGCGCGACGGCGTGCTCGGCGCGCCGGAGCCCGACAGTGCCGAGGTCGACGGTCATCGCGCGGAGGCGGCCTGACATGCGCCAGGAAACGACGGCTCCCGTGTCCCCCACGTCGCACACGTCGCCCTCGCCGCTGGCGCTGCGCGTGCTTGCGATCGGCGCCTTCACGCCGGTGGGCGGCGATGCGCGATCGACCGCGGCGGCAGTGCGTGCCGGGATGTGCGGCTTCCGGGAGCACGCCTACATGATCGACACCGCCGGCGAGCCGATGCGCGTGGCGCAGGTCGCAGGCATCGATGCCGGCCTGCGCGGCACGGCGCGCCTGGTCGCGCTGCTCGCGCCGGCCTTGACGGAGGCGCTGGCGGGCGTGCTCGCACCCGCGCGCCCGGCCACCGGCGTCCAGGACGGGCGCATCGGCGTCGCCGTCGCGGGGCCGCCGGCCCGTCCGGGCGGTCCGGGCGGTCCAGGCGGTACGGGCGATCCAGTTGCGGCCCGCCGTTCCGGTGTTTCTGGCGTTTCTCGCGGTCCTGGCGGTCCTGGCGGTCCTGGCAATGCGGGCCATGTGGCTGACGCCGCCGATGGGGCCGATGTGGCCGATGCCCTGCGCGCGCTGTGCCGCGACCGCCTCGGTGCGCGACTCGGTCCGTTCCAGCTGTTTGCCAGCGGTCACGCCGGCGGTTTCGAAGCGCTCGACCAGGCGCGGGCCTGGCTGCGCGCCGGTCAGGTCGATGCCGTCGTCGTCGCGGGCGTGGACTCTTACCTCGCGCCGGAGACGCTGGAATGGCTGGAGGCTGAAGAACAGCTGCACGGCGCGGGGCCCTTGAACAACGCCTGGGGCTTCATCCCGGGCGAGGCCGCGGGCGCGCTGCTGCTGGCCCGTGCCGGAGTGGCCGCGCCGGGCGGTCCGGCAGGCGGCCAAGGCGGCCGCCTTGGCCGGGGCGGCGAGGGCGGCTGGGCCGATGTGCTCGCGGTCGGTCTCGGCCGCGAATCGAAGTTGAACAAGAGCGGCGAGGTCTGCATCGGCGAAGGCCTGACGCAGGCGTTGCGCCGCGCGCTGGATGAAGTGCCCGGAGAAGGTGTGATCGACAACGTGGTCTGCGACATGAACGGCGAGGCGTATCGCGCCGATGAATACGGCTTCTGCGGCTTGCGCGTGCGCGACCGGCTGCGCGATCCGACCGACTTCCTCGCGCCGGCGGACTGCTGGGGCGACGTGGGCGCGGCGGGCCTGCCGCTGCACCTGCTGCTGGCGGCCTCCGCCTGCCGCAAGGGCCATGCGAAGGGGCCGCTGACGCTGCTGTGGGGCAGTTCGGACGGCGGCGGTCGCGGCGCCGCGGTGATCCGCGCCGACGTGGCGGTGCGGGCATGACCATGGACAACGCCCGCTTCGATCCCGGACTTCCCGCGCCGGTGACCGCCGACCAGATCGAGACCTACCGCGACGAGGCCGCCTTCCTGTGGACGCAGCGCCGTGACGCGCTGGACGCGCCGCATTACTCGCCGCAGCAGTTCGCCGATCTGGACGAGCAACTGGCCGCGCAGCTCGACGGCCTCGCCGAGGCCGGCGACGAGGCCTGGCCGCCGTGCCAGGCGGCGCTGGTCAACGATTGCTCAGAGGACTTCTTCGTCGCCGGGGTGCTGGCGCTCAACGGGCGGCCTGACGACTGGACGGCGCTGGTGCGGCGTGCCAAGGAGGCGCCCGAAGCCGCGCCCGGCCTGGCGTCGGCGCTGGGCTGGGTCGGCGCCAACGAGGCATTGAAGGCCGAGGCGCTGATGCCGCCCGAGGATTCGCTGAGCCGTCGACTGACGCTGGAGGCCTACGGCGCCCATCGGCTGGACGCGGGCGAGCGCTGGTCGGTGTCGATGCGCTCGACCAATGCCGGCGAACGCGCGCGGGCGCTGCGGCTGGCGGGCGAGCTCGGACGTGTCGAGGGACTGGAGCCGGTGCTCGGCCTGATCGGCGACGAGAAGAGCGAGCCGCGCTACTGGGCGCTGTGGGCCGGCGTGCTGCTGGGCGACCGCGGCAAGGCGCTGGCCGCGTTGACCGGTGCCGCGCTGCGGCCGGGCACGCGGCAGATGGACGCGTTCCGGCTGGCGGTGCTGTCGCTGCCGGTGCAGGAGGGACACCGCCTGCTGGTCGAGGCCGAAACCATGGCGGGCGCGGCGCGCCTGCGCATCATCGGCGCGGGGCTGTCCGGCCAGTTGCGCTACGTGCCGTGGCTGATCGACCAGATGACCAGGCCCGCGACGGCGCGCATCGCGCTCGAGGCCTTCTGCCTGATCGCCGGCGCCGACGTCAATGCCGACGGCCTCGAGGCGCCGCCTCCGGAGGATCTCGAGGAAGGTCCGAACGAGGATCCGGAGGACGACGACGTCGAGGTGCCGGTGGACATCGCGCTGCCATGGCCGCACGTCGAGCAGGTGCGGGCCTGGTGGCTCGCGCACCAGTCGCGGTTGCCGACGCTGTCGACCGACGGCCGGCTCTTCCTTGGCCAGCCGCTGAGCGAGGTGCACTGCCTGCGCGTGCTGCACGGCGGACGGCAGCGGGCGAGGGCGCTCGCGGCGCTGCACCTGTGCCTGCTGCGGCCAGGGACGCCGCTGTTCCCGGTGGACGCGCCGGCCTGGCGGCAACAGCGGCTGCTGCAACGGCTGGGCGGGGGAGACTGAGACATGCCGGTCACCATCAAGGTCAACGGGACCGTCAATTCGCTGGTGCACAAGTTCAGCAACGGCATCAGCGCCGCGACCATTCCCGACGTCTGCAAGACGCCGAGCCCCGGCGGCCCGGTGCCCATCCCTTATCCCAACATCGCCCAGTCCGTGACGCTGTCCGACGGCACGACGACGGTCAAGGGCGACAAGGCCATGGCCGCCATCAAGGGGTCCAAGTTCGCGATGTCCAACGGGGACAACCCGGGCACGCTCGGCGGTGTCAAGTCCAGCACCTTCATGAAGGAGGCGACCTGGATCCTGTACTCCTTCGACACGAAGATGAACGGGAAGAACTGCGCCCGGTTGATGGACAAGATGTTCCACAACCACGAGAACGCGGCGAATCTCGGCGGCGTCTTCCAGGGGCCGGTCGCCGTCACCGATGCGATCGGGCAGGAGATGGCCGATAAGATCTGCGAGTCCATCTGCGACACACGCAAGCAAGCCGACAAGGGCAAGATCCCCAACGAGAAGTGCAGGACCCTGCAATCGAACGTGGCCAACAAGCACAGCAGCGGCTATCCGCTGTTCGAGCCGAAGCAATGCGACCTGCTCGTGGAGTCGACCTGGAACATCCCCGCGAAAGCGCGAGGCGCCTTCGACTGCGTGATGTCGGCGACGGGTCGCGTGATGAGCAATGGCCTGCCGGCGCCGGGTGGTCTCGGTTCCGGACTGGCAGCAGGCGCGGCCGCCCCGGGGCAGACTTTCCGTCCCGATTTCGCCGTGCTCAAGGATGCGACGAAGCCCATCAGCAACGACAACCTCAAGGCCTTCGTCGAGGTGAAGTTCAAGGGGGATGAGTTGACGGACAACCAGAAGCTGGCCAAGAAGATGGCGGGCAGCAAGAAGTTCGTCGTCATCGAGGAAGAAGACTGCAAGTGCTAGGAGAAGTGATGCTGACGCGCAAGGAATTTGAATCGCTAGTCATTCCCCATCTCGACGCGGGCCGCGCGCCCGCGTTGCCATGCTTCGAGATCGTGCTCTTCTACGACACGCCTCGCACGACCCTGGCGGACGGTCTTGCAGTCGTCCTTCAGCGCTTCCTGGACTTCGCCGAACGGCGCCGTCCCGAGACGAAGCTGCGCTGGTACCGCAGCAATACGATGAAGGCCTCCGCGGCGATGTCGGCAGGCCCCGGCGAGATGGTCGACGCATTTCTCGGTGGTCCGGAGTTCGCCAAGCCTGGCATCGCCGGGCTGACGCTCCACGGGGGCGAAGCCGCCAATGCGCCGGTGGCGCCGGCCTTCTCGCTTCTGTCCCTTGACACGGCTGAGGACGCGGCCGAGCCCGTCCATCGGACGATGCTCCGTCTGTGCCTGCCCCCTTCCGAGGTGGAAGAAGGGCGGGAACTTTTCGAACTCGCTGCGGCCTGTGCCGCTGCCCAGGCCGTGTCCTGTGGCTATGCGGGCTATTCGTGGTTCTCCAGCACCGGCGACACGAGGATGGAGCGTTCCTTTGGGGAGCGCCGGGGTTTGCTCGTCAAGCATCCGGCGATGGGGTATCACGATCCTTTGAGCTATCACCCGTTCATCGGAGAAGGGCTGATCCAGACCGGCTGGCTGACGATCCTCGGTCCGTCGCTGCTCAAGCAGGCCGAGGACGCGAAAGCGCTGGTGTTCCCGCAGGACTCTGGCGTCGGCGTGTCCCGTCTGGACGGGAAGGGCGTGATCCTCGTGGCGGGGCCGGAACCGATCCTGGGTTCGCGAGATCCCGCGCAGGCCGCCGCATTGGCGCCCTATCACGCCGTTGGGAGCCGCCTGGCCTTCCTGAGCCTGTCGGACGAAGACGCGGAGTTCCTGGATTTCGCCGGCGATCCCGACGACGAAGCCAAGGTCGAGTGGTACCGACGCTTTTTCGGCGACGGCGGAACATGATTCGATTGACCGTCGAGGTCGCTGGAGACGCCGGCCGCTGCCTTGCCTGGCTGGAAGTCCTGACGCGGGTGGTGAGCGTCGGCGGATTCATCGGTCCGACCGCGTTCACCAGGTTGACCGATGCGCCAGTGTTGGCTGCGACGCCGACGGGCGGGCGGCTCGAGCTTCCCCTTGCCGATCCGTCGGTGGTGTCGTTGCCGGCGATCCGCTCGCTGTTCGACGCCTCGGCCGCGGACGGCCCGGTGCCGGCACCGCTGCTGCGCCTGGAGGGTCCGAAGGACACGGCGGAGGTCTCCGAGCTTTTCAGGCGGATGGCTCAGTGGCGATCGAACGGCCGTGCCGCCGTCCCGGAATTCTGGCCGATGGGCGAGCCCTGGACCTTGCGGGTCGACCATGACATCGCGCTGGATGAGTCGCAGAAGGATCGCATCGTCCAGTTGCTGAGGTCCTTCGAGCACCTGGTGGCCGATGCACCTTTCCTTGCAAGTCCAGCGGGCCGATATCGTGCGATGGGGGCGACGCGGATCGATTGGACCGGTGCGCGTGGTCTGCTCTATGCGGTGGATGGCGTCGCCAGCCACGCGCCATGGCCAGAAATTCTCTGCCACGCCTTGCTGGCCGGGGTCCTCGTCCCGGCGGCAAGCCGACTGACCTTGCTGGACTGAACGGGCGTAGCGATTTCCAGGGCCGTCCCCGGATGACTTTCGTTCATTGCCCCCGATCCCCGTGACAGGGACGATGCGCATTGGGCGGCGATCCTCGCCGCGGCGAGGCGTTCGATGTCACGAAAAGAAGGCAATCCCCGCTCGGCCAAGCCGGGCAACGCACCGGCGGCGGCCGACGACCCGACGCTCGATCCGGACGCGACACGCATCGTGCCGGCCGGCGCGCCGCTCGATCGCATGCCGCCCAACACCGCCGCCAACCGCGCCGCGCCGCCCGCCGCGCCGGAGGTCGAGCCCGCGCACGACGACGGCCCCGAGACCGTCCAGCACGAACGCGAGATCAGCTTCATCGATCCGACCTTCCCC
This sequence comes from uncultured Roseateles sp., assembly GCA_946886855.1. The sequence continues at coordinate 161 of CAMPJJ010000036.1, read as the reverse complement.
GACACCTTCTCCATGCGCGCCGGCCGCAAGCCGGCCGACATCCCCGTCGACACCGACCACACCGTCATCGCGCCCGCCTCGCTGTTGACGCCGCGCACGCACGCCGAAAACCCCGCCCCCTCGACGCCCGCCGAATCCGCCTTTCCCGCTGAAAACTCTTC
>CAMPJJ010000035.1 GCA_946886855.1 uncultured Roseateles sp. | reverse complement strand
ACAGCGCGGCGACCTGAGCGGTACCGAGCGCGCGGATCTGGGCCGAGCCCAGCGCATTCAAGTCGTCGCTGGACATCGCCTGCACCTGGCCGGTCGTCAGGGCGGCGACCTGCTGGGTGGACAGGGCGGCGACCTGGTCGGAATGCAGCGCGTCGAACTGGTCGGTCGTCAGCGAGCGGATCGCGGCGGTCGACAGGGCGCGCAGGTCCTGCGACTCGATGGCGGCCATCTGGTCGGTCGACAGACCGGCCAGTTGCTTGGAGGTGAGGGTCGCGAACTGTCCCGAGGTCAGCGCGACGATGGCGTCGGTGGACAGCGCGGCGATCTGGGCCGAGCTCAGCGCGGCGACCTGGCCGGTGGTGAAGGCCTGGACGTCGGCCGATTCCATGCCGGAGACCTGGTCGGTGGACAGCGCGGCGATCTGGGCGGTGCCCAGCGCGCGGATCTGCGCGCTGCTCAGCGCGTTCAGCTCATCGGTGGACAGCACGGCGACCTGGCCGGTCGTCAGCGCGCCGATCTGGGTGCTGGTCAGCGCCGAGACCTGGTCCGAATTCAGCGCCTGGACCTGGTCGGTCGACAGGGCGCGGACGGTGGCGGTCGAGAGCGCCTTCATGTCGTCGGAGCTGATGGCCGCCATCTGGTCGGTCGTCAGACCCTTGACCTGCGTGGAGCTCAGCGCGCCGATCTGGCCGGAGCTCATCGCCTCGATCGAGTCGGTGCTCAGCGCGCCGACCTGGGAGGAACTCAGCGCGCGGACCTGCGCGGTCGTCAGCGCCTGCACGTCGGTGCTGTTGACGCCGGCCAGCTGGTCGGTCGTCAGCGCGGCGATCTGCTGGGTGGTGATGGCGCGGATCTGGTTGGTGTCCAGGGCGGCGATCTCATCGCTGGCCAGCTGGCGGATCTGCTGCGTGGACAACGCGCCGATCTGGGCGGTGGTCAGCGCGGCGATCTGATCGGAATTCAGCGCGGCGATCTGGTCGGTGCCCAACGCCCGGACGGCGGCGGTGCTCAGCGCGTGGACCGCGTCCGAGGTCAGCGCGGCAGCCTGGTCGGAGGTCAGTGCGGCGGTCTGCGTGCTGCTCAGCGCGGCGGCCTGGCCGGTGCCCAACGCGGCGACGCCCTCGGTGGAGAGGGCGTGGACCTGCTGCGAGCTCAGCGACTTGATCTGGTTGGTGGTCAGGGCCTGGAGGTCGTCCGACGCCATGGAGCCGATCAGGCTGGTGGCGATGGCGGCCACCTGCTGCGTGCTCAGCGCGCGGATCTGGTCGGAGGCCAGGGCGTTCAGGTCGTCCGACTCCAGGTTGCGCACCTGGCTGGTGGTCATCGCGCCGACCTGCTTGGTCGTCATCGCGCCGAACTGGTCGGAGCCCAGGGCATTCAGCTGCGCGCTGGTGAAGGTCTGCACCGCGGCGGTGGACAGCGCGCGCAGGTCGTCGGACTCGATGGCGGCGATGTTGGTCGTCGTGAACAGCGAGACCGCCTTGGTGCCCAGGGTCGCGAACTGCGACGTCGTCAGCGCCTGGAACTGCTCGGTGGTGAACGCGGCCCAGTCTTCGCTGGTCAGGCGCGCCAGGGTCGTCGACGTGAGGGCGGCGATCTGGTCGGTCGTCAGGTTGGTAATCAGCGATGCCATCTTGGAACTCCGTGAACCTATGGGGGCGGATGCGCCCATAGGCGCGAGTGGGTTGGGTCAGCTTGTGGTTGCCGGGCACCCCAACTTCCGGGTGCCGTCAGTCGGTTTTCGGACGCCGATTGACAAACTTGAGCTAGCCCGGAAATGTTATTGGTGGCGCGCTTAACGTGAACGGAACAAAAGGGCCCGGAGTCGGCCTCAGTTCACGGTTACAGAAGCGGCGTAAAGCCCGCGAATGCGGGGGAGGAGATGCTTGCCAAGGCAAGGGATCCTGGCCGCGCCATCGAACGAGCGTTCGCTTGTCATGCGGCAGACATTCAATGGTGATCGGCACTTACGCGCCATGCTGAAGGCGGTTCGGAGGTCAAAGCTGCCTGCGACACACGATCAACGCCGCTCCAAGGGCGCTGAAACACGATGTAAGCCGTGTGAACAAAGGCCATCGAGGCCACCGCCGACGGAGGGCTCCGGGCGGCGCGCTTTGTGTTCGCCGTGATAAGTTCACGGGTTTTCGGCCATCCGCATGACCTCAGTTTTGAAGGTATGCCCACCTCTATTAGTTATTGACAGCCAATTAATATGACGACAAATGCCACCAAGCCCTATCGGGTCCTCGGCGTCCAGCAGATCGCGATCGGTGGGCCGGACAAGGCCGCACTGCGCCGGCTGTGGGTGGAGGTGCTGGGGCTGGAGGTCGTCGGCCACTTCGTGTCGGCGTCGGAAAACGTCGACGAGGACATCTGCGCGATCGGCAACGGCCCCCACCGGATCGAGGTCGACCTGATGCAGCCGCTGGATCCGGAGAAGAAACCGGCGGTCCATGCGACGCCGCTCAATCACATCGGCCTGTGGGTGGACGATCTGCCCAAGGCGGTCGAATGGATGGCCGCGCACGGGGTGCGCTTCGCGCCTGGTGGCATCCGCAAAGGGGCGGCCGGCCACGACGTCTGCTTCATCCATCCGAAGAGCAGCGGCGATTACCCGATCGGCGGCGAGGGGGTGCTGATCGAGCTGGTGCAGGCGCCGCCGGAGGTGGTGGCGGCCTTGGGCGGTTCAGGCGGCCCCTGAACGGGACCCCGTCGCGATCACCAGAACTTCCACCAGGGGGCGCTCGCCACAGGGGCCTCCTGGGCCGTCTTGCGGCGTGTGCCTGAGCGTTGGAAGTGCAGCAGCGGGATGGCGAACGGATCGACGCTCGCGGCACCGCCGCCTTCGAGCTGATACCCGAACCGGGCGAGCAGCACCGCTTCCCCCAGTTCCAGCGGATGGAAGGGCAAGGGGTAGGCGTTTTCGCCCTCGACGCTGGCCACGCGCTGCTGCTCCGCCCAGTACGGCGCCTCGAAGGGCAGGGGCTCGCCGATGTTCTCCAGGATGCCGCTGTCGGGCGACAGGCTCAGGGAACGGATGAGCCGGCCGTCCTCCCAGACGGCGAAGGCGAACCAGTCGACCACGCTGTGCATCGCGTGCAAGGTGATCCGGCGTCTGCCGGCGATGTCGAGGAAGCGTCCCGGCAGCTGCGACGGATGATCGACGGCGAATTCGCTGGCCGCGATCACGGAGACGCCGGGGAAGCAGCCGATGAACATCAGCGGGTCGGGTGGATTGGTGTAGCTCAGGTCGCCTTCGCCGATCAGCTCGAGCGTTTCCCCTGGAAAGAGCCGTTCAGCCAGCGCGCGTGTCGCGTCCCGGTCGAGCGCAGGCTGCGCTTCCAGGGCCGCGCGCGCGTCGCCGTCCGCGATGACGAGCATCCAGGTCTTGGCCCCCATGCGCCACATCCTCTTCGTTGCGTGGCGAGCATGGTAATCGCGTCAGGCCTCGTACGGCCCCTTGCCGGGCAGCGCCCAGAGCAGGCCCAGCGTCGCGCCGGCCGGCGCCACGGTGAGGTGGTCCTCGCCGGCCAGCACGCGGCTCTCGATGCGCAACGAGGGGTAGCGGCGCTTGCGCAGGAGCGATTCGAAGCGGCGCGCATCGGCGACGAGGTCGGTCTCCTTGTTGAAGCGCGGTCCCGGCGCGACGGCCTCGTAGGCGCCGACATACTGGAAAATTCTCGCCGCCAGATCGGCGTGCTGCTTCGCGTACGCCGCCTCACGGTCGAACATCAGGTGCCGATCGAACCAGAACGACGGGCTGCCGAGGATGTAGTGGCTGAACAGCGCCGGCTTGGCGAACAGCACCTGTGCCGCGAGGAGCGCCCCATAGGAGTGCCCGAGCAGCACGCGGCGGTCCGCGTCGAGCTGATACCTCGCCGAGACCGCCGGCACCGCCACGTCGGCCAGGTACTTGAGGTAGGCCGCGCCTTCGCCGTAGCGGGGCGCGCCATAGCGGTCGGCGGGTCGGCCCGGCCGGCTCCGGGGATCGCTGGGCGTGTAGTCGCGCGACCGCATGTCGACCGCGGACTCGTCCGCGGGCCCCGCCAGCCCGACGACGGCGAAATCGGCCAGGTTGCGGCCCTGCTGGCCCACGCGGTTGCGCAGGGCCCGCACCAGCGGGAAGGCGTAGGGCGCATCGGTGACGAAGACGGCCGGTCGCGGGCCGGCATTCGGCGGGGCGTTCAGCGGCGCGTTCGGCGACGCGTTCGGCGGCAGGTCGATCCAGACCTCGTAGCGTCGCCCGGTGACCGGATCGGGCAACGGATGGACGAAGGTGCCGGGGAGGGCGTAGGGCCCGGTGGCCTCCGGCAGCGCGGGCGCGGCGATGGACCGGGCGGTCGGCATCAGCAGCGAACCCATCGCCGCGGCGAGGACTTGCCTGCGGTCGGTCATGCGAGGAGTCGGAGCAACAAAGGGGTCGCGAGTGTCCCGCGCCGCGTCGACGGGACGCGCCCCGGGCGGGGTTACGGGCGTTACGTCCGCCCGCCCGCCCGACCGCGCGCCGGTCAGTCGACCAGGATGTTCCGGTTCTTCAGCGTCAGGTGGATCTTGTCGCCCACCGTGTCCTTGTTGAACGGCTTGACGATGTAGCCGGTGGCGCCGAGTTGTGCGGCGCGGATGATGTCTTCCTTGCGGCCCTCGGCGGTGACCAGCAGCACCGGCACCTTGCGCAGCGGATCGGATTCGGGCTTGGCTCGCAAGGCCTCCAGGAACTGGAAGCCGTTCATCACCGGCATGTTCACGTCGCTGAGCACGAAGTGGACCGGCTCGCCGGACTCGGCGGAGAGTTCGAGCTGACGCAATGCGGCTTTGCCGTCCTCGGCTTCGAGGATCTTCTTGAAGCCGAGTTCGCGCAGCAGTCCGGAAATGATGCGGCGCATGGTCGAGAAATCGTCGACCACCAGGAAACAGAACTCTTCGCGTTTGATCGTCGTGACCATGTGGAACCCCTTCAGGGGGGAATCCTATCGCGTCGGGGTCGGCGCCGGGGCGCTGCGGGTAGCATGCCTGGATGAGCTTCACAACGCCTGACCCCGTCGCCGCCCTGCTGCGCCACGCCGCCTCCCAATGGATCGCGCCGCGTTTCCGCCATCTGGCGGACGACGAGGTGATGGAAAAGGCCCCGGGGGAGTGGGTCACGACCGTCGACCGCGATGTCGAGGCCTTCCTGACGCCCGAACTGCGCGCGCTGGTGCCCGGCTCGCGCGTCGTCGGCGAAGAGCAGTGCGCCGAGACGCCGGAACTGCTCGACCAGCTCGACGAAGGCGCCGTCTGGCTGGTCGATCCGCTGGACGGGACCTTCAACTTCATCTCCGGGCGGGAGCCGCTGTCGTCGATGGTGGCGCTGCTGGAAGACGGCGTGACCGTCGGCGCGTGGATGCTGGACCCGATCTCGGGCGTGCTGCATCACGCCCGGCGCGGGCAGGGCGCCTGGCGCGAGGCGCAGCGGCTGCAGGCGGCCTCGGGGCCGGGTTTGAAACGGGCGGTGGTGAAGACGCGCTTCCTGCCCCAGGACCATCAGGACCGGGTGGCCACCTGGCAGGGCGTCGAGATCCTGTCGGGCCTCAACTGCGCCGGCGCCGAGTACCCCGCGCTGGCCGAAGGCGCTTTCGACGCGACGCTGTACTGGCGCAAACTCGCCTGGGACCATGCGCCCGGTACCCTGTTCATCGCCGAGGCCGGCGGGTTCGCGGCGCGGCTGGACGGTACCCCGTACCGCGCGGGCGACCGGCAACCAGGGCTGCTTGTGGCGCGCAGTCGCGAGGTGTGGGAAGAGGCGGCGGCCGCCTGGAGGATGACTTCGTGAGGCCAGGCGCGGGCTCTCCACGGGGCATGAGGGCTCCCTCCTGGACCCTCAAGCCCCATTCCGGCCCCAGCTGCACTCGTTGACTCCCGGTCTTCTTTGCGCTCGCTGACTTCGGGTGGGCGTTGAGCGTTGAGCGTTGATGGTGGGCTGGGTCGGTGCGGAACGCCGATTGCCGCCTTTGCCGTCGATGACGGCTTCACTCGATATCGCACGCCGACTCGATCGGCTGCCCTGGTCGCGCTGGCACTGGCGCGTGGTGCTCGCACTCGGCGTGGCCTGGGTGCTCGACGGCCTGGAGGTCACCCTGGTGGGCTCCGTCGGCGCGGTGCTGGAAAGACCTGACACCCTCGGGCTGAGCGCCGTCCAGGTGGGCTGGTCCGGATCGCTGTATCTCGCAGGCGCGATCGTCGGCGCCTTGATCTTCGGCCGGATGTCGGACCGGCTGGGCCGCAAGCGTCTGTTCCTGGCGACGCTCGCCCTCTACGCCGTGGCCACGCTCGCGACGGCCTTCTCCACCGACTTCACCTTCTTCGCGCTGTGCCGTTTCGTCACCGGACTCGGCATCGGCGGCGAATACGCCGCCATCAACTCCGCGATCGATGAACTCGTGCCCGCCCGCGTGCGCGGCCGCGTGAACCTCGCCATCAACGGCAGTTTCTGGATCGGCGCCGCGCTGGGCGCCGCGTCCAGTCTCCTGTTGCTCCATCCGGACGTGCTGGGTCCGGTGCAGGGCTGGCGCGTGGGCTTCGGGATGGGCGCCTTGCTGGCGGTCGGCATGGTGCTCGTGCGGCGCCATGTCCCGGAGAGTCCACGCTGGCTGCTGCGCCACGGGCGTGTCGAGGAGGCCGGCCGGATCATCGACGCGATCGAGGCCGAGGTCGCCGCCCAGCACGGGCCGCTGCCGCCGGTCCCGCCGGCGGCGCAGCGCGAGCATCGACGCCCCGTGCCGACGATGCGGGAGGTGCTGCAGGTGCTGGTGCGCCGGTACCGCGTGCGCAGCGGCGTGGCGCTGTCGCTGATGCTGGCGCAGGCCTTCTTCTACAACGCGATCTTCTTCAGCTACGCCCTGGTGCTGACACGGTTCTACGGCGTCGCCGACCATCGGGTGGCGCTCTACATCTTCCCGTTCGCCCTGGGCAATGTGCTGGGCCCGCTGCTGCTGGGGCCGCTGTTCGACCGGGTGGGCCGCCGGCGCATGATCGCGCTGACCTACGGCCTGGCCGGCGTCGGCCTGGCGGCCACCGGCGTGGCCTTCGTGTCGGACGTGCTCGATGCGCGCTCGCAGGCGCTGTGCTGGTCGGCGGTGTTCTTCTTCGCGTCGGCGGCCGCCAGTTCGGCGTATCTGACGGTCAGCGAGGTCTTCCCGCTCGAGATGCGCGCGATGGCGATCGCGATCTTCTACGCGGTGGGCACCGGCGCGGGCGGCTTCGTGGCGCCGTTGCTGTTCGGGTGGCTGGTGGCGAGCGGCGATCGCGGCAACGTGGCGATCGGCTACGGCATCGGTGCCGTGCTGGTGATCGTGGCGGGCCTGCTGGCGTTGCGCTTCGGCGTCGACGCGGAGCGCAGACCGCTCGAGGACATCGCGCCCTCGATGCACGACGCGGACTAGCGCGGCTTCAGCGCTTGCCGAACCAGCGCCGGACGCGGCGCTTCCAGTCCAGCCACTGTCGATGGCGGGAGCGGTCGATGCGCTTCACGTCGATCAGCGTGAGGTCGCCGCAGGACGACATCGTGTGCAGGCCGCTGGCGAAGTCGCGATGCGCGAGATCGCCGGTGAAACTCGCCGGCAGCGCCTGGACCTCGACAGCCTCCCGCGACAGGCGGTTGAAGCGCAGCCAGCGCGTCGCACCGCCGTAGCCGTTGCGGCTGTCCTGCACGGGCAGTGTCACGAGGCCGTCGACCCCGACGAATGGCGTGCCGGCCGGCCGCGCGCCGTCGTGCGCGGACCTCACCGGATTGGCGCGATGCGGCGTCCACGGCCCCTGCAGCGCGTCGGCATGCGCGACGTGCAGCTCGCGCTGGTCGCGCTTGTCCGGGCCGATCACGGCATAGAACATCCACCAGATGCCGTCGTGCCGCAGCAGCGAGGCGTCGACCGCACGCACGCCCGGCAGCAGCGCGCAGACCCGCTCCCAGCGTTCCCAGCGCTCGGCGCCGTCCACCGCGCGGTACAGCGCGACTTCCTCGGCCTGGCTGGATTCGGGGACCATCCAGACCTGCCCGGCGTGCTCGAACACGAAGGGGTAGGACAGATGGAAAGGCGTCTGCAGCACCGGCTTGGGCGCGCTCCAGGCGCCGTCGCTGAGGTTCAGCGTGAGGCGCTGCAGGTCGGCGCGCTTGGTGCGGTAGTCGAAGTTCTCGACGAACACGTGCAGCGCGTCGCCGTCGCGCAGGGCGAAGGGGTCGGCGTAGTAGCGCCAGTCCCCGGCCTCGGGCATCCACACGATGCGATCCCGCAGCTCGTGCAGACGCTCGGGGCTGAGCAGATCGATGCGCTCGGGGACGACGCCGACGGTCCAGAAGTCCGACTTCGGACGCTTAACCATGGAGGTCAACCATGGACGTCAACCATGCGCGTCTTCCACGCTCAGGCCAGCCAGGTCGTGCACGCGCGCGCCTTGGCGCGTCAGCACGTCCTGGTACAGCGCCAGCGTGGCCCGCACGGCGGTCGAGCGGTCATAGCGGTGCATGTCGTAGTCGACCGGGCGGCGCTGGTCGCGTTGCCGCTGCGCGAGGGCGGCAGCGATCGCCTGGCCCATCGCCGGGGCGTCGTCGATCGGCACGATGGCCGATTGCGTCGGGTCCAGCATCTCGCGCGCGCCCAGCGTGGCGGTCGCCACGATCGGCAGGCGCGCCCGCATCGCCTCCAGGATGGCCAGCGGGAACTGCTCCTCGCGCGACGAGGAGACGTACAGGTCCATCTCGCCGAGCAGCTCGTCGACGTTCCAGCGGAAGCCCAGCAGGTGGATGCGCTTGTCGCCGCCGCGCAGCGCCTCGAGATCGGCGCGCTGCGGGCCTTCGCCGATCAGCACCAGGTGGGCCTCCGCCGGCGCGCTCTGCTGGAAGGCCTGGATCAGCGTGTGCATGCCCTTGGCTTCATGCAGGCGCCCGACGCAGCCGATCACCGGCGCGGCGTGGGGGATGCCGAGCTCCATCCGCAGCGAGCCGGACGGGACCTTCGCGGCGCAGGAGCCGGGGCTGCGTTCCGGGGCCCAGTTGTAGATGACGCGATGCATGCCGGCGAATTCCTTCAGGTGACCGACCTGCGCCGAATTGACGCACACCAGCGCGTCCATCCGCGCGTGATGATGCGTCTTGTACCCGACATGCAGCGTGCCGACACGCACCCGCTCCTTGGCCGCCGCCACCGCCTTGCAGGCCGGCCCGAGATGGCCATGGACGATCTCCGCGCCCAGCTTTGCGGCCAGACGCCGCACGCGCGCGCCGCGCAGCAGCGGCAGGCGCAGCCCGTGGTAGGTCACGCGCTGGTCCAGGGCATGACGGACCGCGGATCCTGCCGGTCCGATGACGTGCACCGTGTGGCCCAACGCCGCCTGGGCGTTGGCCAGATCCACACAGTGGTGCTCACCACCGGCGATGCGAGACGAGAAGACCACATGGACGATGGAGAGTGCGCGCATGACGTCGAATCGGCAAAAAGGATAAATAACGTCTGGAGTCTATTTCTTAACATTCAGCAATAGAGCAGGATTTCCCCCGAGATCGTGGGGTGTACGGCGTTCCGGAAGCAACGCTGTGCGCTATTGCATGGGCCGTGCTCACGTAACCCGAACACTGGATCGAACCAGCGGGCGCGAAAGGCCGAGCGGACGCGCTGAAACGAGCCCGGCGTCGATGAAACGCCGCGTAACCAAACCGGCAACGCCGGGGTGGGTGCCGCAGCGCGACGAAGCGCTGTTTCCCTGGGATGAACTGCGGGACGTGACCACCTGCATGCAGGGTCATTGAAGTTAAGCTAGCGCGCCTTTTTGCGGCTTTCGCACGAAGGACACCTCTTTACGTCATCTGCCACGTTCCCCCGGAGCCCGCTTCATGCTGCGTCTGTCGCTGATTGCCCTTGTCGTTGCATCCCTGCTTGCCGGTTGCGGCAAGTCCTCTCCTGACAAGAAGGCGTCGCCCGCGGCGGAGGCAGCCAGCGCGCCCAGCCTGCTGGTGGCCAATGAGGACGTCCAGACCCTGGGCGTGAGCGCCTATGCCAGCGGCCCGGTCATCACCGGCTCGATCCAGCCGGAGCGCCGCGCCGACCTGCGCGCCGAGCTGCAGGCCATCGTGCTGCAGGTCTACAAGGAGAACGGCGAGCGCGTGAAGCGCGGCGACCTGCTGGTCCGCCTGGACGACACGGCCATCCGCGATTCGGTCCAGTCGGCCGACGAGTCCGCTCGCGCGTCCTCGCAAAGCTTCGAGCAGGCCGAGCGTCAATATCAGCGGCTGAAGACCTTGCAGGCGCAGGGCATGAGCTCGATCCAGGCGATGGAGGATGCCGAGATCCGCCGCAACAACGCGCAGAGCGACCTGGTCGCCGCCCGTGCCCGCGTGGCCACGGCGCGTCAGCAGCAGCAGCGCACCGAGGTGCGCGCGCCGTTCGACGGCGTGGTCGCCGACCGCAAGGTGTCGCCGGGCGACTCGGCGCAGATCGGCAAGGAACTGATCAAGGTGATGGACCCGGCCTCGATGCGTTTCGAGGGGCTGGTCTCCGCCGACCGCATGTCCGAGCTCAAGCTCGGGCAGACCGTCTATTTCCGCGTCAACGGGTATCCGCAGGTGGACTTCCAGGGCAAGGTGCGCCGCATCGCGCAGGCCGCCAACGCCAACACCCGCCAGGTCGAGGTGCTGGTCGACTTCGCCGGCGCGCAGCAGCCCGGCGTGGCCGGTCTCTATGCGGAAGGCCGCGTGCAGACCAACAGCGTCTCGGCGCTGATGGTGGCCGACAGCGCGCTGGTGCGGGAGGGCGACAAGTCCTTCGTCTGGCGCGTGGACGGCGGCAAGGTCGCGAAGACGCCGGTGGGCCTGGGTGCGCGCGACGACCGCCAGGGCCTGTACGTGGTCACGAGCGGGCTGAAGCAGGGCGATCGCATCCTGCGCAGCCCGACCAGCACGCTGATCGACGGCCAACGCGTCGAGCTCAGCAAGGCCGCCGCGTCCGCTGCGGCCCCCGCGATGACAAGCGCCAGCGGCACGCCGCCCACCGGGTTGACGAACTCGGGCTCGACCTCGACCTCGTCGGGCTCGACGGTGGTGCCGCTGCCCGTGCTGCCGGTGGCTTCGGCCGCGTCGGCCCAGTGATGCGCACAGGAGCCTGAACCATGTTCCTCTCCAATTTCTCGGTCAAGAAGCCGATCGCGATGATCGTGATCATCATCGGCTTGATGGCCCTGGGCCTGCTGGCCCTGTCCAAGCTGCGCGTCAACGAGCGGCCCGACGTCGACCTGCCGCTGCTGGTGGTGAGCATCAGCTATCCCGGCGCCTCGCCGGAGACCTCCGAGCGCGAGATCGTCAACCGCATCGAGAAGTCGCTGCAGAGCATCTCCGGCGTGAACGAGGTGCGCTCGACCTCGGGCGAAGGCTCGGCGCAGCTGCTGCTGTTCTTCAACTTCGACAAGAACATGATCGAGGCGGCCGACGAGGTCCGCAACGCGATCGCCGCGGTCCGCCACAAGCTGCCCACCGAGATGCGCGAGCCGGTGCTGCAGCGCGTCGACCCGTCGGCGCAGCCGATCATGCAGCTGGCGCTGTCGTCCAGCAGCCAGTCGCACGCCGAGATCTCCCGGATGGCCGAGGACCAGTTCGCCGACCGCTTCCGCGCCATCCCGGGCGCGGCGACGGTGACGGTGAACGGCTCGCTCAAGCGCGAGCTGTCGGTGCTGCTGAACGCGCAGAAGCTGCGCGAGTTCAACGTCTCGGTGACCGAGGTCGTCAATGCGCTGCGCATGCAGAACACGACGGCGCCGGTGGGCAAGGTGCGCGGGCAGCTCGAGGACCAGAGCATCCGGCTGCTGGGCCGCATCGAGTCGCCGGCCGACTTCAACCAGATCGTCGTGAAGCGCTCCGGCAGCGAGCTGATCCGCCTGGGCCAGGTGGCCACGGTGCAGGACGGCTTCGCGGAGCAGACCGGCCTGTCGGTGCGCAACGGCCATCCGAACGTCGGCATCATGGTGACGCGCTCGCGTGACGCCTCGACGGTGAGCGTGGCCAAGGAGGTCCGCAAGCTGGTCGAGGAGATCGACAAGACGCTGCCCAAGGGCACCAAGCTCGAAGTGGTGCAGGACGGCGGGCAGGACGCGCAGGACAGCCTGAACAACGTCATCCACGCGCTGGTGTTCGGCGCGGGCCTGACGATCTTCGTCGTCTACGTGTTCCTGAACTCGTGGCGCTCGACGATGATCACGGCGCTGTCGCTGCCGACCTCGGTGATCGCGGCCTTCATCGCGGTCTGGCTGTGCGGCTTCACGCTGAACTTCATGAGCCTGCTGGGCCTGTCGCTCGCGATCGGGGTGCTGATCGACGACGCGATCGTGGTCCGCGAGAACATCGTGCGCCACATGGAGCGCGGCGCGGACCGCCGCACCGCGGCGCTGAAGGGCACGGCAGAGATCGGCCTGGCCGTCGCGGCGACGACCTTCTCCATCGTGGCCGTGTTCATCCCGGTGGCCTTCATGCCGGGCGTGTCCGGCGAATGGTTCCGGCCGTTCGGGCTGACGGTGGTGGCCTCGGTGCTGGTGTCGCTGTTCATCTCCTTCACGCTGGACCCGATGCTGTCGGCGTTCTGGGGCGACCCCCCGGGGCACCATGAAGCGCCGAAGACGAACTGGGTGTCGAAGAAGCTGCATGCCTTCAACGAGTGGTTCGACCGCCAGGCCGACGGCTACGGCCACGTGATCGCCTGGGCGCTGCATCACCGCACCTGGATGGCTGTGTTCGCGGTGCTGAGCTTCGTGCTGGCGATCTTCCTGCAGGCCACGCTGGGCGGCACGAGCTTCCTGCCGGCCTCGGACTCCGGGACCATCGCCATCGAGGTCCGCACGCCGGCCTCGTCCAGCCTGGAATACGCGCGGCTCAAGATGGGCGCGGCCTCCGCGCTGGCGCGCGAGATGCCCGAGACGGTGGCCACCAACGAGAGCGTGAACGCCAGCGGCGGCCGCATCTACGTGGACCTGGGCAAGAGCACCAAGCGCAAGCGCAGCGCGGCCGAGATCGCCGCCGACCTGCGCACGCGCGTGGCGCGGCTGGTCGGGGCGGAGTACGTGGTGCTGGACGACCTGAACAACGGCGCGCAGAAGCCGGTGCAGATCCGGTTCTCGGGCGCGGACTCGCGCAAGCTGATGGAGATCACCACCGACTACATGGAGAAGCTGCGCCGCGTGCCGGGCGCGGTGGACGTGGGCCTGTCGGAACAGGATCCGCAGAACGAGCTGCAGATCGAGCTCAACCGCGGCCTGGCCAACACGCTGGGCATCTCGGTGGGCGACGCGGCGAATTCCCTGCGCGTGGCTTTCGCCGGCGTGGAAGTCGGCGACTGGATCGACCCGAGCAGCGAGACGCGGGACGTCGCGGTGCGGCTGGCGCCGGAAGACCGGGTCGACGCGAGCAACATCGAGCGTCTGCCGATCGCGGTGACCGGCGCCGGCGTGATGGTGCCGCTGGAGCAGATCGCGACGGTGACCATGGGCAAGGGCCCGGCCAAGATCCAGCATGCGGACGGCAAGCGGATGATCGCGGTGTCGGCCAACGCGCACGGCCGCTCGCCGGGCGAGGTCACCAGCGACGCGCTGAAGCTGGCCAAGTCGATCAACTTCCCGCCGGGTTACGGCATCGAGCTGGCGGGCGCGGCCAAGGACCAGCAGGAGGTGTTCAGCGCCATGGGCATCGCGCTGGCCTCGGGCATCGGCCTGATGTACCTGATCCTGGTGATGCAGTTCGGCAGCTTCACCGCGCCGCTGGGCGTGATGCTGTCCTTGCCGCTGTCGCTGATCGGCGTGGTGGTGGCGCTGCTGCTGACCAAGGGCACGCTGAACCTGATGAGCTTCATCGGGATCATCATGCTGGCCGGCCTGGTGGCCAAGAACGCCATCCTGCTGCTGGACGCGGCGCGCCAGGAGGAGGCGGCCGGCGTGCCCCGCGAAGAGGCGCTGATGCATGCGGGCCGCAAGCGCTTCCGTCCCATCCTGATGACGACCTTCGCGCTGATCGCCGGCATGCTGCCGGTGGCGGTGGGCATCGGCGAGGGCGGCGAGTTCTATCGCCCGATGGCGGTGGCCATCATCGGCGGCACGATCACCTCGACCTTCCTGACGCTGCTGATGGTGCCGAGCTTCTACGACAGCATCGAGATCAAGCGCGACAGCTTCCTGGTGAAGTTCCACCGCCGCGAGGCGCGCTGGACGACGGCCGGCGCGCTGCTGGCGGGCATCGTCGAGTTCGTGCTGTTCCTGACCTTCGTCCGCTTCGTGTTCCGCCTGGTGATGCGTGCCTGGGACAGGGTCAGCGGCAAGGCCCGCCGTCCGGCCGATTTCACGACGCACGGCGCGGGCGACGACTGACGCCGGAGACGGCCTGTCGACAACGCCATGAACAGAGCGCCTCTCGAGGCGCTCTTTTTCTTGCGGACGCCGCCAGTCGATCAGGGGCGTCGCCGGCGACGCCACCAGCTGGCGCGCGAGCTGCGGGGCGCAGCGCCGTCGGAGAGGTCGTAAGCCCGCGCGGCGGGCGCGGACAGCTCGACCTCGGTCCCCACGCCGACGTGCGACACGAGGCGGTAGGCGATGCCGGCAAGTTCGGCGCGCTCGCGCATCCCGGACAGGCCCCAGTGGCCCGGACGGCCGCCGCGGTCCTGGACCTCGTCCGGAACGCCGACGCCGTCGTCCCGCACGAACAGCATGAAGTTCGCCTCGTCGTACCGGAGCGTGACCTGGATGTGCTGCGCCTGCGCATGCTGGAACGCGTTGAAGATCGCCTCGCGCGCGATCAGGCAGAGGGACGCCGACAGCGCCGGCGCCAGCGCCCGGGGCGCGCCTTCCACGCCCAGCGCGAAGGCCGCTCCGTGCGTGTGCGAGAGCTCGCGCCCGAGGGCTTCCAGCGTCTGCTCGAGGCGGTTGGCATCCGGCGGCGGCAGGCGCAGGTCCGTGACGCGGTCGCGGCTTTCGACGAGCAGCGCGTCCGCGTCCGTCAGCACGCGTTCCATGGCCGCGCGCTCCGTGCCCGGGAGGCGGCGCGCGATCGCCTCGAAACGCAGGATGAGGCCGTAGACGCCCTGCAGCAGCGTGTCGTGCAGGTCGCGCGCGATGCGTTCGCGCTCCTGCACGCGCGCGGCGAGGCGCTCCTGCTCGTGCAGTCGACGTCGCCGGGCGCGCAGCGCGGCAAGGGCACCCAGCGTCGCGAGGCCCACGAGCACCGCGGCCGCGCGGAACCAGCCCGTCTGCGTCAGCGTCGGCGCGATCTCGAAGCGCAGCATGGCCGGCGTCGTGCTCCACGGCCCGCCGTCCTGCGAGGCCTGGACGCGGAAGTCGTAGGTGCCCGGGCCGAGGTTGGTATAGAAGGCGCGACGCCGCGTGCCCGCGTCCTGCCAGTCCCGGTCCTGGCCGATCAACTGGTATCTGAAGCGGGTGCGCTCCGGCTGGGCCAGGCTGATCGCGGTGTAGGCGATCTCCAGGTCACGCGTGCCTGGAGCGAGTCGCAGGGCATCCTTTGTGGCGGGGCGAACCACCGGCGCGCCGCGCACGGACAGCTGCTGCACGTCGACCGCCGGCGCCGGCGCCGGGTCCTTGGGCAGCCGTGCAGGATCGATGCGCACCAGCCCGTTGCTCAGGGTGAACCACAGCAGGCCATCCGGCGTCCGGGCCGCCGTGCGCAGCGGCCAGGATTGTTCGGCTCGCCCGGAAAGCCCGTCGTCAAGGCTGAAGCGGCGGCCGGTCGGGCGACCCTCGCTGCCCGGCGCCGCGGCCAGGGCGCGACGCACCTCGTCGGCCTGGAGCCGCGTGATGCCGTTCGCCCCGTTCAGCCACAACTCGCCCTCGGGCGTCTCGACGATCCCGGACACCCCGTCCAGCGCATCGGCGTCGGCCAGCCGCAGCACCGGCAGACCGGGCGCGGACACGAGCTGCACGCCGCGCTCGCCGCCGACCCACAGGTGCCCGCCCTGCTGCGTGATGACCTTGATCGAACCGATCTTCAGGCCGTCGGCGGGCGTCAGGGCGATGGTGCTTCCGCCTTCGCGACGCAGGAGCGAGCCGTCGCCGTAGCCGACCCAGATCCGGCCTTGCGCGTCCCTCCCGATCGCCTGGGGACCCTTGCGCGGGAAACCCTCCGAGCCGAACAGCCGGGTGACCCGTCCGCCGGCGTATCGCATCAGGCCGTAGCGATTGCCGCAGAACCAGATCGCGCCGTCGGCGTCCTCCGTGATTTCGAAGACCGCCGCCATCCACGGCTGGCCGTCGGGTGTCGGCAGCAGCACGAAACGTCCGCCTTCCTGCCGCCACAAGCCCGTGCGTCCGCCGACCCACACCCGCCCGCCACCGTCGACGTGGACGCTGGTGAAGGTTTCCATCTCCGGATCGACGGGAAGCCGCTCGATCGCCGTGTCGCCCGGCGCCCGGTGCTGCAGGGTGTTGCCGGAGGCGATCCAGAGCTGGCCGCGCCCGTCGGTCGACATGGCGATGCTGGTGTTGCGGGAGGCCAGATCGACGCGGTCGACGGCGGCGCCCCGGAAACGGTCGAGCCCGCCGTTGGTGCCGACCCAGATCGCGCCGTCGCGATCCTGGAAGATGCGCATGACGAGCTCGCCGGACAGCCCCTTGTCGGTGCCGAAGAACTGGCGGCTGGCCGCGGCGGCCGCCGGTGTCCCGGACACGTCCATGCGGTTGATGCCGTCCAGCGCGCCGTACCAGAGCAGGCCCCGGCGGTCGAAGGCCGGCATGAAAAAGCTCCTGGGCACCGGGTAGCGCGGCGCCGCGGCGGAAGCCGGACTTTCGCCCGGCACCGGGAGGGGCGCGACGCCGCGGTCGGCGGGCGACATGTCGTTGGTCCAGGCGCGGCCGTCGGGAGCGATGGCGAGTTGCGACAAACCGAGCGAGGGTCCGCCGGTCGCGACGAAACGCGCGCTGGCGGCGGCTTTCACGAACACCGCGCGGTCGGTGACGGCCCAGACGTTGCCGCGACCGTCGACGTCGACCTTCATCGTCGGCGGCGCCCGGCCGGTGCCGTCGTCGTAGCCGGATTCAGGACCGACCGCCGTCCACCGGACGCCGTCGCGCTTGAGCAGTGCCCGGCCCGTGGCGGCCCAGAGCGTGCCGTCGGCTTGCTGGGCGAAGGCCCGGGTCGAGGTCACGAAGGGACCGTCGGCGGCGTCGACGTGCAGCACGCGTCCTTCGCGCACCAGGGCCGCACCGCCGTCGAGCAGGCCGACCCACAGCGCGTTGTCCTTCGTCGCGAACAGCGACAGCACCTGCCGGCTGGGCAGCGACTCGCCGGCGATCGTGTCGAAGCGCTCGAAGCGGACGCCGTCGAAGCGGAACAGCCCCGCGCCGGTGCCCAGCCACAGGTAGCCGTCGGTGGTCTGGGCGATCGCCATCACCGGGCCCGCCATGCCGTCCTTCAGCGTCCAGCTCGTGTGCTGCAGGTGCGCGAGCGGCTGCTCGGAGGGCGTCGACGATTGCGCGTGCGCAGGCGCCGCGGTCATCGCCACGGCGCCGGCAAGGACGAGGAGGGCGGCGAGTGCGAGGGCGTGAAGACGGGAACGGGGCGGCGCGGCGGGGAGACTCACACCACCCGCCCCGGATTGAGCAGGCCGCGCGGATCCAGCGCCTGCTTGATCTGCCGCATCAGCTGCATCGCCACCGGGCTCTTGCGCTGCGCGAGCTCGTCGCGCTTGAGCTGCCCGATCCCGTGCTCGGCGGAGATGGACCCGCCGTGCGCCGCCACCTGGTCGTAGACGACGGCGTTGACCGCGGCCTCGTGTTCGCGCAGGAAGTCGGCGGCCGCGACGCCTTCCGGCGCCTGGAGGTTGTAGTGCAGGTTGCCGTCGCCCAGATGGCCGAAGTCCACCAGCCGCGAGCCGGGAAACTGCTCCCCCAGCAACGCGTCGCAGCGCTCGACGAAGTCCGGGATGCGCGACACCGGCAGCGCGATGTCGTGCTTGATGTTCAGGCCTTCCTCGCTCTGCGCCAGCGGGATGGACTCGCGCAGGTGCCACATCGCCTGGCTCTGCGACAGGCTCTCCGCCACCGCCGCGTCGTCGATCGCGCCGCGTTCGAGCGCTTCCTCGAGCAGGCCTTCGAACTGCGCGCGGGCATGTTCCTCGCCTTCGCTGTCCGACAGCTCCAGCAGCACCGTCCACGGTCGCGGCCCGAGCGGCTGCGTCAACTGCGGGAAGTGCTTGCGGACCAGCGCCAGCGACAGCGCGTTCATCACCTCGAAACCGGTCAGCGCCGCGCCGCAGCGCGATCGCGCCAGATCCAGCAAGCGCACCGCGTCGCGCAGCGAGCCGCAGGCGGCCAGGGCCGTCATCCGCGCGCGCGGCAGCGGATGCAGCTTCAGTGTTGCCGCGGTGATCACGCCCAGCGTGCCTTCGGACCCGATGAACAGGTCGCGCAGGTCGTAGCCGGTGTTGTCCTTGCGCAGCGCCGACAGCCCGTCCCAGACCGTGCCGTCGGCGGTCACGACTTCCAGGCCCAGGCACAGCTCGCGCGCGTTGCCGTAGCGCAGCACCTGTGTGCCGCCGGCGTTCGTCGCGAGGTTGCCGCCGATCGTGCAGCTGCCTTCGGCGGCGAGGCTGAGCGGGAACAGCCAGCCCGCCTCGCGCGCAGCCTGCTGGACGCTCTCCAACACGCAGCCGGCCTCGACCGTCATCGTCAGGTTGGAGGGATCGATCTGGCGCACGCGGTTCAGCCGCTGCAGGCTGAGCAGCAGCTGCGTCCCCGAGTCGTCCGGGACGCCGCCGCCGACCAGCCCCGTGTTGCCGCCTTGCGGCACCAGCGGCACGCCGTGTTCGCGGGCGAGCATCACGACCGCGGCGACCTGCGCCGTGTCGGCCGGGCGGACCACCGCCAGCGCGCGTCCCAGGTAGCGCTTGCGCCAGTCGCGCTCATAACCGGACAGATCGTGTTCGGCCGGCAGCAGCACGTGCGCGTCGCCCAGCGCCGCGCGCAACGCGTCGATCAGGGCGGCGGTCATCCGACGTCCTTCGTCAAGGCGTCGGCCCGTCGGGCTTCGGCCAGCCGCTGCCGGATCTGTGCGGCGCAGGCGACGAAGATCGTCACCGAGAGCACCACCTCGACCCACGCGAGCGCCATGCCCAGACCGCCTTCGGACGTCCCGCGCACCAGGCCTTCGGTCACGTAGAGCCAGATCATCAGGCTGAGCCAGCGATAGGTGTACATGCGATAGCGCCACAGGCCGGGCAGCGGCAGCAGCAGCGGCAGGGCCTTGATCGCGAGCGTGCCGCGTCCGGTCGGCGCGAGCCAGAGCTCCCAGGCCAGGCACACCAGCGCCAGCGCCAGCGTGGCGAAGAACGCCAGCTGCCGGCTGCCGCGTTCGCGCGAGGTCGGCGCCGAGCGGGCGGACGGGGCGGACGGTGCGGACGAGGAGGGCGGTCCCGACCTCCCGGGAGGGGCCGAGGGGGCGGCGTCGAGGCTTGACATGGCTGGCATCATAGCCAGCATGATCAGTGAAGTTCAGGCGCAGACGCAGAGCTGGCGCGAGGGAATCCGGGAGCTCGGACGCGAGCTGTTGACGTGGCCGTACGCCCGCACGCTGCGCCTTTTCGTGCAGCGCTTCCGCGAGGAGCGCCTGGGCCTGACCGCCGGCAGCCTGACCTTCACCACGCTGATCTCGCTGGTGCCGCTGCTGACCGTCGCGCTGGCGCTGTTCACCGCGTTCCCGATGTTCTCCAGCTTCCAGTCCGCGCTGGAGAAGTACTTCCTCAAGTCGCTGATCCCCGACAACATCGCCCGCCCGGTGCTGATGTCGTTGACGCAGTTCGCGGCCAAGGCCAACCGGCTCGGCGTGGTCGGCCTGATCGTGCTGGCGGTGACGGCCTTGTCGCTGATGCTGACGATCGACCGCACGCTCAACCAGATCTGGCGCGTGCAGCGCCCGCGGCCGATCGCGCAGCGCGTGCTCGTCTACTGGGCCGCGCTGACGCTGGGGCCGCTGCTGCTGGGCGGCAGCCTGACGGTCACGAGCCTGCTGATCTCGGCCAGCCAGAACCTGGTCGACAACATGCCGCGCGGCCTCGTCGTGCTGCTCAACAGCGTGGACCTGCTGGTGCTGTGGGCGGCGATCGCCGGGCTCTTCCACTACGTGCCCAACACCGACGTGCGCTGGCGCCACGCGCTGACCGGCGCGGCCTTCGTCGCCGTGGCCTTCCACCTGGCCAAGCTGGCGCTGGCCTGGTACGTGAAACAGGTGCCGACCTACTCGACGCTCTACGGCGCGTTCGCGGCGGTGCCCATCTTCCTGATCTGGATCTACGTCGGCTGGGCCATCGTGCTGCTCGGCGCGATCCTGGCCGCGAACGCGCCCGCCCTGGCCGGCGGCGTCAGCGTGCGCGGCAACAAGCCGGGCATGCAGATGGCGCTGGCGCTGGACGTGATCCGTGAGCTCGACACGGCGCGCCTGGGAGGCGAATCGGGACTGTCGATGCTCGGCCTGTCGCAGCGGATGTCGGTCGACCCGCTGCAGCTGGAGCCCGTCATCCAGCACCTGCAGAAGCTGGACTGGATCGGGCGTCTGGAAGAGGGGGGCGCCCAGCGCCTGGTGCTGCTGTGCGAGCCGTCCTCGACGGTCGCCGAGCCCCTCATCCGCCTGCTGCTGGCGGACCGCCAGCCCGGGCTGGCGGAACTGTGGGAGCAGGCCGGCTGGGAACAGACGACCGTCGGCGTGCTGATCGGGCGCGCGGCGCCCGACGGGATCCCCCTGTCCGCCGCGGCGGTCAGCGGACCTGCCGGCGCCGCGGTCGCCCTCTGACGTCGGCGGTGTCCTCGACGGCGTCCGCTAGCGCAGGTACATGAGGGCCGCGCCGCCGACCACCGCCAGCAGCGCCGCCACCGAATAGATCGCGCGCCGGTACGGCGGCTTCGGTCTCGTCGCGCCGGTCGGTTTCATGCCGTACTTCGGCGTGGCGCCGAGCGGCAAAGCCGCCTTGTCGATCAGGGGGCTGGAGCGGTGCTCGCGCGCCCTTTGCTCCGCGACGCGCAGACGCGCGGATCCATCCAGCAGCTGGAGCTGCTTCGCCTGGGTTTCGGTGTCGATCGTGGCCGGTTGGGTCGGGGTGGGGATGTGGGGGTGCTTGTCTGAAAACGAGCGTTGCTGCATGTGGACTGCCTTGACTGCAATACGCTCCCTCGCCTCCGCGAATCGACTGATTGTCGGCATCAGGTCGCGAGGGTCAAGTAACAGGAGGTGTGGGCGCTGGAAAGAAAAGCCGCGCGCCAGGCCTGACCGGGTCGCGCAGCGGCGTGTGTTCAGGCGTGCAGCACGACGAGCAGCGCCGTGGCCGCTTTCTTCGACAGGTTGCGGATCGCATGCGCGCCGTCGACCGCATAGCGCGCGGTCTCGCCCGTCTTGACCATCTGCCGGCTCCCACCGGCGGTCACCTCCAGCTCGCCGCCGAGCACGCTCAGGTGCTCGCGGGAGCCGGGTTCATGCGCCTCCGACTCCAGCGCGCCGCCCGGCTGCACGGTCAGCTCGTACCACTCGAAGTGGCCGGCCAGGTCGATGGGGCCGAGGATCCGCAGCCGGCACAGGCCGTCCGGGCTCGACAGCCCCGGCGTCCCGTGCGACGCGACGATCTCGATCGGCGGCGCGGCAGGACGCTCGCCGCCCAGCAGCTCCGACAACTCCACCCGCAGCGCATTGGCCAGCCGCCACACCACCGCCACGGTGGGATTGGCCTGGTTGCGCTCGATCTGCGACAGCATCGACTTCGACACGCCCGCTCTTCGCGACAGTTCGTCCAGCGACAGGCCCTGCGATTGCCGCAAGGCCTGCAGGGTCGCACCGACGCGCGGGGGTTCCAGTTTCTCGGCAGGCGTGGCGGACATCGGCGGCGGCTGTTGGGGAAAGTTCGGGAAAGTTCGGGAAAGTTCGGCGAAAGCAGGGAATTCGGCTAGCGTTCCAGCGGGCGTCGACGCCTTGACCGGCTGCGGCGCTTCCTTGATACTGCACGGCTGTTCGATATAACGAACGCGTTCGATTTAACGGATTGTGCCGCAGGAGCACCGCATGACCAACATCGTCCCCCCCGCCATGGCTGCATCCGCGGCGCCGTCCACCGACGACTTCTATCGCCACCTCCAGAACGAGCTGCAGGGCATCCGCGACGCCGGGCTCTACAAGAGCGAGCGCATCATCACGGGGCCGCAGGGCGCGATCGTGACGACGAACGACGGCCGCGAGGTCCTCAACCTGTGCGCCAACAACTACCTGGGCCTGTCCTCGCACCCGCGGGTTGTGGAAGCGGCCCACGAGGCGCTGCGCACGCACGGCTACGGGCTGTCGTCGGTGCGCTTCATCTGCGGCACGCAGGACATCCACAAGGAACTCGAGCAGCGCCTGGCGCGTTTCCTCGGCACCGAGGACACCATCCTGTACGCGGCCGCGTTCGACGCCAACGGCGGGCTGTTCGAGCCGCTGCTGGGCGAGCAGGACGCGATCGTCAGCGACGAGCTGAACCACGCCTCCATCATCGACGGCATCCGCCTGTGCAAGGCCAAGCGCTTCCGCTACAAGCACAACGACATGGCCGACCTGGAGACGCAGCTGGTCGCCGCCCGCGCAGCCGGCGCGCGCCACGTGATGGTGTTCACCGACGGCGTGTTCTCGATGGACGGCACGATCGCGCAGCTCGACAGGATGCGCGAGATCACCGACCGCTTCGGCGCGCTGCTCGCGATCGACGAGTGCCATGCCAGCGGCTTCATGGGCAAGACGGGCCGCGGCACGCATGAATACCGCGGCGTGTTCGGCAAGGTCGACATCATCACCGGCACGCTGGGCAAGGCGCTGGGCGGCGCCTCGGGCGGTTTCACCACCGGTCGCAAGGAAGTGATCGAGCTGCTGCGCCAGCGCTCGCGGCCCTACCTGTTCTCCAACACGGTGGCGCCGAGCATCGTCGGTGCGTCGATCGCCGTGCTGGACCTCCTGGAGGGCAGCACCGCGCTGCGCGACAAGCTCGAGGCCAACACGAGCTACTTCCGCGAGGCCATCCAGCAGGCCGGTTTCCAGATCAAGCCGGGCACGCACCCGATCGTGCCGGTGATGCTGTTCGACGCGGTCAAGGCGCAGCAACTCAGCGCGCGCCTGCTGGAGCTGGGCGTGTACGCCGTCGGCTTCTTCTATCCGGTGGTGCCGAAGGAGCAGGCCAGAGTGAGAGTGCAGATCTCCGCCGTGCATGAGCGCGAGCATCTGGAAAAGGCGGTCGCCGCCTTCGCACAGGCGGGCCGCGAGCTCGGCCTGGTGAAGTGAGCGGCATCGCAAGCAGCCGCCTGAAAGCAGCCTGAGAGCAGTCTGAAAAGTAGATCCCCATGACGAAGATCCTGTTGATCGGCGCGAACGGCCAGATCGGTTCCGAACTGGCGGTGGAGCTCGCGAAGCGCCACGGCAATGCCAACGTGATCACCAGCGACGTGGCGCCGCAGGGCCGCGTGCCGCAGCTGACGCACGAGATGCTGGACGTGACGGACGCGGCCGCGCTGGCGGCGGTGGTCAAGCGCCACGGCATCACGCAGATCTACCACCTGGCGGCGGCGCTGTCGGCCACGGGCGAGAAGCACCCGATGTGGGCCTGGGACCTGAACATGAAGGGCCTGCTCAACGTGCTGGAGCTGGCGCGCACGGTGAAGCTGGAGCGCGTGTTCTGGCCGAGCTCGATCGCGGCCTTCGGTCCGCAGACCCCCAAGCGCGACACGCCGCAGACCACGGCGATGGACCCGTCGACGATCTACGGCATCTCCAAGCTGGCCGGCGAGGGCTGGTGCCGCTGGTACCACGCCAACCACGGCGTGGACGTGCGCAGCCTGCGCTACCCGGGCCTGATCAGCTGGAAGACGCCCCCGGGCGGCGGCACGACCGACTACGCGGTCGAGATCTTTCACGAGGCGCTCAAGCAGGGCCGCTACACCTGCTTCCTGAAGGAAGACCAGGCGCTGCCGATGATGTACATGCCCGACGCGCTGCGCGCGACGCTGGAGCTGATGGAAGCGCCGGCCGAGCGGATCACCGAGTGGGGCAGCTACAACCTGGCGGGCGTGAGCTTCACGCCGGCGCAGATCGCCGCATCCATCCGCCGCCGCATCGCGGGCTTCACGATCGACTACGCGCCGGACTTCCGCCAGAACATCGCGGCGAGCTGGCCGCAGTCGATCGACGACTCGGTCGCGCAACGCGACTGGGGCTGGAAGCTCGGCTACGACCTGGACGCGATGGCGGACGACATGCTGGCGTCGTTGCAGGCGCAGGGCTGATCAGGACTGCGTGGGCTGCGATGACACTTCCGCTGCCGAGCTTGCGAGCACGGTCTCATAGTCTCGGTAGGGGATTTCCGGCTCGACCAGATCCATGCCTGAAAAGTCCAGGTCGAAGCCTTCCTGATCCGAGTCTTCGTTATCGGAACTGGGCGTCGCGTGCTGATCGATCTCCTCCGCGTGAGAGGCGCTGGGAGATTGAAGCTGACCGGTACGCGCCAGCGTGGCGACGTGACGCTGCGTCAGCGACGCGGGATTGTCACGTGCGTCCAGGACCAATCCTCTGGAAGAAGGCGACCCTCGAAGCGCGAGTGCCAGAGCATCTCGATCTCGCGGCCCGTTGTGGGTGGCGCCATCGGGCGAAGCGTCTGACAGGCTGCCAGCTTGCGCGGGGGAAGGTGCTGTCGCGTCATGATCATGCAAGGCGGTGTGCGTAGAGGCTGTGATCTTCATCGGTGCAGGCTTTCGGTTGCGAATCGGAAATGCCGCTCATCGAACTGTCGATGTGTCGGCGGAGAAAGCGATTGGTGGCATGAAGCTTCCCGCGGGTTCCGGCGAGACAATGGCGCCGCTTCGTCCCGTTGTTCCGGTTGTTCCCGATGAATGCACGCATGTCCCGACTCGCCACCGAATTCCAACGTCTCTATGCCGCCGGTCCTGAAGGATCGGTGCGCGCGCTTGTGCTCGACGTCGGGCGCCCTTCCGATTGGGAGCTGATCGGCGCCGCCTGGCGCGGCGTTCAGCTCAACCTGTCGCTGCCCGCGCCGGGCATCGCCATCGCGGGAGAAAACAGCTATCAGCTGTGGTTCTCGCTTCAGCAAGGCTGTACGCCGGAGGAGGCGAGGGCCTTCTTCGATGGCCTGAAAGCGCGCTACCTGGGCGGCGTCGCCGCGCCACGAATCCGTTGCCTGACGGAGCCTCCAGCGGTGCCGAGCGAGGTCAATGAAGGGCAATGGTCCGCGTTCGTCGCGCCCGATCTCGCGCCGGTGTTCGTCGAGGCGACGTGGCTCGACATTCCGCCGGGCGTGGAAGGGCAGGCGGACCTGCTGAAGTCGCTGAAGAGCATCGCGCGTCAGGAGTGGCTGGCCGCGCTGGAGCAACTCGCGCTGCCGGCAGCGCAAGACCTGGCCCCCGCGGTCACAACGCAGTCGCCCGAGGTCTTGCCGCTGGCCTCCTATTCGCCGGCTACCGGCTTCAGCGACCCGCGCGCGTTCCTGCTGCAGGTCATGAACGATGCGACCGTGCCGATGGCATTGAGGATCGAGGCGGCGAAGGCGTTGCTCCCTGCCAAAGAGTAGATTTGACTCTTATGGGGAGTGAACTTGGCGACATTCACATGCAAAGGCCAATGACGATTGCAATGCGACCAGACAAAGTGGCTGCCTTCCTTCCCGGAGGTGCCACATATGTCTCCCGTCGTCGCCGCATCGCAAGCCATGGTCTCGCCCGCGGACCTCTATATCCTCGACGTCACCCAGTTCTCGAAGGATTTTTATCGGATGGGGAACGGGACGTGGCCCCTGTTCACTGACGAACGCGCGCGCATCGATGTCGCCGTCTCGGTGCAGAACGAGGTGGAGGTTGTGGTCGCCGATGGCAATGGGTTCTCTGCTTTCGACACCATCATTCCTGCGATGCGGCAGCAGGGGCGCAAGGTCTGGCGCATCATGAAGGGCGCCGTGATTCCTCCGGAACTTGTTCTGGTGAAGGATCTGCGCCCCAACCACGCGGGGCACTACGTGATCGCGCCGGCCACGACGATGCCGTTGAAGAAATATCTTGGCGCCCTGGAGGAGCTCGGCATGGATCGCAACCGAGTTCAACTCATCGTTGAAGGAGATTCAGATGCCCGTTAGGTTCATCGTCAGCGAATACAACCTGCTGTGGGAGGCGCTGAGGCACTATCGGCAGCACTTGGCGCATGTTTCGGCGAGTTCGTCGGATGAAGACGAGCAACTGCTCGTGGATGAGAACCTCGTCAAGCTCGACGGCATGTTCAAGGATGTGCAGATGGCCGCCAAACAGGACTGGGGCCTGAACCTGAAGTGACCGTCGTTGCTCAACGTTGATCCGGAACACCAACCACTTCACCCAGCCAACGTCAGCACCCCCTCCGGATACCCGGCGCACAGGAAATCCACGAAGGCCTTGACCTTCGGGCTCGCGAGGCGGCGCGAGGTGTGCAGCACCCACAGGTCGACCTCCTTGCCGCGTACCGCGCCCCACTGGACGAGTTCACCGCGCGTCAGCTGGCTCCAGACGATGGACTGAGGCAGCATCGCGACCCCCGCGCCGGCGAGCGTGGCGTCCCGCACCATCAGCATGGACGACAGCCGCAGCACCGGACGCGGCGCGAGCTTGAGCGTGCCGCCGTCGAGTTCCCACACGTCACCTTCCCGCGTGGTGCTCACGACCGCGGGCACCTCCACGGGGGGCTCGTTCGACGCCGCCTGGCGCGAGCCCGCCTTGCCTGAGGCCGGCATCGCGAACGCCGGTGCGGCGACGACCACCAGCCGGTCCTTCGCGAAGCAGCGGCCCACCAGGGTGGTGGCCATGCGCGGATTCGGCCGGATCGCCACGTCGAAGCGCTCGTCGACCAGATCCACCACACGGTCCTCCGCGACGACGTCCACCGTCACCCCGGGATGCAGCGCGCGGAAATCGGCGCACAGGCGCCCCATCGCGAGCTGCGAGAACAGCAGCGGCGCGGCGACGCGCAACTGACCGCGCACCTGGTCCGCGCCCTCGCGCGTGGACGCGAAGGCGTCGACCACCTCGTTCATCGGACCCTCGGTCCGGCTGAGCAGCAGCTGACCCGCCTCCGTCAGCTCGAGTCCCTTGGCGCTGCGCTCGATGAGGCGCACGCCGAGCTGCTCCTCCAGATCGGCGACACGCCGCGACAGGGTCGCCTTCGATCGTCGGCCGGCGCGGCTTGCGCGACCAAAGCCGCCATGCGTCGCCACCAGGTTGAAGTCCGCGAGTGCGTTCAGGTCCATGTGTTCCACCAATGAGACAGACGGTATCGATTCTGGCGTCTTTGTTTATTGAATGCAACGGCCTATCGTTCATCCATCGCAACCCCTGATGGAAGGAACTGAACCATGACCACCGTGCAAGCCCTGACCCTGAATGCCTACGGCGGCGCCGACGCCGTCACGATGTCCGCGATCGCCACCCCCGTGGCCCAGGCCGGACAGGTGCTGGTGCGCGTGCGCGCCGCGGGCCTCAACGCCCTGGACTGGAAAGTCCGCGAAGGCTACGTCCGCGACGCCTTCCCGATCGCCTTGCCCGCGGTGCTCGGCATCGAACTGGCGGGTGTCGTGGAGGCCGTCGGACCGGGCGTGTCGCGCTTCCAGGTCGGCGACCGTGTGATGGGACCGCTCGGCGGCCTGGGCGCCTACGCCGAACGGGTGGCCGTGGACGAGGCCAACCTGGCGCCCACCCCCGCGGCGCTCGATGACCGGACCGCCGCCTCGGTGCCTGTCGCCGCGCTGGCCGCCTGGCAGAGCCTGCACTTCGCCGGCCCGGTCTGGCCGTCGCAGCGCGTGCTGATCCACGGCGCGGCCGGCGGTCTCGGCCGCTTCGCGGTCCAGTTCGCGAAGCGCGCCGGCGCCCACGTCATCGCGACCGCCTCCGGCGACGACGTCGAAGCGATCCGCGCACTCGGGGCCGACCAGGTTATCGACTACCGGACGCAGCGCTTCGAATCCGAGGTGCGCGACATCGACCTGGTGCTCGACTACGTCGGCGGCGAGGTGCTCAACCGCAGCTGGCAGGTCCTGTCCCGCCACGGCGTCGTGGTCGGCACCTCGTCGCCGGAGATCCTCGCCAGCACGCCGTCCGGACTGCGCGGCCTGTGGTTCGTGATGAAGCCCGACGGCGCGCTGCTGGATCAGCTTGCGCAGCAGATCGCCCGAGGCGAGCTCCAGGCGAGCGTGGGCGAGGTCATTCCCTTCGCCCAACTGCCCGCCGCCATCGAGCGTCATCGACTCGGCCAGATCCGCGGCAAGGCCGTCGTCGAGGTCTCGGCCTGAACCCGGCGCGGTGCCGACTCCGTTGTCGTTCTTCTCGCCCTTTTTTCCCTGTTCCCCTTCGTTCCCCTCACTTCCCACCCTTCCAGGAGATTTCCATGAGCATCCTCGTCACCGGTGCCTCCGGCACCATCGGTTCCCTCGTTGTCCAAGGCCTGGCGCGCCACGGCGCGACCGTGAAGGCGCTGGTCCGCAAGGCCGGCAAGGCGCAGTTGCCGGCCGGCGTCGCCGAAGTCGTGGCCGACCTGTCGGACATCCCGTCGATGCGCCACGCGCTGGCTGGCGTGCGCAGCCTGTTCCTGCTCAACGCGGTCACGCCGGACGAAGTCACGCAAGCGCTCCAGACCTTGAGCCTGGCGCGCGAAGCCGGCATCGAGCGCATCGTCTACCTGTCCGTGATCCACGCGGACGAGTTCGTCGACGTGCCGCACTTCACCGGCAAGCACACGGTGGAGCGGATGGTCGAGCACCTCGACCTGCCGGTGACCGTGCTGCGTCCGGCCTACTTCATGCAGAACGACGCGCAGGTGCAGTCGGTGGTCGAGGGCTACGGCGTCTACCCCATGCCCATCGGCGACGCGGGCGTGGCGATGATCGACACCCGCGACCTGGCGGAGGTGGCCGTCGCGCAGCTGCTGCGTCGCGACGCCGCGCCCGGACCGCTGCCGCGTGAGGTGCTCGATGTCGTCGGGCCGGAAGCGCTCACCGGCGCGTCGGCGACGGAAACCTGGAGCCGCGTGCTGCAGCGCGAGATCCGCTACGGCGGCGACGACCTGGCCGCCTTCGAGGCCCAACTGGCCCAGGCGATGCCATCCTGGATGGCCTACGACATGCGCCTGATGATGGCGCGCATCCAGCAGCAAGGGATGACGCCGGCCGCCGGCACCGTCCAGCGCCTGGAGACCTTGCTGGGTCGACCGTTGCGGCGCTACGAAGCGCTGGTCAGGGAGCTCGCCGGCGCGCGTTGATCGCCGGCTGTGGAGCCCAGGTGCCTGGGTCTGAGGAAGGATGGACGGAAGGCCGGTTCTTCAGAATCGGATCTTCCCCGTCCAGATGTCCTTGTACATGACCCAGTCGCCCATGAAGCTGTACAGCGGGCGCTTGAACGACGCGGGCTTGTTCTTCTCGAAGCCGAAGTGCCCGATCCACGCGAACGCGTAGCCGCACAGCAGGCCGACGAGCAGGAAGCTCCAGGTCTGCGTCGCCAGCGCGTAGGCCAGGCACAGCAGCCCCAGCGTCGAGCCGACGAAATGCAGCCGCCGGCAGGTGCGATGGCGGTGCTCGCCGAGGTAGAACGGATAGAACTCGGCGAAGCTGCGCATCGACTTCACGCGGTCGACGCCCGCCGCCGGGTCCTCGGGCGCGTGGGGCAGGGGGCTGGTGCTCATGAGGGTCTCCTGAAGCGGCCCTCGCGGGACCGTCTGCTGGGCTGAGGGCTCACCGTACGGCGCTCAGCCGAGCGCCGCCTTCAAGGCATTCAACATCCCCTCCGGCGCCTCGGTCATCAGTGAATGCCCGGCCGGCAGGGTCTGCACGCGGGCGCCCAGCATCCCGGCCAGCTGCTTGGCGGCCTTCGGCGGCGTCATCGCGTCCTTTGCGCCGAGGATCATCTCCGTCCGGATGCCCGCCGCGGTCACGGTCGCGGCGGCCTCCGGCGCGCCCTGGTAGCGATCGCAGACCAGGAAGTCGTGTTCGAAGAGATTGCCGTGCCCGCTGTAACCGTCCTGCATGCGTTCCATCAGCGCCAGGTTGCCGCCGTGCATCCACGCGCCCGGACCCGGATACGACGGCTTGCCGCCCGTCGTCGAATGCGAGAACGCATTGATCATCGCCATCGCCGCCCGCGGCCGTTCGCGCGCGGTGCTCAACAGCGCGTCCGACACCTTCATCGGCCAGGCCGTGCCGACCATCACCAGCCGCGCGACGCGTGCCGGACGCCGCGCCGCCGCCTCGAGCGCGATCAGCGAGCCCATTGAATGTCCGACCAGGGACACGGCGCCTCCCGCGCTTCCCGCGCTTCCCGTGCCCTGCGCGGCGAAGCCGGCGGCGTCGATCAGATCGTTGAGCCAATCGCCGAGCGCTCCCACGTCATCGAGCGCAGGGCCTTCGCTGCGCCCATGTCCCGGCAGGTCGACCGCCAGCACGCCGTGCCCGTGATGGGCGAAGTGGCGCGCCAGCAGCGTCCACACGCTGTGGTCGTGCAGCGCGCCGTGGACGAAGACGACGCAGGGCAGGGCCGCGTCGAAACGCTTGCCGCCGGTGTACGCATAGGCCGCGCGGCCTTGGATGCTGAGCTGCTTCGCACTCATTTGGACGCCACCTTCAATGCAGACTTCAGATCGGCGATCAGATCGTCGGGGTCCTCCAGACCGATCGACAGACGGATCGTCCCCGCGCGGATGCCGGACGCCGCCAGCGCCGCGTCGTCCATCCGGAAGTGCGTCGTCGACGCCGGATGGATCACCAGCGAGCGCGCATCGCCCACGTTGGCCAGGTGCGAGAACAGCCGCAGCGATTCGATGAAGCGCCGGCCAGGTTCGCGACCGCCCTTCAGGTCGAAGCTGAACACCGCGCCGCTGCCCTTGGGCAGCAGCCGCTGCGCCAGCGCATGGTCGCGATGCGAGGCCAGCCCCGGATAGTTCACGCGCTCGACGATGTCCTGCGCCTCGAGGAATTCGGCGATCCGCTGCGCGTTGCTGACGTGGCGCTGCATCCGCAGCGGCAGCGTCTCGATGCCCTGCAGGATCAGCCACGCGGTGTGCGGGCTCATGCAGGCGCCGAAGTCGCGCAGGCCCTCGCGCCGCGCGCGCAGCAGGAAGGCGCCCACCGTGCTTTCCTCCGAGAACACCATGCCGTGGAAGCCGTCGTACGGCTCGCAGAGTTCGGCGAAACGGCGACGGTCGCCGCTGGCGGCATGCGCGCGATCCCAGTCGAAACGTCCGCCGTCGACCAGCAGTCCGCCCACGACGGTCCCGTGACCGCACAGGAACTTGGTGGCCGAGTGGTAGACCAGGTCCGCCCCCAGCGCGATCGGCTGCTGCAGGTAGGGCGTGGCGAAGGTCGCGTCGACCAGCAGCGGCCGATGCGCCTCATGGGCGATCGCTGCGATGGCCGGGATGTCGAGCACGTCCAGACCGGGGTTGCCCAGGCTCTCGCCCAGCAGCAGCTTGGTCTGCGGCCGGATCGCCGCGCGCCAGGCGTCCAGGTCGCCGGGCCGCACGAAGGTCGTCTCGATGCCGAAGCGCTTGAGCGTGTAGTGCAGCAGGTTGTGCGAGCCGCCGTACAGCGCGCTCGACGCCACGATGTGATCGCCGGCCGCGGCGAGGGTCGCGATCGCGAGGTGCAGCGCCGCCTGGCCGCTGGCCGTGGCCAGGCCGCCGATGCCGCCGTCCAGCGCGGCGATGCGTTCTTCCAGCACCGCGGTCGTCGGGTTCGACAGGCGCGAGTAGACGTGTCCGCTGCGCTCCATGTTGAACAGGCCCGCGGCCTGCTCGGCGCTCTCGAACACGAACGAGGTCGTCAGATGCAGCGGCACGGCGCGTGCGCCGGTGGTGGGATCGGGCGCGGCCCCGGCGTGTAGCGCCAAGGTATCAAAGCCCGGGTCGGATGGACCTGACATGGGTGTCTCCTGCTTGTTATGGTGTCCAGTCGTGTCTGGCGCCGGGCATTGTGTGCTATGTTGCCAGCCAAGCTTTTTCTCATGCGGCCATGAAAGTTTCCGACATCCTGCGCGTCAAGGGCAGCACGCTCTTCACCGTCTCTCCCGACACCCCGCTGGCGCAGGCCGCCGAGACCATGGCCGAGCGCGACATCGGCTCGCTGGTGGTGATGGAGTTCGGCGACCTGGTGGGCATGCTCACCTTCCGCGAGGTCATCCAGGCCGTGGTCGGCAACGGCGGCAGCGTCGGGACCCGGCTGGTGCGCAGCGTCATGGACGACGCGCCGCTGACCTGCACGCCCGAGACCGAGATCGACGAGGTCCGCCGCATGATGCTGGGCCGTCACGCGCGCTACATGCCGGTGCTCAACGGCCGGCAGCTGATGGGCGTGATCTCGTTCTACGACGTCGCCAAGACGGTCGTCGACGCGCAGGACTTCGAGAACCGCATGCTCAAGGCCTACATCCGCGACTGGCCCGCCGAGGACGGCGCGAACGCCGCTTGATGACGCCCTGACCGCCCCCACGTGAAAAAGCGCCCCGGTCTCCCGGGGCGCTCTTCATTGCAGGATCGATGGCCCCGGCCCGAAAGCCAGGGCCGGGGTTCTTACATCCAGGCCACGCCGTAGTAGTCGTAGACCTTGCGGCCGTATTCATCGGAGTACTCGGGACGGTCGGTCTGCGCATAGCGCGGCGCCTTCTCGAGCTGGTCCTCGCGCAGCGGCACGACATAGCCGTCCAGGCTGGTGTCGTACTTCAGCATGTTCCAGGGAATCGGATACCGGTCGGTGCCGATGCCCATGAATCCGCCGAACTCGAGGGCCGCGTAACGGACCAGGCCAGAGCGCTTGTCGATGACGAGGTTGTCGATCGAGCCGAGCTTGTCGCCGTTGCCGTTGTAGACCTTGGTGCCTTCGACGCGGTCGGAAGCGATGGTGGTGCTTGCCATGAGGGTCTCCTGGTGGGTTGGGATAAGAGCTTCCAGGCAATCGCCGTGCCGCCGTCGACGTTGTCGGCACGCGTCGTCGGCTCACGTCTTCCGCACGCCTCTTCCGCACGCCTCTTCCGCAGGCCTCTTCCGAAAACAGGCGGCGGGCGGGACTTTCCCTTGCCTCGACAAAGAAAATCCCTGCCCCTTCCGTTTCCCCCGCCGCGCCTGTCCGCGGCCACCTCGCATGCCCAAGCTGCCCCACGCCGTCCAGGAAGCCATCGACATCGTCAGCGAGGCCGCGCAGAGCTGGAGCGACGACAACGCGCCCAGCATGGGCGCGGCGCTGGCCTACTACACGCTGTTCTCGATCGCGCCGCTGCTGCTGATCGTCATCAGCGTGGCGGGCCTGGTGTTCGGCGAGCAGGCCGCGCGCGGCGAGGTCATGGAGCAGCTCTCCGGCCTGCTCGGCACCGACGGCGCCATGGCGGTGGAGGACCTGCTCAAGCGCGTCAACCGGCCGGAAGAGGGCGGCTGGGCCGCCGCGATCGGCACGGTCGTGCTGCTGGTGGGCGCGACCTCGGTGTTCGCCGAGCTGCAGAACTCGCTGAACCGGATCTGGAAGGCGCCGACGGCACCCAGCGCGCCGGTCTGGCAGGGCCTGGTGACCTTGCTGCGCAAGCGTCTGCTGTCGCTGGGCCTGATCCTCGGCCTGGGCTTCCTGTCGATGATCTCGATGGTGGCCAGCGCCGCGCTCGCCGCGATCAGCAAGTGGTGGACGCCGTGGCTGGGCACCGAGTTCGTCCTGCTCGCCCAGATCCTGAACGGCACGCTGGCCTATGCGCTGATCACCGTGATGTTCGCCGTCATCTACAAGTGGGTGCCCGACGTCCCCGTGCGCTGGCGCGACGTCTGGGTCGGCGCGCTGATCACCTCGGCGCTGTTCAGCCTGGGCAAGACCTTGATCGGCCTGTACATCGGCCGCAGCGGCGTGAGCTCCGCCTACGGCGCCGCGGCGTCGCTGGTCGTGATGATGCTGTGGGTCTACTACTCGACGCAGGTGTTCCTGATGGGCGCCGAACTCAGCTGGGCCTTCGCCAAGCGCCACAGCCTGCGGGAGCAGGCCGTCGCGACCGTGGCGCGGACGCTCGGGCCGCACTGACGCACCCGTGAGACGCTAGCGGACGATCACCCGGCAGCCCGCACCGATCCTCGTTTTTCGTCCGGCATGTCGCTTGCCGGCAAAGCGCCATGATCGCGACGTCCCTCGAGCAGCGCGCCCCTGCGCCCAGCCTTCCCGAGCTGGAAGCGGCGAGCGCGCCCCTGCGCGACGGGCCGCTGCCCGTCGACGCGCACGCGCTGGCCGAGGAGCGCCATCGCCGCTGGTGCAACGTGCGCCGCGTGCTGTTGATCCGGCTGGACGGTGTCGCGGGCGTGCTGGCGTCGACGGCGTCGTTCGCGGCGGTGCACGAGACGATGCCGTGGACGCAGCTGACCCTGCTGGCGGCGCCCGAGGCGCTCGCGCTGCGGCCGCATCTGCAGGCGGTGGACGACGTCATGACCTTCAACGCGCCGTGGACCGCCGCCGGCGCCGCCGTGCTGAACGCCGAACCGCCGAGCATGCGCGGCGACGCCGAGATGCACCTGGTGCGCAAGCTGCGCCGCAGCCACTTCGACGCCGCGGTGCTGTTCACCGCCGCCGCGCAGAGCGCGCTGCCTGCCGCGGTGCTGTGCCGCATGGCGGGCATTCCGCTGACGCTGGCCCATGTGCGCGAGCCGGCCCACGGCCTGCTCAGCGATGAACTCCTGGTCGGCGATGAACGGGCCGACGACGGCCAGGACGACACGCGCCGCCAGCTGGCGCTGGTGGCGCATGTCGGCATGCACACCGCCGACGAACGACCGCGCCTGCGGCTGCTGCCCAAGGACAGCCACCACATGCGGAACGTCTTGCAGCAAGCCGGCTTGCGCTTTGGTCAGCGCTACGTGCTGGTCTGTCCGGGCGGCGGCGCCAGGCGGCACTGCCCGCCCGCGGTCTTCGCGGCCGCGGCGGACGTGTTGCTCGACGCCTGGGCCGACGACACGGCCGTGGTGCTGTGCGCGGTGCCCGGCGAGGAGGCGGCCCTGGCCGAACTTCGCGCGGCCATGCCGTCGCGGGGGCAGGTCTTGCCTCCGGTCGCGTCGATCGGGGAGTTGGCCGCCCTGGCCGCCGGCGCCCGCGTGGTCGTGGCCACAGACGATCTGCCCCTGACCATCGCGGCCGCCTCCCGCGTGCCGGCGGTGCTGCCCGGCGATGCGTTGCGCCGGGAGATGAACATCGGCTGAGCCTCCGGAGCCGGCGAGGCTGCTGGCGTCGACGATGCGATATCGCCCGCAATACCAGTCCGCAGTGTCCCTGAGACCGGTGCGAAATCGTCACTGAACGTTCGTCCGGGCACGGTGCTTGCCTCCGTTGCCAGCCGCGCGTGAACGCTCGGCAGACGCGCGGGCCGGACGGATGTCCGGACGCGCTCCCGTTGCCATCACAGGAGGTATTTCATGCACCTGCACAAGCTCGCCTGGGCGATGCCGCTGTTGCTGGCCGCCAGCGCGGCCCACGCGGAGAGCTCCGGCAGTTTCCTGGAGGGTGCCAAGCTCGCGGCGCTGGTCCGTCCGGAGGCCGCGGGCCCGGCGAACGGCCCTGTCCACCACGCTCCCGCTGGCGTCCGGTCTGTCCCGCAGGGCCAGACGCCGTCGGCGACCGCCTCTCCGCCGGCGAGTCCGTCCTCCGTCACCGACACGGACATCGAGCCCTCCGGGGCGTCGTTCGAGATCCGCAACTTCTTCACCCTGGTCGTCGCACTGGCCTTGGTGGGATGGGTCCAGCGCCGCCGCCGGGATGCGTGAGTCCGACGCCTTCCAACCTCCCCTCCGGCGGTTCCGCGACCGCCTCCCGGCACCGGCGTGGTCTTCGGACCGCAGCCGGTGTCCTTTTGTGGGGCATGTTGTTCGTATGTCGTCTGTCAATGGACGCGCATCGACCATCAATCGCCGGAATATTTTTCAAATCGAATCCCCAAGGGGCTGGCAAGCGGGCCGCTTGCTGCAAGAATGAGTTAACCGAGATCGGCGGCCCTAGTTCACGAAGCGCTGACTCAAAGAAGTGAATACCTCCCACAACGAAGGATGACCCGGTGACCCATGCGTTGATCGTGGACGACGATATCGATTCCGTCGCCACCTTGCAGGAACTGATTGCGAGCGAAAAATTCACCGTGTCGGTGGCCCATACCCTGCGCGATGCCCGCCGGCACATCGCGCTGCAGCAACCCGACGTGGTGCTGCTGGATCTGCAGCTCCCCGACGGCAACGGCATGGAGCTGTTCCAGGACCCGCAGCTGGTGGCCAACTCCGAAGTGGTGCTGATCACCGGCCACGCGAGCCTGGACACCTCGATCCAGGCCTTGCGGCTTGGCGCCGCGGACTACCTGGTCAAGCCGATCAACATCAAGCAGCTGCAGGGCGTGCTGTCGCGCGTGATGAAGCCCGCCGCGCTGCAGGCCGAAGTCACCGAGCTCAACGCCAACCTCGCCAACAGCGGCCACTTCGGTCTGCTGTGGGGCAGGACCCAGCCGATGCAGCGGATCTACGACCAGATCTCGCGCGTGGCGGGGACCAGCGTGTCGGTGTTCATCAACGGCGAGAGCGGCACCGGCAAGGAGCTGGTGGCGCAGACCGTCCATGACCTGAGCCGTCGCCGCAAGAAGTCCTTCCTGGCGGTCAACTGCGGCGCGATCTCGCCCAACCTGATCGAGAGCGAGATCTTCGGCCACGAGAAGGGCGCCTTCACCGGCGCCGACAAGCAGCACGAAGGCTTCTTCGAACGGGCCAGCGGCGGGACGCTGTTCCTCGACGAGCTGACCGAGATGCCGATGGAGCTGCAGGTCAAGCTGCTGCGCGTGCTCGAGACCGGGCGCTTCATGCGCGTGGGCTCCACGACGACGCTGGACGCCGACGTGCGCGTGATCGCCGCCTCCAACCGCCCGCTGCTGCAGGCGGTGCAGGCGGGCAAGCTGCGCGAGGACTTGCTGTACCGCCTCAACGTGTTCCCGATCGAGATGCCGCCGCTGCGCGACCGCCTCGACGACGTGCCGCTGCTGGCCGACCACTTCCTGCGCCAGATCGCGGCCAAGGAAGGCAAGAACAAGCGCTTCACCGCGAAGGCGCTGGCGCAGCTCCAGACCTACCACTGGCCCGGCAACGTGCGCGAACTGCGCAACGCGGTCCAGCGCGCGTACGTGATGGCGGCAGCCGACGTGGTGGACGAGCAGTGGCTGCCCAAGGGCGAGGGCGCCGTGCCGCAGTCGACCGCGGCGGCGGCGGCCCAGGTCGCCGGCCTGGGTGGCGGG
The DNA here is from genome assembly GCA_946886855.1 of uncultured Roseateles sp. Next base: position 9,662 of record CAMPJJ010000035.1, on the reverse strand, counting down.
CAGGGCTTTGGCCAGGGCGTTGGCGTTCCGGCGTCGGCGTCGGCGCCTGCGCCGGCCGCTTTCGCGGCGTCGGCGGAGTCCTCGGGACCGGCGATCACGATGCCGCTCGGGAGCTCGATGGCGCAGGTGGAGAAGGCCTTCATCCTGGCCACGCTCCAGCACTACAAGCACCACAAGGAACAGACGGCCGCCGTGCTTGGCATCAGCTTGAAGACGCTCTACAACCGCCTGAAGGAATACGCGGCGGAAGACGCAGCCGCAGCTGACAAGGCCGAGCAGTAAAGGCTTCTGCACTGTCGCGGCGGTTGGCATGCGGCCTGCCTTGTGAAAGGCAGGAGGACTGGTATGCCACTGCGTTGGGTATCCGATTGCGAACCCGGGCTGCGCCGCAAGCGCGCCGCCAAGGGTTTCCGTTATGTCGATGGCGACGGGCGTCCCGTGCGGGACGCCGCGACACTGCAGCGCATCCGCGCGCTGGCGATTCCGCCGGCCTACGAGGACGTCTGGATCTGCGCCCGCGACGACGGTCACATCCAGGCGACCGCCCGCGACGCGCGCGGACGCAAGCAATACCGCTATCACGCCGACTGGATGGCCCTGCGCGGCGAGAACAAGTTCGGCCTGCTGCTGGACTTCGGCCAACGACTGCCACGCCTGCGTCGCCAGGTGCAGCGCCGGCTGCGCCCGGACGGCGCCGGCGGCAACGTCGACCGTGAACGCGTCATCGCGGCGCTGGTGCGTCTGCTCGACCGCACCTGGATGCGCATCGGCCATCGCGAATACGCGCGCAGCAACGGCTCCTACGGCCTCAGCACCCTGCTGTGCCGGCATGTGAAAGTCAGGGGCGACGCGCTGCTGCTGAGCTTTCCCGGCAAGAGCGGCGTGCGCCATCAGCTCGCGGTGCGTGACGACCGCGTTGCGGCGCTGGTGCGCCGCTGCCGCGATCTCCCCGGCCAGGAACTCTTCGGCTATGAGGACGATGCCGGCGACCCGCACCGCATCGACGCCTCCGACGTCAACGACTGGCTGGCCACCGCCGGCGGACCGACCTGCAGCGCCAAGGTGTTCCGCACCTGGCATGCGAGCGTGCTCGCGCTCGATCTGCTGTCGGACCATGCCCGCGCTGGCACGGCGCCGGCCGAGGCGTTGAAGCAGACGGTGAAGGACGTCGCCGCGCGACTCGGCAACACCGTGGCGGTCTGCCGCAAGTCCTACATCCACCCGGCCGTGCTGGCGTTTGGCCAGTCCGACCAGTTGGCGTCCTTGCCGACGCAGCGCTGGATGGCCGCGCCGCCGGCGGTTGCCGGATTGAACACCGCGGAGCGGCGCCTGATGGGACTGCTGCGGACGCAGCCCCGCGTGGAGGTGGCTACGCCGGCGCCTGCGCCTGAGCCGTCACCGACGAAGCCATCGCGGTCGAGGACAGGCGGCTCATCGGCTCGTCGAGCGGCGCGTCCATCGCTACCGAAGTCCCCGCCGCCGCCTCGCGCAGCAGGTGCTCGGCCAGCGACGGCCAGTCGCTGAAGACGCCGGCCGGCTCGCGCAGCGGCGATCGCCGCCAGGCGGTTTCCGCGCCGGTGTCGAGCAGCAGCCCCGTCGCGCCGGCGCGGTGGCCCGCCTCGACGTCGTCGAGCAGATCGCCCACCATCCACGAGCGGCCCAGGTCAAGGCCGTGCGCGCGCGCCGCGCGCGTCAGCATGCCGGGCGCCGGCTTGCGACACAGGCACGCCGGACGTCCTTGCGCGTCGGGCGCATGCGGGCAGACCGCCACGTCGGTCAAGGCCACGCCGAACTCGTCCTTCAGGCGCGCCAGCAGCGCCGCTTGCAGCCGCGCGAACTGGACACGCGTGAACGCGCCGCGCGCGATGCCGCTTTCGTTGGTGACCAGGACCAGGGCCAGTCCCGCGGCGCTCAGCCGCGCGAGCGCCTCGCCCGCGCCGGGCATCAGGCGCACGCGGGACGGATCATGGATGGCCGCGTCGTCCGGCACCACCAGCGTGCCGTCCTTGTCGAGGAAGACCGCCGGACGCAGCGACCCCGGCGACGGCCGGTCGGGCCGCTCGCGGGAAAAGTCGAGGTCGTGGAGGGAGAGGGTGGTGAGCGGCGCGTCGAGCCAGGCAGTCACAGGGCAGCCTCCGCGACGCGCTCAGCGCACCCAACCGTAGTCGGTCTGGCGCGGCGCCAGCGACTGTTTGTGCCGCGCCATCAGGCCCGACTCCCGTCTCGCGCCGTCGGCGGCCGGATCGATCATCGTGCCGGTCTGAAGCCCGCCGCCCTGCAGATCGGCCGCGTCGGCCGGCCGCGCGCCGCGCGGCGGCGGCAGCAGCTCGGCCAGGCGGGCCAGCGTCTTGCGCACGTCCAGCGGCTTGGCCCACAGCTCCAGGAAGCCGCAGCCCAGCGCGTCGAAATCGGAATCGGCCGTCACCGCGATCGCCGGCACCTGCGCCCAGCCGCGCCGCATGCGCAGCAGCTTCAGCAGGTCGGAGCCGTGGCAGTCGGGCAGGTGCAGGTCGATCAGCAGCAGCGACGGCTGCAACTGGGCGCTGAGCCGCCAGGCGGGCATGCCAGCCTCGGCGACGTGCAGGCGCAAGTCACGGCGTTGCTCGAACATCGCCTCCATCACGATGACGTTGAGCGGGCTGTCTTCGACGTACAGCACCGACGTGAAACCGTCGTTCATCGTTCGCTCCTTCCCTGTTCGAATTCAGTTGGTCGCGAGATATGGCAATCGCCGTGCCTGAAGCGCTCCCCAACCCTGGGGATTCCACTGCCTGGCACAGGATGATTCGGCCTCACCGGTGTAACCGGTCGGTGGCCCGCGCGTCAATCTCGGTGACACCTTGGTGGGTCTTCTTTTCCGGTCGGTTCGCGTGTGGGAAAGACGGCGGACGCGATAGGTATGAGGCTTGCCTTGCCGGGAAGACTTGCTTCCCACTTCAAGGAGCTCCCCATGGCCACAAGCATCCGACCCGGCGCCCCGGACGCCCCGGACGACGCCAACGACAGTCCCGGCAGTGCCCCTGCCGAGGACCGCCCCAGCAGTTTCGGCGTGCACAAGCCGGTGGACCATCTGGTGATCAGCTTCCCCGGCGCGCCGGAGGCCGGGCAGGCCCGTGCGGCGCTGAGCGCGCACGGCATCGCCGAGGCGGACCTCCACGCGATCGGCGACCGCGAGATGATCGACCTGGTCGAGCGCGACCTGAAGCGCGCCAGTCCGCTGGCGGCGATCGGGCAGGAGATCAACCTGCTGCGCAGCCACGGCGAACTGGCCGAACGCGGCTTCCACTTCCTCGTCGTCAAGGCCAAGGATGATGCGCAGGCGCGCGAGATCGCCGAGATCGCCCGCCGCAACCATGCCGAGCGCGCCCAGTACTACGGTCACTTCATCATCGAGGAGATGCTGGAGCCCGAAGGCGGCCGCCCGCAGGTGTCCGAGTCGCCGCACCGCGGCCTCGACACCCATCCGAAACCGCCGCTGCCGCGCTGAACGGACGCATGCGGCCTCCCGAGCGTCGATCGTCGGTGCCCCCCTTGCCTCCGGGGCACGCCGCTTGCCATCTCGGTCATCACCGATCCATGTCCCTGCTGCCACTGCGCACGCCGAAAGGAAACTTCCCATGAGCACCACGCCCAACAACGAGAAGAGCGACAAGTCCGTGCCGTTCACCACCGCCGAAGATGCCGCCAAGCTGGTCAACGGCACCAGCGCGTCCGGCACGCCGTCGAGCACCGCGGCCGCCGATCTGGTGAACCGCGTCGCCGACAAGGCGCACGCCACGATCGACCGCCTCGCGACCACTGCCGCCCCGAAGGCGCAGCAATTGCAGAAAAGCCTGGAGGACACGAACGAGCTGCTGCAGGACCGTGCCGAGCGGCTGCGCCTGACCGGCAACGAGTGGTGCGACACCCTGCGCTCGAACGTGCGCGAACATCCGCTGATGGCGGTCGGCACCGCGCTGGCGGTCGGCCTGCTGATCGCGCGTCTGACGCGCTGACCGCGGCGCGCCCATGAGCGACGTGCCGCACGCTTCGCCATCCTTCCCGCCGCCGTTCCCGCCGCCGCCGCCGTCGCCTCCATCGCCACCGCCACGTTCCGGGCCCGCACCCGGATCGGCGGCGGACGCTCCGCCTCCGGGCGAGGGTCCGCCGCACGGCACCAGCTGGCTGGGCGAGGTGCAGGGCATGGCGCGCGCGGCGCGCGGCATGCTCTCCGGGCGTCTCCTGCTGCTCGCGCTGGAACTCCAGCGCGCGAAACACGGCCTGGTCAGCCTCCTCATCCTGGGCGTGGTCGCGGCGATCGCCGGGGCCACGGCCTGGATCGCGCTGTGGGCCCTGCTGGTGGCGATCGCGGTTCATCTGGGCCTGAGCTGGCCCTGGGCCTTCGCCGGCGTGCTGGCGATCAACCTGCTGCTGCTGGTGTGGGTCGCCGCCGCGATGAAGGCGCTCACGCCGATGCTGGCGTTGCCGGCCTCCCGCCGCCAGTTCCACTGGCTGTTCAACGATCCGATGGATCCTGAGGAACCCAGTCCCGATGGCCGCCACCCCTGACCGTCCCGATCCCCGACGCATCCCCGATGTCCCCGACCCCGGGGGCGCCGCCGAGTCGATGGAGGCGCTGACGCTGCGCATCGAGATGGCGGAGTTGCGCGTCGTGCGCCGCGACCTGGAATTCCAGTTGCATTGGGATGCCTTGCAACAGCGCAGCAAGGCCGTGTTCGTCCCCGGCCGCTGGCTGCTGCCGGCGTTGGGCACCGGCGCGAGCTGGCTGTTCTGGCGACTGGTGCGTGGCAAACGGCGGCGTCACGAGCGTCCTCGTGCCGATGCGTCGGCTCGACGGGCATTCCACGGACCGCAGCCGGCGCGCGCCGATCACGCCCGGCCGGCCGCCGATCGACCCGAGGTCGGCACGCTGCAGTTGCTGACGATGCTGTGGGGCTTCATGCCGGCGCGTCTGCGCGGGCAGGTCGGACCCGAGATCACGCAGCTGGTGCTGGGCGTGATCGCCGGCTTCCTGCAAGGTCGCAAGAAGCAGCGGGAAGCGGGGCACGAAGGGCAGCGCGAAGAGGCCCGCTAGTCGATGGGAGCGGCCCGCACGCGTGCGGGGCCGTTCCTCGCCGACCCATGAAAAAGGCGCACCCTCGGGTGCGCCTTGTCTTTGGCACGCGGCGCGGGCGATGCCGCGCCATGCCTGCCGTCAGACCTTCTCGGCGTTGCGCGCCTGGTCGCGCAGCAGCTTGATCTGGTCATGGTTGCGCAGCGTGCCCGCCAGCTGGCGCTGGACGACTTCCAGCACGCCTGCGGGCAGATCCTTCTGCGCCGCCTTGCGATAACGCGCCACGGCGGCGTCCTCGCCGCGTTCGCATTCCTCGAGCATCGCCTTGTCGCTGTAGCCGGTCAGCGTGCCCTTCACCGCGACCCAGCCGCGGTGCATCGCGCCGGCCGTGCTGCCGTCGTCCTCGGGCTTGCCGCCGTGCTGGCGCACCAGCTGCTGCAGTTCCGAGGCGGCCTGGCGGCATTCGGCGGCGCGCTGCGCGAAGACCTCGCGCAGGCTGGTGCTCTTGACGTGTTCGGCAGAGCTCAAGAATCCGAACTCGCCGTCCTTGCAGGTTTCGACCAGCGTGTTCAGTTCGTCGATGACGTCCTTGTTGTCCATGGCAGTCCTTTCCGATCGGGGGAGTGGTGATGCCATGAAACAGCAAGTCACGTACCCGTCGGCAAGCCCATCGCGCGCCGCAGCGCTTCCAGGATCTGCGACGGCGACGCGGGCTTGCGCAGCACGGTGAAGGAGGACTCCGCCGTCAGCGCCTCGCTGAAGCCGCTGATCAGCACGATGGGCAGTCCGGCCCGTCGCTTGCGCAGCTCGCGGGCCAGCGCCTGGCCGTCCATGGAGCCCGGCATCACCACGTCCGACAGCACGATGTCCACCGCCGCGCCGCTGCCGAAGAGCTGCAGCGCCTCGTCCGCGTCCTTGGCGCTGAGCACCTGGCAGGAGAAGCTGCGCAGCAGGCCGGCGGTGACGCGGTTGAGTTCCTCGTTGTCCTCGACCAGCAGCACGCGCATGCCCGCCAGGCTGTTGGTGAGACCGTCGTCGCGCGTGCGCTCGCGCTCGGTGCCGTCGACGCGCGCGCCGTCGGGCACGAGACGCGCGCTGGTCTGCGCGGGCAGCAGCAGCGTCACCGTCGTGCCCGCGCCGAGCTGGCTCGCGATGCGCGCGGTGCCGCCCGCCTGCACGCAGAAGCCCAGCACCTGGCTCAGGCCCAGGCCGGTGCCCTTGCCGACGGGCTTGGTGGTGAAGAAGGGTTCGAAGACGCGCGCCAGCAGGTCGTCGGGAATGCCCGGTCCGCGGTCGGTCACGCTGATCGCGACGTACTCGCCCGGCGCGAGGTCCTGCACGTCGCCGGGAGAGGCGCGGCCGGCCTCCACGGTGATCTCGCCCATGCCGTTGGTCGCGTCGCGCGCATTGAGCGCGATGTTGATCAGCGCGAGCTCCAGCTCCGACGGATCCACGCGCACGCTCGGCAGGTCCGGCGCCATCGTCATCGCGAGCTGCATGCGCTTGCCCAGCACGGTGACGAGCAGCTCCTTCATCTCGCCGAGCGTCGAGCGCAGGTCCACGACCTGCGGATGGACCGGCTGGCGGCCCGCGACCCGCAGCAGGTGCTGGGTCAGCCGGCTGCCGACGTCGACCGACCGCATGATCGCGCCCAGCGGCATGGCCAGCGATTCGGCGTGCGGGCTGCGCTGGATCAGGTGGGCGCTGTTGCTGATGACGCCCAGCAGGTTGTTGAAGTCGTGCGCGACGCCGCCGGTGAGCCGGCCCAGCGCGGCCGTGCGCTGCGAGCGCGAGCTGAGCTGCTCGGCCTCGCGCGTGCGGTCGATGGCTTCGTTCACCCGTTCCTCGAGCTCGTAGCGACCCTGATGGATCGCGGCGCTCGCGTCCTCGAGCGCGAGCGCGACCTCGTCGCATTCGACCATGCCGGTCTTGCGCGCACGCACCGGCTCGCCGGCGCGCAGTTCGTTGGCGATCTCGTTGAGCGCGTGGATCGGTCCGGAGATGCGCCGGCTGATCCACAGCGCGCCGAACATGCCGACCAGCACCAGCAGCAGCGCGCCGATCGCGATGGGCTGCAGCGCGGCGCGCGCGCCGAAGCCGCTGAATCCGCCGGGGCCGCCGTCGCGCGGCACTGCGGTCACCACCGTCCAGCCCTGCGGCGACTTGCTGAAGTAGCCGACGACCGGGCGGCCGTCCAGGTTGACCGAGTCGAACTGCGCCTCGTCGTGCGTGGCCATGAGGCTTTTGAGGTCCTCGGTGCCGGGACGCCCCGCATAGCTGATGCCGCCCGGATGCCGCGCCACGACCGTGCCACGGCCGTCCATGATCGTCGCGGTCCAGTCCGGCGGGAGGCGCTGCCCGTCGATGATCTGCTGCAGCTCCTGCGGCAGCACGGTGATGCTCATGTTCAGCCACACATGGCCGCCGCGTTCGATCGGCTGGATGATCTGCGCGCGCAACTGGCCGGTGGCGGGGTCGGGCGCGAGGTCGCCCATGATGGCCTGCTCGGCCAGCGGCACGCCTTCGCGGACCAGGACCGGGCGGGAGGCGGCGGTGGTCGGCAGACCCGGCGGCACTGTCGCGGTGGGGGCGGTGGCGGCGGTGCCGATGGTCGCCCCGGGCGACGGCAGCGCGGAGACCGGAGACGAGGGCGCCGCGGAGGCCGCCGCCGCAGGCGGTACCAGCGACGTCACCGGCACGCGGCCCGGCGCGAGCCGGGTGCTGAACAGCGTGCGGTCCGGCGCGTTGAGTTCCACCCAGCCGGACAGGCCCTGCATCGCGCGACGCGACTGCAGCTCCAGCATCGCGAGGTCGTCCGGCGCGATCTGCGGCGATCCGTCCAGGATCTGCGACAGGGACAGCACCCGCGCGATGCCGGCGCGACGCGCCAGTTCCTTGTCCACCACCATGGACAGCGCGCGCGTGCTGTCGCGCATATGGCGCACGGTGGCGTCGCGCTCGTCGCTCCAGGTCTGCCAGCTGACCCACAGCGCCGCGATGATGCCCGGCAACATCACGGACAGGACGAGCACGAGCAGACGGGAACGGATCGGCAGAGGCATGGGCGGAGAAACGGAGGAACGGGCGGGCCGCCACCGCGGCCAGAGGCCGGCGGCGCGGACAGGGACGCCGGGGCGCGGGCGTCGCGGCGGCAGATTATGGGTGGTGCTGTTCAAGGGCGTTCGGACGCGCCACCACGGTGGTGGCGCCATCGGCAGGCGGCAGGGGGCTGTGCGGAGCGACGAGCGGGGGGACGTGCGGCGCGAGGGACGGCGGCCGGGGCGGCCGCAACAGTGTGCTCAACGGCGTGCACGGGCGGTCGCTGCCGCGCAGGTACACGGCGACCGGACGCATCTGGCGGTTGCGCTGGCTGATGCTGCGCAGGCAGATGAGCAGCGGCACCGCCAGCACCGCGCCGACGACGCCCCAGAGCCAGCCCCAGAACATCACCGACAGCAGGACCGACAGCGGATTCATCGACAGCTGCTTGCCGATCACCATCGGGGTCACGAAGTTCGACTCGATCGCGTGGATGCAGAGGTAGGACAGCACCGGCGCGGCCAGCGCGGCGAAGCCCGCGTCGCCGAGCGAGGCCGCCAGCGACGCCGCCAGCAGCAGCCCGCACATGATCAGGGGGCCGAGGTAGGGGATGAAGTTGAACAGCGCGGCCAGCGCGCCCCAGAAGCCGGGGTTGGGCAGGTCCACGAACCACATCGTGCCCGACACCACCAGGCCGACGCCGATGTTGATCAGACTCACGGAGCCGACGTAGCGCGAGATGTCGCGCTGCGCGGCGCGCAGGCCACCGAGCACGACGGCGCGCAGGCGCGGTCGATGCGGCAGCAGCTCGATGCAGCGCGACAGCACCCAGTGTTCGGACGCGAGCAGGAAGTACAGCAGGATGGTGGTCGCGGCGGTGGACACCAGGAATTTCAGGCCGATGCCCAGCGCCTGGGCCGTCAGCGCCACGCCCTCGCTGGCGATGCGCTCGCGCACGGGATCCGCGGGCGGCGTCGGAGCCGCGGCGCGACCCGAGGTCCGCCGTTCCACCGGCGGCCCGAAACCCGGGATCGCCGCGCGCCACCGGTCCACCTGGCTCAAGGCCTGCGACACCGCCACCGGCGCACGTTGCCACCACTGCGCCAGCGGATCCACCAGCAGCGCCGCGCTCAGCACCGTGCAACCGACCACCGTCGTCACCAGCATAGCCGCGCTCACCGACTCGGGTATGCCGTGATGGCGCATCGTCCGCACCGCCGGCGCCAGCACGAAGGTCAGGATCAGCGCCACCAGCACCGGCAGCACGATGGCACTGGCTTCCTTCAACAGGAACACCAGCGCAATCAAGAGCAGGCCTCGCGTCGCCCAGCGGCGCATCGTGGTCGGGGGCAGGGCGGAGGGGCGCAAGATGGTAAGGATGACGGGAGAAGGGATCGGGCAGGCTCTTGAAGCAAGGGCTGGGCCAGCAGGGAGCGGTACCACCAAGGTCCCGGGGGAGAGGTACAGCGGGTGACGGTGGGGGTGGGTGCTGGGAAGTGGACTTCGCTGCGTCAAGCGCGGGCGCTCCACGAGGCAGGGGGCATCGCGTCCGCGAACCCCCAGCCTCATT
>CAMPJJ010000034.1 GCA_946886855.1 uncultured Roseateles sp. | reverse complement strand
GCCGTCGACGGCCGACTTCTCGATGTAGCCGATCGCATCGGCATTCGCGGCGACGAACTTCTTCACGTCGGCGGCGCTGCCCAGTTCCTTGGGCGGCGTGCCCTTGCCCGAGAACACCAGGCGCGACCACGCGGCCTTGACCTGGGCGGACGACTTGCCGGTGGCCTTCGAATAGAAGTGCTCACGGGCCGCGGCGCTGTCGGGCAGGTCCACCGCCTGCGCGGCGCTGCCGTTGGGCAGCTGGTTGGACTTGCCCAGGAAGATGCTCGCGACCTGGTCGGCGGTCATGCTGGCGACGGGGCTCTTCGGATTGACCACGACGGCGACTTGCGCCTGCGCGGCCACGGCGGCGGCGAACAACGCCGCCCCGATCACGGGCTTGATCATGTTGAACTGCATGGGGACCTCTTCTTCTGATGCTTAGAACACGAAGTCGACGGCGACGCTGTAGACGCCGACGCGCTCGTTGTTGAAGCCCGGCTGGACGTTGTAGAACTGGCCGGCGCCGGTGGTCTTGATGCTGTCGTACTGGGCCTTGATGGCGACGTTGCGCCACGCGTCCCAGCGCACGCCCACACCGATGGTCTTCTGCGGCGTGCTCTGCGCGGCGGTCACCGCGTCGACGACGGCGCGCAGCGGCAGGCCGCCCACGACGACCGTGCCCGGGATCGTGTTGTTGACGTTGCTGCTGTCGGTCTTCTGCTGCGACAAGGTCGCGTACGGCGTGAACTTGCCGACGCGGTAGCCGACCGTCGTGTACCAGCCGGTGGTGTCCGGCACGAACGAGTCGTTGCGGCGCTTGGTGTACTCGGCGGCGACGACCCACTGGCCTTCGTCGTAGGTCAGGCCGACGCCGGAGAAGCTGGCGTCCTTGTCGGTCGGGTCGATCTCGTTGCCCACCGAGGCGAACGGCGTCTGGCGCAGCGCGCCGACCAGCGAGGCGACGGTGGCGCTGTGCGCGGTCAGCTTGCCCTGCGCATGGCCGACGCGCAGGTTCAGGCCGTCGGCCAGTTCGATGGTGGCGTTCACGCCGACCATCTTCTTGATCTCGAGCTTGGTCTGACGCACGTACGACGAGGCTTCGCCGCCGAAGGCCTGCAGCGAGACGCTCTTGCCGGCGACCTGCGTCGTCCAGTTCACGTCGACACCGTCGAAGTGGCTCACCGGCACCTGGCCGTAGACATCGATCGGCGGACGCAGCCAGGTGTTGGCATACCCCACGTCACGGAAGTCGGACACCGCGAAGAACGGCGCGCCGATGCGGCCGGCGCGGATCGCCAGACCCGGCGTGGCCTGCCACTTGGCGAAGGCCCACTCGACCTGCGGCGTCCAGTCGCCCTTGCCGGTCTGCTTGGTGAGCACCTGCACGGTGGCCGAGAACTGCGCGTTGAACTTCGCCGTGCCCTGCAGGCCCAGCTTGCTGTCGACCTCGCCGCTGATCGTCTTGTCGGCCCCATGGACCTGGCCGGGGATGACGTATTCCGCGCCGTCCTTCGTCGTGCCGGTCAGACCGACCGTGCCGAAGCCGGAGAACGAGAACATCGAGTCCGACTGGCCCTGCGCCTGCGCGCCGAACACCATCAGCGCCAGCGCCAGAGGCGTCATGCGCAAGTTCTTCACCACCATCATTGCAAGTACTCCTGTACAGCGTGAATGCCCAACGGGGCATATTCTTTTAGCGAACCAAGTTGGGGCGCAGGTGCGCCTTTCGCCCGGTACGAAACCAGTTGTCGGCCTTGCGGAAGGCTTCTTGAGGCGGGCGCCCTGGAGGGCAGCCTCTAGAATCCGCCGGGCCTGCCGGAACCCGGCCAAACCTCACGAACCATCCAAGACCCATGTACAAGCTCGTGCTGATTCGCCATGGCGAATCGACCTGGAATCTCGAGAACCGCTTCACCGGCTGGACCGACGTGGATCTGACGCCCACCGGGGTGGAGCAGGCCAAGCAGGCGGGCCGTCTGCTGAAGGAAGCCGGCGTCGATTTCGACGTGGCCCACACTTCCGTGCTCAAGCGCGCCATCTGGACCCTGTGGCATTGCCTCGACCAGATGGACCGCCAATGGCTGCCGGTGAAGCACAGCTGGCGCCTGAACGAACGCCACTACGGCGGCCTTCAGGGTCTGAACAAGGCGGACATGGCCAAGCAGTACGGCGACGAGCAGGTGCTCGTCTGGCGCCGGAGCTATGACACCCCGCCGCCGGCGCTGGAAGCGTCGGACCCGCGCAGCGAGCGCGGCGACATCCGCTATGCCGGCCTGCAGCCCTCGGACATTCCGCTGACCGAGTGCCTGAAGGACACCGTGGCCCGCGTGCTGCCCTACTGGAACGAACAGATCGCACCCGCGATTCTGTCGGGACAACGCGTGCTGATCGCGGCCCACGGCAACTCGATCCGCGCCCTCGTGAAGTATTTGGACGGCATCGCCGACGAAGCCATCGTTGGCGTGAATATTCCCAACGGCATTCCGCTCGTCTACGAACTGGACAAGGACCTGAAGCCGATCAAGAGCTATTACCTGGGCGACGCCGAGGCCGCGGCGAAAGCCGCCGCCGCGGTGGCGAACCAGGGCAAGGCTTAAGGCTTAAGGCTTAAGGCTTCAGGCTTAGGGCTTCAGGCATCGGGCGCCGGCGACGTCGCGTCGCGTCGCGCCGCGCCGCGCAAATCCTGGCCCTACTTCCGACGCAGGGCCGTCGCCAGGAGCTCCGCGATACAGACGGCGTTGCTGTCGTGCGGCACCGCGTTGCTGCTCCAGACATGCCGCACGCCGGCCGCGCGCAGCGCCGTCAGCGCATCGCCGTTGAACAGCGCATGCGTCACCGCGACGTCGACGCTGGCCGCGCCGCGCTCCAGCGCCTCGCGCGCCGAGCCGATCAGCGTCCTGCCGGTCGACGCCATGTCGTCCAGCAGCACCACCGCGCGACCGCGCACCTCCAGGTCGGGGAAGGCCAGCTGCACCTGCGTGTCGCCGAAGCGCACCTTGCGGCCGACGGCGTACGCCAGCTTGGCGGCGCGCGCCGCTTCCGCGACCCACTGGCCGGATTCCTCGTCGGGACCGACCAGCACCGCGCCCGGCACCTGCGCCGCGATGAAGCGCCCCAGCAGCGCCGCCGCCGACAGCGCCACGCCCCGCCCTTTGGGCATCACCTCGTCCAGGCTCGCGATGCGGTGCAGGTGCGGATCCACCGTCACCACACGATCGAACTGCGTCGCCAGCAGCGCCGAGATGTGTCGCTGGCTGACCGCCTCCCCGGGGGTGAACTCCATGTCCTGGCGCATGTAGGCCAGGTAGGGCGCCACCAGCATCAGGTGGCGGACGCCCCAGCCGCGCGCCGCCGGGGCCGCGATCAGCAGCTCGACAAGCCGGTCGTTCGGTTGATGCTGCAATCCGCGAAGCACGATGATGTCCACCGGCAAGGGCTTCGGCAGGACCAGGCGCAGTTCGCCATCAGGAAAACGGTGGCGCGTGATCACGCCCAGGGGACGGCCCAGCTCGCGCGCCAGGCGCGTGGCCAACTCCTGTTCATCTTCGAAACAAAGCAGCATCGGCGGATCCTCGCACCAATCCGGCCCCGGAGGGCATCCGGCATACCCGGGATGGGCGAACTGAGCCCGGACGTAAGGGAGGATCGGCCGCGGACTCAGGGCCTGGGGAGTGCGTTGTTGATCCGGTCCGACAGCGCCCCCGCCAGTTGGCGGCGGTCAAGACCTTCGGTCGGCATCGCGGGCAGGGAACGCACCTCGACGGCCAGATCCTTCGCGGTCAGGATGCGCCAGAGGCTCTCCATCAGCGACATCTGGCCGATGTAAGGCGCAACGTCGCTGTACGGGACGTTCGGCTGGTGCCAGCGCAGCACGACCGGCTGCAGCGGCGTGTGCGTGCTGATCGCCGCCTGCAGCAGGTTGCCGTGCAAGGGCAGCAGGGGGTAACCGGCACCCGTCGTGCCTTCGGGGAAGACGGCCACGGTCTCGCCGGCGGCCAGCGCCTCCGCGGTCTTGTGCACGACGCGCAGCGCGTCGCGCTTGCTGGCACGCTCGATGTAGAGCGTCCCCACCGCCGTCGCCAACGCGCCCACCAGGGGCCAGGTCGCGATGTCGGCCTTGGAGACGAAGCGCGCCTCCGGCATCACCGCGTGCATCGCGGCAATGTCCAGCCAGGAAATGTGATTCGCGGTGATCAGCCTCGGCGCGGGCGCCTGCGGCCCCTCCGACGTCAGGCGGACGCCCAGCACCCGCAGCAGCTTGGCCGACCACCAGCCGACGTGGCGCTGTCGGGTCAGCGTGTCGAAGCGCCGCCAGCGCACCTGCACGAGGTACACGCCGTGCACGACGTGCGCCAGCATCCTCAGCGCGCGCCACACGCCGACCAGCGCGCGCATCAGGCGGCCCGCTCGGCGTCGGTGACCAGCGATTCGTAGGCGACCGTGCCGGCCACCAGCGTGTAGCGCACCCGGCCCGGCAACTCGAAGCCGGTGATGTCGAAAGCGAACGGCGTATGTTTGCCCTGGCTGACCAGGCGCTCGGGCGTCACCGCGCCGCTGGCCTCGGCGTCGAAGACGACGACGTCGCCGACACCGCCTTCGACCAGTCGGCCCGCGCTCGCCGCCAGCGAACCGAGCGCACTGCCCAGCACCTTCACCGGACGCGCCGTGATCGTGTCGAGCGCCTGCGCCAGCGACAAGCCTTCATCCTGACCCCAGCGCAGCGCCAGGCTCAGCAGCAGTTCCAGACCGGTGGCGCCGGGCGTCGCCTCGGCGAAGGGCAGCGTCTTCTCGTCGGCCGCCACCGGGTTGTGGTCGCTGACGAGCGCGTCGATCGTGCCGTCGGCCAGCGCGGCGCGCAGCGCATCGCGGTCGCGCTGCTGGCGCAGCGGCGGCTGCAGGCGCATCGCCGAATTGAAGTAGCCGATGTCGACGTCGGTCAGGTGCAGCGAGTTGATCGAGACGTCCGCCGTGATGGGCAGGCCGTCCTTCTTGGCCTGCCGCACGAGGTCGACGCCGGCGGCGCTGCTGATCCGGCACAGGTGGACGCGGCAGCCCGTGACGCGGACCAGTTCCAGGATGGTGTGCAGCGCGATGGTCTCGGCCGCGACCGGCTCGCCGGACAGGCCCAGGCGGGTCGCCACCGCGCCGCTGGCCGCGACGCCGCCGCTCAGCCACGGATCCTGCGCATGCAGCCACAGCGTGTAGCCGAAGCTCGCGGCGTACTGCATCGCGCGCTGCACGGTCAGCGTGTTGCGGATCGGGACGTAGGCCTGCGAGAAGCCGACGCAGCCGGACTCGGTCAGCTCGGCCATCTCGGTGAGCGACTCGCCGGCCAGGCCGCGCGTCAGCGCGCCCAGCGGGAACAGGCGGCAGCGGCTGAGCTTGCGGGCGCGGAACTTGAGCATGTCGACCAGGCCGGGCTCGTCGAGCGTCGGATCGGTATCGGGCGGGCACACGAGGCTGGTGACGCCGCCGGCGGCGGCGGCGGCGAGCTCGCTCTCCAGCATGCCCTCGTGCTCGTGGCCGGGCTCGCGCAGGCGCGCGGCAAGGTCGACGAGACCCGGTGCGACGACCAGGCCGGTCGCGTCGATGACGCGGTCCGCGTTGAAGTCGCCGACGCTGCCGAGACCGACGATGCGGCCCGAGGCGATCGCAAGGTCGCCGACCTTGTCGAGTCCGGAAGCCGGGTCGAGCAGCCGGCCGTTCTGGATCAGGATCTTCATGCTTCGTTCCCCGCCAGGATGGACATGACAGCCATGCGCACCGCGATGCCGAAGGTGACCTGCGGCAGGATGACGCTGTGCTGGCCGTCGGCGACGGTGGACGAGATCTCCACGCCGCGGTTGATCGGGCCCGGATGCATCACGATGGCATCGGGCTTGGCCAGCGCCAGCTTGTCGGGCGTCAGGCCGAAACTCTTGAAGTACTCGCCGGCGCTGGGCAGCATCGCGCCGCTCATGCGCTCGTTCTGCAGGCGCAGCATGATGATGACGTCGGCATCCCGCACGCCCTCGGCCATGTCGTGGCACACGCGCACGCCCATGTCCTTGAGGTCGCCGGGCACCAGCGTCTTCGGGCCGACGGCGCGGATCTCCGGCACGCCCAGCGTCGTGAGCGCGTGGATGTCGCTGCGCGCGACGCGCGAATGCACGATGTCGCCGACGATCGCCACGGTCAGGTTGGTGAAGTCCTTCTTGTAGTGCCGGATCGTGTACATGTCGAGCAGGCCCTGCGTCGGATGCGCGTGGCGGCCGTCGCCGGCGTTGACCACGTGGACATGCGGCGCGCAGTGCTGCGCGATCAGGTAGGGCGCGCCGGACTCGCTGTGGCGGACGACGAACATGTCCGCGTGCATCGCCGACAGGTTGGCGACCGTGTCCAGCAGCGTCTCGCCCTTGGCGGTGCTGGAACGCGCGATGTCGAGGTTGATGACGTCGGCGGACAGGCGCTTGGCGGCGATCTCGAAGGTGGTGCGGGTGCGGGTGCTGTTCTCGAAGAACAGGTTGAACACCGACTTGCCGCGCAGCAGCGGCACCTTCTTCACCTCGCGGTCGTTGACCGAGAGGAAGGTGCCGGCCGTGTCCAGGATCTGGTGCAGCACGGCCTTGGGCAGGCCTTCGGTGGACAGCAGGTGGATCAGTTCGCCATGCTTGTTCAGCTGCGGATTGCGTTTGCTCAGCATGGGGTCAGTCCTCCTTCACGTCGAAGCTGAAGCGGCCGTTGTCGCCGTCGTCCTGGCCCTTGACGAGGCTCAGGCGCTGGTTCGGGGCCAACGCGACACGCGCGGCGGAGAACACCGGCTCGATCGGCAGCTCGCGGCCGCCGCGGTCGACCAGCACCGCCAGCGTGACGCTCGCGGGGCGGCCGAAGTCGAACAGCTCGTTGATCACCGCCCGCGTCGTGCGGCCGGTGTAGAGCACGTCGTCGATCAGCAGGATGTGCCGGCCTTCGACCTCGAAGGGCAGCTTGGTGTGGTCGGCGCTCGCGTTCATGCCCTTGCTGCCGAAGTCGTCGCGGTGCAGCGCACTGGAGATGACGCCGTGCTGGCCGGGCAGCTTCAGGTCCTGCTGGAGACGCTCGGCCAGCCAGGCGCCGCCCGACCAGATGCCAACCAGGGCGCTGTCGGGTTGCAGCAGGCGCTGGACGCCGCGCACGAGGTCGGCGTAGAGCGCTTCCGCATCGAGGTGCAATGTGCTCATGGATGTTCCCGGAAGAATTGTTCGAGGATCAATGCCGCGCTCGCGGCATCGAGGTCGCGCGCGCCCTGCGACTGGGCTTCCACGCTGGTGTAGCGTTCATCGACTTCGACCACCGGCAGCCGGTAGCGGCCGCGCAGTTGCCCGGCGAACTTGAGCGCGCGGGCCGTCATCTCGTGCGGCGCGCCGTCGGGATGGCGCGGCACGCCGATGACCAGCGCGTCGGGCTGCCACTCCTGGATCAGCGCGGTGATCGCGGCCCAGCGGGCGTCGCCCTGCTCGGTGAGGGTCCGCAGCCCGCGCGCGCTCCCCAGCAGCCGGTTGCCGGTCGCCACGCCGAGGCGCTTGGTACCGAAGTCGAAACCGAGGGGGGAAACAAAGGCGGCGGGAGAAGAAGCGGAAGAGACCGGGCTCATGACGCCTCCTGGATTCATGCGTGGCCAGCCTCCTGGCTGAGCATGCGCGGATCGATGCCGAGCAGCGCGAGGGCCTTGTCGTAGCGCTCCTCGATCGGCGTGTCGAAGATGATCTCGGGCGTGGCGTCGACGGTGATCCAGCCGTTGCGGCCGAGTTCCTCCTCGAGCTGGCCCGCGGCCCAGCCGCTGTAGCCCAGCGTGACCAGCACGCGCTTGGGGCCCGCGCCATTGGACAGGGCCTCGAGCACATCGCGGCTGGTGGTCATCTCCAGTCCGCCGGGCACCGCCAGCGTCGCGCTGTAGTGGTTGCCCTGCTCGTCCAGCGCCTCGTGGAGCACGAAGCCGCGTTCGGTCTGCACCGGGCCGCCGAAGAACACCGGCCGCGCGGCCATGTCCAGGTCGGTCAGCTCGAGCTCGACCTTCTCGAACAGGTTGCCCAGGGTCAGCGAGATCGGCTTGTTGATGACCAGGCCGAGCGCGCCCTTCTCGTTGTGCTCGCACAGATAGATGACGGAGCCGGCAAAGGTCTCGTCCACCATGCCGGGCATGGCGATCAGGAACTGGTTGGTCAGGTCGATGCGTTCCTTGGACATAGGAACGGATTCTATTTCACCGACACTCCCTCTCCATGAACGCCCTTGTCTGGTTCCGGCGCGATCTGCGCGCGGACGATCATGCCGCCCTCTTCCACGCCCTCAAGCATCACGAGCGCGTGTTCTGCGCCTTCGTGCTGGACACGGACATCCTGGACCCGCTGCCGCGCGCGGACCGCCGCGTCGAGTTCATCGTCGACGCCCTGCGCGTGCTGGACGCGGACCTGGCGGCACTGGCGCCCGGCGCCGGCCTGATCGTGCGCCACGGCACCGCGCGGGAGCAGATCCCGGCCCTGGCGGCGGAACTGGACATCGGCGCGCTGTACTTCAACCACGACGATGACCCGGAGGCGCTGCGCCGCGATGCCGACGTGGGAGACACCTTGCTCGCACGCGGCGTGCAGGTGGAGAGCTTCAAGGACCACGTCGTCTTCGAGCGCTCGGAGATCCTGACCGGTTCACGCAAGCCCTACGGCGTCTTCACGCCCTACAAGAACGCGTGGCTGCGGGAGATCACGCCCTTCTTCCTGAGCAGCTATCCGGTCGAGCGCTACGCGGCGCATCTGGCGGAGGTTCCGCAGCGGGGCGTGCCGTCGCTCGCCGACATCGGCTTCGAGCCGGCCGGCCTGGCGGCCGCGCTGTCCGGCGGCAGCGCGGGCGCACGGCGACTGTTCGACGAATTCCTCGAGCGCATCGACCGCTATGGCGAGACGCGCGATTTCCCGGCGGCGAAAGGCCCCAGCTACCTCAGCACGCACCTGCGCTTCGGAACGATCTCGATCCGCCGCCTGGCGCGCGAGGCCTGGACGCGGGGCCATGCCCCGGCGGCCGGCAAGGCCGTCAGCCCGGGCGCGCAGACCTGGCTGTCCGAGCTGATCTGGCGGGACTTCTACCACCAGGTCCTGCACCACCATCCGCACGTGGTCGGCGGTGCGTTCCGGCCCGAGTACGACCGCATCGCCTGGGCCGACGGCCCCGACGCGGACGCGGACTTCGACGCCTGGTGCCAGGGCCGCACCGGCTACCCGCTGGTCGACGCCGCGATGCACCAGATCAACGAGACCGGCTACATGCACAACCGGCTGCGCATGGTGACCGCCAGCTTCCTCATCAAGGACCTCGGCATCGACTGGCGTCGCGGCGAAGCCTACTTCGCCGAGAAGCTGATCGACTTCGACCTCGCCGCCAACAACGGCGGCTGGCAATGGGCCTCGTCCAGCGGTTGCGACGCGCAGCCCTACTTCCGCATCTTCAATCCGGTCAACCAGAGCGAGAAGTTCGATCCGGAGGGGAAGTTCATCAAGCGCTACCTGCCGCAACTTGCGAAGCTGCCGCCCAAGCTGATCCACGCGCCATGGCTGGCGAAGCCGGTGGAACTCGCGGCCTGCGGCGTGGTGCTCGGGCGCGACTATCCGGAGCCGGTGGTGCGGCACGAAACCGCCCGGATGGCGACGATGGCGCGCTACGCCGTGGTGAAGGACCGGACCCTGCCCGAGTCGTGAGCGTCACTGGTACGTGAGCGTCACGCTGACGGCGTCGGTGTACGGCCCGCCGGGGGGCACGGTGGTCTGCCGGCCCGGGATGCGCGCGTAGACGGTGTAGACCAGCCCCGGCGACAGTCCCAGCGCGTCGAGCAGCAGGCTGCCGGCGACCATCGTCCCGGTCGTGCCGTCGCCCCAGACCGTCGTGTAGGTGTTGTCGATGTACAGGTTGTAGTTGAGCGAATTCGCCCCGAAGCTCAGCCGACGGGCGGAGATGCTCGGCCCGCCGCCCTGGTTGAACGCGACGGTGAACGGGACCAGCAGACCCGCCACGCCGCCGCACTTCACCGTGACGGTTCCCGTTGAATCGGTGTTGCCGTATGCCAGCGGGTTGTAGTTGGCGAACAGCACCGACGTCGTCGTGACGGAGCACGAGCACAGGCCCTGGACGCACAGCGCATGCGCCGCGGGCGCCGCGCCCGTCAGTGCCAGCCAGGACAGCATGCGAAGCAGGCGGAAGGGTGTGGCGTTCATCGCGACTCCTTGGGAGTGTTCTTGGCCGGTGTCTCCGCAGTTGGCGCCGCAGGAGGCGCCGCGCCGGGTTGGACTGGTTTGCGCGGCGCGCCCGTCGACCAGCTGGCGATCTTGCGACAGACCACGGTGCCCAGGTCCGGCAGTTCGGTCGCCCGGGCCGGCAGCCGCAGCTCGAGACGGCACGGCGTGCCGTCTTCGCGCCGTGCCAGCACCTCGCTGACCGCGTCGGCGCCGTCGACCAGTCCGGTCACGAAGGCCCGGCCGTCCAGGCCCATCGGGAAGGTGCGCCTCGATCCGGCGACCTGCAACTCAGTCCCGGGCGGGAGCGGCTCGCCCGCCTCGTCGACGAGGCGGAAGGTCGCCGTGCGGCTGTGCACGATCGGGAAACGGATCAGCGCCGCGCTGCGCGCGGCCGGCATGACCTGCAACTCCAGGGCCTCGATCTCGGCATCCAGGGGCAGATCGTCGGCGACCACGCCGACGCGGTTCATCTGGTAGCCGCGCAGCGCCGGCAGGAACGCCCGCCCCGTCGCGTCGGTGCGCGCGACCGGCTGGTTGTCGTGAAGGATGCGCACGTCGGCCTGGTTGTCGACCTGCACGACGGCGAAGCCGCCGTCGATGCGCCGGCTCGCATAGGCGCTGCCGTCGATGTAGGCGAGCCCGCCGCTCGCGCCGAGCCGCACGTCGGTCTGTCCCGCCAGGCGCGATACGCCGCCGTCCAGGGCCACCACGTTGGTCTGCCATTGCGCCTGCGCCTGCTGTCGCCCGTGCGATTCCGTCAGCAGCTGGTAGCCGACGCCCTCGCCGACCGGGGGATTGCTCTGCAGCTGGACCTGCCAGAGATCGCGCGACTGCTGCCCACCGCCGCGCTGGCCCTGCCACGCCGTCGACAGGCTCTTGTTGCCGTCGAGCAGCAGGCTCCAGAAGACCGAGATCGCGGTCCCGCCGCCGTTGCCCGCCCTCAGCGCGGACAGGCCGAAGAATCCCCAGCCGTCGAGGCTGCGGCTGGCGTTGAAGGACCAGAGCTTGTTGGCCACTTGCAGTTGCCCTTGCGGTGCGGGCCGTTGCGGCGCGCCCTGGTTGACGAATCCGATGCCCAGTCCCCATTGCCGCCACGAGGTGCCCACCGACCCCGAGACGCTCCACTTCGGCAGCACCGGATTGCCGAGCTGCGTGAAACCCGCCGTGGCGCGCTTGACCTGCACCCCCCCGCTCCAGTCCATGCCCTGGCGCTCGACGCCCAGCGTCGCGAGCGCGCCGCGGCGCGCCTCGGGATCGTCGCTGCGGCTGGCCACGCCCGCCAGGCTGACCGTGCCCAGCGCGGGGAACAGCCACAGTCCTGTCGCGCCGAGCGCCTGCTGGCGCTGCGTCAGTTCGCCGCGCCACTCCTGCGTGAACGCCGGCGTGAGGCCGTTGCGCCAGGTGCCGGCGAGCACCGCGCGGCCGTAGCGGTTGCTGTCGATGCCGTAGTTCAGCCGCAGCCAACCGGCCTCGAGGCTGTAGGCCGAGAGCCCCGGCTTCAGCAGCGAGGGGCTGATGTAGTACGGCTGCACGACGATCTGCTCGCGGCCCAGCAGGTCCTTCACCACGGTGCGGATCTCTCCCTGACCGGTGACCAGCGGCAGGTCGCTGATGTCGAAGGGCCCCGGTTGCACGCGCCCCTGCAGCCGCTGGCTGTTGTTGACGAAGACGTCCACCGTCGACGGCAGCGACGCCTCGCCGCGCAAGGTCGGCAGCGGGAAGCTCAGGAAGCCCGGTCGCAACGAGAAGTCGGTGCTCCACTGCAGGCCGCCGAAACGCATCGCCTGGCCCCAGGTGCCCGGCTGCGCGATGCTGTCTCCGAGCCGCCAGCTGGTCAGGTGCTCGGGGCGGTCGATGGTCCAGCGCGTGTCCAGTCGCACCCAGCCGCCGCCCACGCCGCTGCGGTACAGCTGCTGGTGGTTGAGGTCCCCCCGCGGGGTCAGCACGCCGAGTTCGGTCACGCCGTCGACATTGCCGTCGCCGCTCAGGCGCTTCTGCCACTGCACGTCGTAGTTGGCGTAGAGCCCGAAGGTCGACGGCAGGGTCACCTGCGCCGCGGAGCGCGCCACCTCGATCTGCTGTTCGGAGAAGGCCTGGGGCGACGCCTCGATCTCCAGCGTCTGGCTCAGCTCCTCGACGCGCCAGCGCATCAGCTCGCCGGGGCCCTCGCCGAGGATCATGTGGAGTTCGCCGTCGATCATCCGCGGCGGCAGCGCGGGCGGTCTGAATTTCAGCTCGGTCCAGAGCGCCTGCGGGATGGCGATGCCTTCAGGCACGCGCACCGCGCGCACCGTCTGCGGCTGCGGGATGCCGTTGATCTTCAGGCCCAGCAGCAGCGTCTCGCCGAAGCGCGGGGCCTGGACCAGCGCCTGGGCCGCATCGGAAGCCGCGGGCGCGGGCAATGGCGCCGCCGGCGCGGGCTGCTGGGCTTGCGCTGCGGCCGTCACGCACAGGCAGAGCGCCGCCGGCATCAGGCGGGGATCACTTGCCCGTTGCACCGGCCGTGACCTGCTGCAATCCCTGATCGGTCATGACCTGCAGATTGCCGGGCGGCCCGGCCGGCGTGGGAATGCGGTAGCTGCGCTGTTCACCGGGGAACACCACGCTTTGCGCCCCCGGAACGGCCATCGACTTCACCTCGCCGTTGGCGCCGGTCAGCCGCAATTCGCTGACCTTCACATGCACGTTGCCGGCGTTGGTCACCGTCGCCACCGTCTCGCCGCTGCTGGCGCGCTGCACGCTCCAGCTCGAGTCCCGCCGCACCTGGTTGGGCGCCACGTAGACCGGCACCCGCAGCGCCACCAGCACCCGCACCGCGCCGGTGACCTGCGTGTCGCCGCCGGGGCGGGCCACCGGCACCTCGCGCAGCACCATCCGGTAGGTCGCCTCCTGCTGCAGGTCGGGCGGACGCCGCAGACCCACGCGCAAGACCTGGACCTGGCCGGCCTGCAGCGTGAAGATCGGCGGATTCACCAGCAGGTCCGTCGTCGGTCCGTCGACGTCCTGGCCGTTCTCGCGGGTCCAGCGGATGCCCTCGGCCTGCATCGTCACCGGCTCCGTGCCGTTGTTCTGGACCTGCACCGTCGCGCGGTCGTTCGCGCGGTCCAGCCGCACGTTGACCGGCATGATGCTGACGTCGGCGGCGCGCGCCGCCGATGTCGTCAGCAAGGCCACCGGCACAATCATCAGCCAGGTCACCAACCCGACCGCCGGCTTGACCGTTCGCATGACCGCCCGCCAAGCCGCCCGCATGGCCGCCCGCATGGCCGTCATGCCCGGAGCGGCCAGCCCGTGTCGCATCGTTTTCATCGGCGTCACTCCTGTGTCTTGTTGTCCGATGTCTCCCTGGGCGTCCCGGCCGCCCGAAGCCGTCCTGCTGACGCGCCGCCCGCGGGCGGCCGTCGATCGCGTTCAGTAGGTCACCGTCACCGTGACCGTGTCCGTGTACGCCCCCGGCACCGCACCGGTCAGCGAGGGCACCTGCCCATAGATCGTCACGCTCTGGATGCCCCCGGTGCCGGTGCCGCTGTAGACGGTGCTGCCGCCGGTGCTGTTGCCCCAGACGGCGGTCCGCGCCGCGTCCACATAGAGCTGGTAGCCGAGCGTGTAGGCGCCGTTGACCATCCTGCGCGCCGAGAAGTTGGCGGCCCCGCCGGCGTTGCTGCCAGCGCTCAAGGCGACGGTGTAGGCGGTGGTGGCGGTGCACTCGATGGTCAGCGTCGAGGTGCCGTTGACCGGTCCCGCGCCGATCGGATTGATGGCCGAGCCGAAGGCCAGTGTCGAGCCCGACACGTTGCACGCGGACGAGACCGTCGTCTGCGACGTGAGGGTGTTGGTCGCCGTGCCGCCGCGCGCAGCGTCGATCAGGCCGCCAAGCGCGACCGAGACCAGGAGCAGCGGGACGCTTCTCCGCATCCGTGTCCCGTCAATGCACCACGGCGCTGCCCCTTTCGGGCAGTCGCGAGCCGTGGGCCCGGGCCTCCGCAAGGATGAGCAGTCCGCGCGCGGACACCGCGTCGCGGGGATAGACGGCCAGGCCGACATGGCTGTCCAGCCGCACCTCGTGGCCGCCCAGGTCGAAGGGATCGGCCAGCGATTCCCCGATGCGTATCGTCAAGGCTTCCGCTTCCTGCGCCGAACCGGCGCGCGCGACGACCAGCGCGAACTGCTCGTTGGCATGCCGCGCCAGCAGGTCGGCCGGGCCGGCGCAGCCCGCCATGCGGCGTCCGATCTCGACCAGCACCGGCGCCGCTGCCGACACGCCCTGGCTGCGCAGCAGCGCGTCCAGGCCCTTCAGCACGACCACCGTGACGGCGACCTTGCCGGCCTCGGCGTTGACCATGCGCAGCACCTGGTCCAGGCGCTCGAGCAACGCGACCTGGCCGAGCAGACCGGTCACGGCATCGCGCAGCAGCGGCGACGGCCGTTGCTGCCGGCCACCGACCAGCTCGCTCTGCAGCAGTTCATCGAGGTCGCCGAAGAGCGTCTCCAGACCCGAGCCCTTGTCGTAGAAGCCGTCGGCGCCCGCCTTCATGCACATGTCGCGGTAGGCGTCCATCGCATGGTGCGTGAGCATCAGGATGCGTCCCCGGTAACCCTTGGCGCGCAAGGCGCGCAGCACGTCGATCCCGGTCCCGACCAGCAGCGTCATGTCCAGCAGCACCGTGTCCGGCTGGAGCCAGTCGATCAGTGCGATCGCCTGCGGCGCGGAGTCCGCCTCGCCGACGACGCGTGCGCCCGGCATGTCCTCGAGCCTGCGTGCCAGGAGCCGGCGGATGGCCGACGAGTCCTCGACGAGAAAAATGTCCATGGAAGGATGCTCCGGATCCACGCGGCGACTGGTTGTCACCGCCTGTCCGGCATCTTGCGCGCGCCTGGGCGCCCACATCAGCGGCACCCCGCCCGAGCTGATGTCGGGTTCCCTCCGCAGGATTTGTCGGGCGATCACCTACGTGCTCCGGCGCTTCACTGGATGTCGGTGAGACCGTGCTGGACGCAGTACTTCGTCAGCTCGGTGTTGTTGCGCCAGCCCGTCTTCTCCAGGATGCGCGCGCGGTAGGTACCGACCGTCTTGGCCGACAGGTGCATGGTGTCGGCGATCTCGGCGGGCGTCTTGCCGGCCGCGATCAGCAGCATCACGCGATGCTCCTGGGCCGACAACTGTTCGTGCGGCAGCTGTCCCGGTGTGGCGCCGCTCAACAGCCCCAGCAGATGGTCCGCCATCGCCGCCGTGACGTAGCGCCCGCCCTGCAGCAGACGCTGGAGGGCGACGACGAGCTCGTCGGTCGCCTTGTCCTTCGGGAGATAGCCGGAGACGCCCATCTGCAGGAGGCGGGCCGCGTAGGCGGACTCCGCGTTGAGGCTCAGCACCAGCACGGGCACGCCCTTGATCGCCCGCAGCATGCGGCTGGCGCCCTCGGTCCCGCTCGCGTCGGGCAAGGAGAGGTCCAGCACCAGCGCGTCCGGCTTGTGCGCCTGGCCGAGCTGCAACCCTTCGGCGATGGTCGACGCCTCGTCGATCACCGCCTGGGGCCAGTACCCCTGGATCAACTGCTTGACCCCGAGCCGCATGATCGGATGGTCGTCAACGATCAGAAATCTCATCCCAACCCTCCTCGTTCTCCCGCCGCGTGCCGGCACCGACGTCGGCCCCGTCCGCATCTTCCGCTTCACCGTCATCGGCGCCTACCGGCACGCGGACGTCGATCCGCGTGCCGCGCTGGGGCGCCGGCCCGAACACCATCATCCCGCCTGCGAGCACGGCGCGCTCCCGCATGTTCCGCAACCCTGACGCGTCGGCGCGCACGTGACCGGGACCCACGCCGTCGTCCTCGATGCGCAAGCGGTATTCGCCGTCCTCGAGGCGCGATTCGATCGTCAGCTGATGCGCCTGCGCGTGCCGCAGCACGTTGGTCGCGGCCTCCTGCAGCAGCCGGAACAGCTGGTTGTGCTGCTCGGGCGTCAGGGCCTCGTCGGAGGCGAGGTCGACATCGACGATGAGATCGCTCTGGCGCTGCAGGCCTTGCACGTAATGCTGCACCGCGGCACCGAAACCGAAGTCGTCCAGCAAGGGCGGGCGCAGCGTGTTGGCAATGCGGCGCGCCGCACCGATGACTTCGTCGGCGATGCTGAGCATCTCCTCGTGCATCGGCTCCTTGGCAGGCGCAATCTTGCGCGCCATGGACAAGGCCAGCATCTTGGCCGCCGTGCCGAGCTGGCCCAGTTGATCGTGGACCTCGCGCGCCAGGCGCCGCCGCTCCGCCTCGACGCTGCTGTCCAGTTCCGCGGCGAAGCTCTGGATGCGTTGCAGCGCCTCCGTCAGCGCGCGGGTGCGCTCGACCACGGCCCCTTCCAGTTGCGCATGGCTGTCGCGGAGGGCGCGCTCCGCCTGGTCGCGGCGCTCGCGTTCCATCCACAGCGCCGCCATCGCCGCGGCCACCATCACGCCGCCGGCCAATGGCAGCACCTGGGCCAGCAGCGTGGTCTCCTTCGTCTGGATCGCGACGGCCGTCTCTATCCCGTCGATCCGTTGTTGCTGCAAGGACTTCAACCGGCCAAGCTCGCCGCGGATCTCGTCCATCAACTGCTTGCCCGCCACGTAGGCCTGCCGATCCTTCAGTGCGGATTCGCCGTCCTTCCAGCGACTCTCCACCTGACGCTCGACCTGGTCGCGGCGTTCCGCGATGAAACGGTCCAGGCGCGCGAAGGCCGTCTCCTGCCGATCGCCCGAGCGCGCGAGCGCGGTCTTGAGTTCGGCATAGTTGGCGTCGAGATCGCGCAGGGCGCGCTCGTACGGCTGCAGGAACGCGGCATCGCCGGTGATCAGGAAGCCGCGCGTGCCGGTCTCGAGATCGATCAGCAGCGCATTGAGGTCGGAGATGAGCTGCTGCGTGCGCAGCGCATGGGCACGCACGTTCTCCTGACGCGTCAGTTCGCCAAGACTGCGGTACTCGCCGTAGGCGGTGGCCACGAAAGCGACGCAGCCGGCCAGCAACAGGCCCGCAGCCACCGGAAAGGTCAGCATGCGCATCGACGGTCCGGGCTTGCTCGCCCGTGTTGGTACAACCCTGTGGACGACGGCATCACAGCGATGACATCCGCGCCGACATCCACCCCAGTGCTTCTGTTGCTCGCGACGTGATGTCGCGCTTCTCTCAAGCCCCGCGTGCGGGGTCCGGTGTCGCGTCTCTCTGCGGAGACCGTTCACATGGGCCTAACGCTAGAGGGGTCGCGCGGGAAAAGCAAGTCCCTGCTCACATGCTGCGTGCCGGGAAAGCCACGTTGGTGTCTCCAAAACCCGGCCCGGGCGCCTCGCATGCTCGCTTCGCGGGGTCAGGACTTGACGACCACCCGCAGCCGTGGCGCCTGCGGCCAGGGCCGGCTCACGGCGCCTGCCATCGCGCAAGCAGCGCAGCATGGCGACCCTGCCAGTCGCGCAGGGGCGCACCGTCGCCATCCAGCACCAGCCGCAGATAGGCCAGGCTGAGTTCACGCGTGGCGGCCTTGACCTTCGGGTTCAGTTCCTGACCGCCAGTGTTCATCCGGTCGGTGAAGATGCTGTGCGAACCGCCGCTGAACATCGCCAGCGCCTTGTGCGGCCCGCCGATCGCGTCGAAGAGCGCCACGCGGTCCGCCGGGCCGCTGTAGTAGCCGGGAATGGTGATCTCGTCGTCGGTGGCGCTGATGTGCAAGGTGGGAATCGCAATGCCCGACAGGATGGGCGCGGGATCGCCTTCGCCGTAGAACGGTGGCGCGGAGATCAGGATCGCCGCCTTGAATCGCGGCTCGACCAAGGCCGCCAGCGGCGTGCCGCCCGGCAGTTCCGCCGATGCCGGCACCTTCGCGCCCGCCAGCAGCAGGCTGGTGTTGGCGCCATAGGAATGCCCCGCGATCGCGAGGCGCGCCGGATCGAGCCTGGGCGCCAGCGGCCCCGCGAGCAACTGGTTGAGCGCGAAGCGGACGTCCTGCGTGCGATCGACGGCCTCTTCGCGCTGGGCCGCGTGCTGCAGACGCAGCACCAGGCTCAGCGAGTTGGACCAGCCGAAGCCGCCCGCCCACAGGCGGCGGTCGCTGCCGATGTGCTGCACGTGCATGGCGACCACGCCGTGCGCGGCCCAGTAGCTGCCGAGGTAGCTGTAGCCGCGGCGCGAGCCGCCCATGCCATGCGAGAACACCACCACCGGCCAGCCGCCGGCCGGGGCCTGGCCCTGGGGCCAGTAGACACGGACAGGCACTGCACGCTGGCGTGAAGCATCGATCCAGTCGAAGTCCTGCCAGAGGTGGCTGCCGTCGTCGGCAAGTTGCGCGCCGGGCTGCGCCGGCAGATCGGGGCCGCTCACCGGCGGGGGCGATGCGCAACCGATCAGCAGCGCCGAAAGGGCCGTCACCGCCGAGGCGGCGAGGGCGGTCCAGCGCCACGTCCTGTTCACGATGTCAGAAGAGTTCGACGTCGCTCAGGTGCTTGGCCTCGGACATCGCGCCCTGGGCGACCAGCGTGGCGTGGCTCTGCACCTGGTTCCGTCCGGCGCCCTTGGCGTGATAGACGGCCTTGTCGGCACGCTCGAAGGCGGCCGCTGGCGAATCGCCGCCGCGGATCTGTGTGAAGCCGATGCTGACCGTGATGCGGCCCACCTGCGGGAATGCGTACTGCGCGGTGTTGTTGCGGAAACGCTCGAAGGCATGGGCCGCGTCGGGCTCGTCCTCGCAGCGCATCAGCACGACGAACTCCTCGCCACCGAAGCGGTAGAGCAGGTCGTTGAAGCGGAAGCTGCTGCGCATCAGGCGCGACAGCAGCAGCAGGACTTCGTCGCCGATCAGGTGACCGAAGCGGTCGTTGATCGTCTTGAACAGGTCGATGTCGATGACGCCCAGCCAGTAGCGCGGATGCACCGCGGCATGCCGCCTATCCTGGCCCGCCTCGTCCAGCGCGGCAGCGTCGCTGAGCGCGCGCATCGGCAGCTCCGACACCGCCTTCAGGAAGCTTTCGTCGAAGGTCTTGCGGTTGAGCAGGCCGGTCAGCGTGTCGCGCTCGCTGTAGTCCAGCAGGCCCTGGAAGTTGTGATAGATCCGCAGCACGCTCGACACCATCCGCTGCGCTTCGGCCTTGAGCCGGCGCGCGGTGTGCAGCTCCAGCACGCCGACGACCTCGCGCTCCGTGGCGAGCGGGAACAGCGTCACCCACTCCTCGCCTTCGCGCTGCTGCAGCACGCTGCGCTGCGTCAGGCATTCGAGGCGGCGGGGATGTTCGGCCAGCCGGGGGAGCGAGTCGGGATCGACCCACAGCGAATCGGCGGTGGCGACCGAATCGCCGGACCGCAGCCTCGCGCGGGTCAGCCAGCGCTGCTGGCCGGGCTCGCCGACGCATCGGTAGATGGCGACCGCGGCCACGGGACCGTTGAGCAGATCCCGCAGCGCGGTGACGAGCGTGACGTCCATGACATCGCGGTCACGGAAGCCCGTCAGTTCGGCAAGATGGTCGACTACCCCGGACATGGTGTTTGCAGCGTGGAGGATGGATCCTGGCGCCGGCTCCCCGATGTCCGGGAGGCCGGACGCTACGCCCTCGCCGGCTGAGCGGCGGACAGGTGCGAAGTGTATCGGGCGATCAGGCCCAGCAGGTGCTCTTCGTCATAGGGCTTGCCCAGGTAATCGTTGACTCCGAGCTGTTGTGCATACTCGCGGTGTTTCTGCGCGATGCGCGACGTGATCATGATCACGGGCAGGCCCGCCAGACGCGTGTCCGCACGCAGGTTGCGGACCAGGTCGAAGCCGTCCATGCGAGGCATCTCGATGTCCGACAGCACGACCGTGGGCAACTCGTCGCCGCCCAGACGTTCCATCGCATCGAGACCGTCCTTGGCCAGCAGCACACGATAGCCTTCGCGTTCCAGCAGGCGCTGCGTGACGCGACGGACCGTCAGCGAATCGTCGACCACCATCACCAGCGGCGCCAGCTGGACCTTGGCTTCTTCCACCACCTCCTGGCGCGCCGCCGCTTCGGCGTCGTGCACGCGCTGCTGCGCGGCATGACCGTAGCGGTTGGCCAGCGCCACCGGGTTGTAGATCAGCGCCACGTCGCCCGAAGCCAGCAGGCTGATGCCCGCCAGGCCCGGGACCTGCATCAGCTGCGGGCCCAGGTTCTTGATCACGACTTCCTGGTTGCCCAGGACTTCGTCGCAGTGCAGCGCCAGGCGCTGCTGCGCGCTGTGCACCAGCGCCACCGGCAGCGTCTTGCCATGCGCGAAGCCGCGGTCGCTGTGGCGCATCAGGCCGCCCAGCCAGTAGAAGGGCATGCGTTCGCCGGCCGCCATGAGCGAACCGTCGACATAAGCCTGTTCCACCGTCTCGACCGGCAGGCGCTGCACCGACAGCATCAGCGCCGCGGGCACCGCGACCTTGCGATCGCCATAGCGCAGCACGACGACCTGCGTCAGCGCCGTCGTCAGCGGGACGCGCAGCTCGAAGCTCGCGCCCTGCCCCGCCGTCGACTCCGTGAGCACGTAGCCGCCGAGGGTGTTCACTTCCGAGCGGACCACGTCCATGCCGACACCGCGGCCGGCCATTTCGGTCAGCGCGTCGGCGGTGGAGAAGCCCGGCTCGTAGATGAGGTCCATCAGCTGCGAGTCGCTGACGTCCTGACCCGGCTGGATCAGGCCCTGGCTCTCGCCGCGGGCCCGGATCCGTCCCAGGTTCAGGCCGGCGCCGTCATCGCTGAAGCGGACCTGGATCTCGTTGCCTTCCTGATGCAGGTTCAGGACGATGCGGCCCACCGGGGCCTTGCCGGCCTGCTGGCGGACGTCCGGGGCCTCGATGCCGTGGACCACGCTGTTGCGCAGCAGGTGCTCGAACGCGCCGGTCAGGCGCTCCAGCACGGCGCGATCCAGTTCGACGCCGCCACCGCGGATCTCGAGCTGCGCCTGCTTGCCGCTTTCGCGGGAAGCCTGGCGCACGACGCGATGCAGGCGTTCGCCCAGGCTGCTGTCGAACTCCACCATCCGCGTGCGCAGCAGGTCGTCCTGCAGTTCGCGCGTCAGCCGGGACTGGCCGGCCAGTTCATCTTCGCCCGCCGCCACGTTGCGCTGCAGGCCGCGCTGGACCGTCGCCACGTCGTTGACGGACTCGGCCAGCATCCGGGTCAGTTCCTGGAAGCGGGTGTAGCGATCGAACTCGAGCGGATCGAAGTCCTTGCCGGTGACCTGCGCGGCTTCCTGGCGAGCGGCAATGCGGGCTTCGGCCTGCAGTTCCAGCTCGCGCAACTGCGTGCGCAGGCGCTCCAGGTTGTCGTCCAGGTCGCCCAGCGACGTGCGCATCTGGCCCAGCTCGGATTCCAGGCGGGCACGACGGATGGACACCTCGCCCGACAGCGCGGCCATGCGTTCCAGCAGCGCGCCACGGACCCGCACCTGCGCGGCCGGGGCGACCGGCGCGCTTTCCAGCGGTTGCCCGAGGTCGGCGACTTCGCTGAAATGGGCCCAGTCGATCTCGATGTCGGCCGGCGGTGCCACGACGACGGGCGTCGGCGCCTCCGGCTCCAAGGGAGCAGCGTCCTCGGCGATGGGCTGAGCGATCTCGGCGATCGGCTCGATCGCAGGCTCGGTGATCGGTTCCTCGACCGGTGCATCCGGCTCGACCACCGACGTCTCCGGCGCGGGAAGCTCCTCGTCCGCAGGCACCGGAATCGCATCCGATCCTTCCACGGGCAACTCGACGACCTCGATCGGTTCCGCCACCGGGATCGGTGCGGGCGCTTCGACGACCGGTGCAGCCGACTCGGCAGGCGCCATCGGCGCGGGGACCACCGGCGCCGGGTTGCGCCACGTCCGCTGCAGCGTCTTGAAGCTGTGCTCCAGGCTGTCGCCGGCATCCTGCAACGCGAGCAGCTGCTCGAAGCGAGGTTCGCCCTCGGCCAGCAGGTGTTCAACCTGGGATTCCAGGCGGTGCGCTTCCTCGCCCAGGCGCATCGCGCCGGACAGGCGCGCGCCGCCCTTGAAGGTGTGCAGCACGCGCATGCAGGCCGCCGCGCGACCGGTATCCGCCGGTTGGGCCGCCCATTCACGCAGCGCGCCGTGCAGCTCGCCCAGCAGATCCTCGGCTTCCTCCTCGAAGATCGGCATCAGTTCCGGCTCGATCTGGTCGGGCTGGTTGAAGTCGAAATCGTCGTCGGTCGCTTCGGCCGCCCGGTGGAAGGCGGCTTGCGAGGTCGGGAAATCAGGCTCGTCCGGCACGACCGGCGACACCGGCGCATTCAACAGGCTGGCCGGCAGCGAAGCGGTGGAAACCTCCTCCAGCGACATGGCCAGCAGGCCTTCGTCGCTGTCGGCGTGGCCGTCGGGCAGCAACGCGCCCGGCTCGAAGGCCTGCAGCTCGGCGACCAGCGCCGGATCCGCTTCCTTCAGGAAACCGGCGGCGAACTGGTGGAGCAGGCGCCGGATCTCATCCGCGGCGCGCTGGAAGAGCGTCGGATCGCCCACCTCATGACCCTGGGCGCGGCCCAAGGCGTGTTCCAGGCAACGGGCGAGCGTCGACAGGTCGTCGAATCCAACCGTCGCCGCGCTGCCGGCCAGCCCGTGCGCCAGCGCTTCCGCGTCCTGCGGCAGCGGCGACTGAGGCAGCAGCGACCACTCGGTCAGTTCCACCTGCAGACGGCGCGAACGTTCGTCGGCCTCGTTCAGGAAGATGTTGAACAGCGCGATGCTGATGCGCAGCGGTCCGATGACTTTCACGCCTTCGTCGCTGTCGCCCGCGTCGACGTCCTCGTCGAGGGCGTCGACCGGACCGTCGGCGGCGGGCGGCGTGACCGCCGTGCCCCCCACCAGGCTCAGCGCCGGTGCTGCATGCGGCGCCGCCACGGCCGGCGTGCCCAGATCGAGGTCCGGCAGTTCGAGATCGGACAAGCTGCGCGGCGACAGGCCTTCGGGCGGCGTGCCGACCAGTTCCTCACCCAGGTCCAGCGTCAGCGACAGGTCGTCGGGGGACGAGGTCGCGTCGATCGCCGTCACGGGCTCGGTATTCAGGTCCGAGAGATCCAGCAGGTCCAGCGCGGGCTGGTCCACCACCGGCGCGGCCGGCAGTTCGTCGAGCGGCATCGGCGTCGTGGCTTCGATCTCCACCAGCGGCGCGTCCGTCGGCCAGCCCTCCGGCAGGTCCAGCGCGAGCGTCGGCTCCTCGGCAGCCGTCAGCGTGGGTTCCAGCGCCTGCGTCGGTTCATCATGGAAGACCGGCGGCTCGACGGCCGTCGGCAGTTCAAGCGTCGACGGTTCGTGCAGCGCAGCGGGTTCGACCACGTCGGCCACGGTCGGCAGCGACATCGTCGTGTCGAGCGCTGACAGATCGGCTGCGGACAAGGCGCCCAGATCGACCGAGGAGCCCGATTCCGGCACCGTCTGGGTCAACTCGGGCAGTTCCCCCGGGAAGTCCAGGGACAGGCCATCGTGGGGCACGGCGGGCTCGACGGCCGTGACGATGCCCAGGTCGGCCACCGGCAGCGCAGGCACGTCCAGGCCCTGCAGATCGAGTGCGGGGAGATCCAACGCGGGCAGGATCCCGCCCGCCGGCACCGGTTCTTCGGCGTCAAGCGTCGCCAGCAGGTCCAGCGCGGCCTGTTCGTCGGCGGCGGGCGCTTGCGCGGGAGCGGCGACCTCGTCGGCGAGCGACAACTCGGGCAGATCGGCCAGATCGAGTTCGTGCACCTCGTCGACGGCCGGCACCTCGACGACTTCAGCCACTTCCGCGACTTCCGCGACTTCCGCGACCTCGATCAGTTCGGGAACTGCGCCGACGTCGATGTGTTCGACGACCTCGGTCGCTTCAGGCAGGACAGCGACGGCAGCAGCCACGGGAGCGACCGGCTCGGCCGACACCTGCAGGGGCAGGTAGCGGTTCTCCAGGCGCAGTGCGTCGGCCGATGCGCGGAACGGCGCGCTGTGGAAGCCATGCGGCCGTCCCTCGGCGATCGCGGCGGCCCAGGCCTGGAAGGCGTCCAGCGCCTCGTTGCTGAAGCGCAGCAGGTCCGAGTCGGCCTGCGGGTGCTCCGACAGCCGCTGGTTGTACAGCTGCTCGCAGGCCCAGCCGGCTTCGCCGAACTCGTTCAGCCCGACCATGCGCGAGCTGCCCTTCAGCGTGTGGAAGGCGCGGCGCGCGGTCGTCAGCTGTTCCTTGTCGCTGCCGTTGCGGGCAAGCGCGGTCATCGCCTCGCGGGCGGTCGTCACGACCTCGGCAGCCTCTTCCAGGAAGATGCCCAGCATCTCCTCGTCGATGGCTTCCTCGGCCTGCGGGATGGGCGCGCTCGGCGCCTGCGCCGGAGGCGCCGCGGGGGCGGCGGCCTCGATGAACTGCTGCAGCGATTCGGCCGCATGGCTGCCCGCGGCGTCGCCGCCGGACGACAGCAGTTGCTGTTGCGCCTGCTGCGCCGCCTGCGCCATGCCGAGATCGTCGGCGGCGCGGGCTTCGTGGGAGATCCGTTCCAGATCGCGGGCCAGTTCCTCGGTCGAGCGATCCCCTTGCGCCACGGCTTGCGCCGTCGCCTGCAACTGATCGATCAACTGGGGCTGCGCCGCGGCTTCTTCGACGGCGAGCGCCGGCTCGACTTCGTGCAGTTCGCTTTCGCGGCCCACCAGCGACTGCAGCAGTCCGGTGTCGTCCTCGAAGCGGAACATGCGCTTGGCCAATTGCGGCTGCACGCTCAGCATGTCGATCAGGAAACCCAGCGCGCCCAGGTTGTGGGCGAGCCGGTCGAACTGCGCGCGAGGTCCCGACAGCGTCGGATCGACCTCGGTGTTGGCCAGTTCATCGACCTGGTCGCGCATCTTCAGCGTCGCCTGCGCGGCCTGCGACAGGCCCAGCACGCTGAACACCCCGCGCATCGCCTGCAGCTGTCCCGGCACCGGGATCAGCAGGTCGCGCTTGCTGGGGTCGCGGAAATACTCGTCGCACTGACGTTCGACTTCGGACAGGCTGGCGCGCAGCTCGTGAACGACGGAGCCCAGCGTCTGCCGATCGGCGACGCGGCGGTAGAGCTCCTCCATCCAGCTTTCGAGCGGCAGCGGCGCTTCGCCGTGGCCGACCGACTCGATGCGGCGGGCCAGGCTCTTCACGCGTTCGCCCTGCTCCGGCTGGTCGAAGGCCTCGTCTTCGAGCGCCGCCTCCAGATAGAGCATCGACGTGGCGATCTCCATCGCCAGCGCCGCTTCGGGCGCGCGGCCCGAACGCAGCGTCGCGACGACGGCACGACGCAGCGTGTCGCCCAGCACCTCGCCGCTCGGGAAGAGCTTCTGCAGCGACTCGGCGACGTTGGCGAACTGCTCGTCCAGGCCGCCCAGGCGGTGGGTCTCGCCTTCGGCGGCGGAGGCCCACGATTCCTTCGCCGCGATGACGCGACGCTTGGCCGCCGCGACCCAGTTCGGATCGATGCGACCCAGCGCGTCGTCGCGGTAGTCCACGGTGTCGGCTTCGACCAGGCCATAGGCCTGTTGCACCGCGCTCAGGCGCGGCGCGGAGCCGGGTTCCGCATGCTTGGCAGCAGCGGCGAAGAACAGCAGGTCCTTGGCCAGGCGCTCGGACGGCGCGGCATCGCTGCCCGCGCGCAGTTGCGCCAGCAGACGCGAGCCCAGGCGCTTGACCAGTGTGTCCACCGGCAGCAAGCCGCGCGATTGGGCCTCGAACTGGCCCGCAGCCAGCATCCACAGCGTCCGCGCGTTGGCCTGGGTCTGGGTGAGCGCCAGGCCGGCGCACAGATCGCTCAGCAGTTGCCCTTGACCCGGCGCCGGGGCGCGCATCTGCTTCAGCAGCAGCGCCTCGAACGGCGTACGCATCTGCTCGGAGGTCAGCGCGCGCACGCCGCGATCCAGCGGCAGTTCGCGCCAGCGGAATTCTTCGGTCCACAGGTCGGCAGGATGGATGCGACCCGCGCCGTTGAGTTCCTGCAGCGTCTGGTAGGCGGGGAACAGCGCCAGCGAGCTCGGCTGTCCGCCGGCCAGCGTCTTGGCGATGAAGGCGAGGACCGCGAAGTCCGCGCGCTCGACCGCCTCGACCTCGGCGATGCTCACGCTGGCCGGGTTCTCGGCCAGACGGAACAGCGTCGCCTCGGCGGCGCGCAGCAGATGCGCCGCGGCCGGCAGGCTGACCACCGCCAGCACGCCGGCGGCCTGGTGCATCTGCTGGGCCGCGCCTTGCAGGGCGGGACTGGGCTGGCCGTCGCCGCCCAGCGTCGTCGACCGCGCATCGGCATCGCGCAGCACGCGGCGAAGGGCCTTGTGCACCGATTCCAGCGTGCGGCGCAGCTCCTCCTGGACCCAGGCCAAGGGGCTCAGGTCGGCGGGGAACTCGGATTCGCGCGTAAGGTCCATGCTCGCTCTTGTTCTCTTCTATTTGTCGACGCGGTGCGGGGTGATCCCTGTTCTACCGGTGTGGCCGGGTGTGGGGCGCGTCCCGATCAGGACGTGACCTTGAACCGGGCCACCGACTGCTTCAGCGCTTCCGCCGACCGCGACAGCTCATGCACCATCTGGGCGGTGGAGCGCGTACCGTCGGAAGTCTGCTCGGTCACCGCGAAGATGTGCTGGATGTTGGCGCCGACCTCGTTGGCGGCGCGTGCTTCGTTCTGCGCGACCGTCGAGATCTGACCGATCAGGTCGTCCAGGCGACGCGACACCGAGTCGATGTCTTCCAGCGCGCGGCCGGCCGCGTCGGACAGCTTCGTCCCCTCGACCACCCCCAGCGTGGAGCGCTCCATGGCGGCCACCGCATCGTGCGTGTCGGTCTGAATGGTCTTGACCAGCGCGGCGATCCGTCGCGTCGCGTCGGCGGAGCGTTCCGCCAGCCGCTGCACTTCTTCCGCCACCACCGAGAAGCCGCGACCAGCTTCACCCGCGGACGCCGCCTGGATGGCCGCGTTCAGCGCCAGCACGTTGGTCTGTTCGGTAATGTCCGAGATCAGCTCGGTGATCTCGCCAATTTCCTGCGAAGACTCGCCCAGCCGCTTGATGCGCTTGGACGTTTCCTGGATGTGGTCGCGGATCTGGTTCATACCGCCGATGTTGTTCTGCATCGCTTCCAGACCCTGCTCGGCCGCTTCCCGCGACTGGCGGGCCACGTCGGCGGTCTGCTGCGCCTGCGCGGACACCTGGTTGATCCGATGCGCCATCTGCAGCACCGCCTCGCCGGTGGCGCGGATCTCGTGCAGCTGTTCGGTCGACGCGGCCAGCAGTTCGGTCGAGGTCTGGTCGACCTGCGCGGTCGTGTCCGTCACCCGGACCGCCGTCGTCTGCACCTGATGGACCAGCGAGCGCAGCTCTTCCACGGTGTAGTTCACTGAGTCGGCGATCGCGCCCGTGATGTCCTCGGTCACGGTCGCCTGGTGCGTCAGGTCGCCTTCCGCCACCGTCTGCAGTTCGTTCATCAGCCGCAGAATCGCCGCCTGGTTCGCATCGTTGACGCGCTTGGCTTCCTGCTCCTGCGCCTCGGCCTCGCGACGCTGTTCTTCCGCCATCTGCGCGCGACGCGACTGGTCGGACACATACAGCCGCAGGAAGCCGACCGAGCCGATCACCAGCACCGCGAGCGAGGCCAGCATGGCGATCAGCACGCCCGGGTTCAGGCCGCCGGCGGATTCCAGTCCGACGCCCAGGTCGTCCAGGTCCTTGCGCAGCACTTCCGAGTCATTGAGCATCGCCGTCTGCGCTTCCCGCGCGGACACCAGGCCCTGCAGGTTCGACAGGATGGCGGTGGCCTGCGAGCGGGTCTGGTCGTACTGCGTCAGCAGCACCTTCAGGCGTTCGCGCACCTGCGGATCCTTGGCGCCGTTCAAACGCAGCTCGGGGTTGCCGTTCAGCAGCGCCTGGGCGATCTCGCGGAACGCGTTCAAGTCCTTGCCGAGCAGGAACACGGCCTCGGGGCTCACGCCTTCCTGCGTCAGGAATTCGTTGGCGGACTTGCCGATCCGCTGCGTCAGCATCACCAGCTGACCGACCGCGGCGACCTCGCCCGTCGGGGCCGAGCTCTGCAGCGACAGCGAGGCCACGGCCTCGGCGCTTTCCAGCAGGTCGGACGATTGCCGGTTGATCGCGCGCAGCGCGGCGCCGACCTGCGTCAACACCTTTTCCTGCGCCAGCATGACCTTGGTGTTCTTGTCGGCGCGCGCCACCATCGGGGCGATCTTGTCGAGCAGCGGATCGACCGAGCCCGGGGCCTTGGCCAGCTCACCGCTGCCGTCGCGCAGCGAGCCGATCACGCCGGTCAGGATCTCCGACGCTTCCTTCATTTCCGGGAAGGCGTTCTTGTTGCCCAGCAGCGCGGTCGAGACCGCCTTCGCCAGACGCTGCGACTGCGTCGCCGCCTGACCCGCGCCGCGCACCTGCGCCGCGGAGCGGTTCGAGCTGATCAGCGACCAGGACACCGTCGTCGCCGTGCCGATCAGGCCGACGGCGACCAGCGCCGTCAGCAGGCCGGTGCGGCGCTGTTCCGGCTGGCGGGCCACGGCCGGCATCGGCGTCGGGGATTCCGGGGCGGACGCCGAAGGCTGGTAGCCCGCGGACGTGTCCTGGAACTCCGGCGTGGGCTGCGCCGTGGTGATGATCGAGGGCTGGAAGTCTTGCGTGTCCTCCGGCGCCGCACCGGCGTCGGTCTGCGGACCGGCGTCGAAGTCGTCGTTGCCCTCGTTCTTGCCCTTGTTCTTGATCTTGTCCAGGAAGCTCATCTCACCCTCGTTTGATCTCGTTCGTCGAATCGGCGCCTGTGACGGGACCGTCGTCTGGCTATCAGTTCAAAACAATGCGCAGGAATTGCGGATGCTGCGTGAGCGCATCCAGGTCCAGCACTTGCCAGCGCCGGCCCTGCCCGTCGCGCATGCGGGCAGGAGCGAAATCGGGATGGCCGCCCGCATCGGGTTCGGCCTGGAGCTGTTCATCGCCGCGCAGCCCCAGCAGCTGGTCCACCAGCAGCGCGCAGTTGATGCCCAGGTCCGGATTGATCGACACCAGCCGGTGGGCCGATGTCAGCGGAGCGGGACTTCGCAGGCCCAGGAAGGCCGACAGGTCCACCACGGTATGCAGACCGCCCCGCAAGTTGGCCACGCCCAGCATCCAAGGTTGCGTGTACGGGACCGCCTGAAGCGGCACCGGCGTGAAAATTTCGCCGGATTGCTTGAGCGGGAGCAGCAGGCCGAGGCCCGCGCATTCGACGGCCAGCCAACTCGCGGCCTGCGGCGCCTCGCGCGCCGCCTGCATGCGCTGCGCCAGCCGTTGTTGAAGTTCGCGCAGCGCTTGCTTGTTGGCCATGATGTCAGCCCAGCGCCTTGATCTTGGCCAGCAGCTCTTCTGCCTTCACCGGCTTGACGACGTAGTCGCGCGCGCCCTGGCGCATGCCCCAGACCTTGTCGGTTTCCTGGTTCTTGCTGGTGCACATGATCACCGGCACGTCGGCGTAGCGCTCGTCACGCGTGATCGCGCGCGTCAGCTGGAAACCGTTCTGGCCGGGCATGACCACGTCCATGAGGATGAGGTCGGGCTTTTCCTCGGCCAGGCGCTTCATCGCCTCTTCGCCGTTCTCGGCCGTGCGCACGGTGAAGCCGCGCTTGGTCAGCAGGTCGCTCAGCGCGTGCAGCTCGGTCTTCGAATCGTCGACCAGCAGGATCTTGTGGATGGGCATGGGATCTCCCTCTGTCTTGGCTCGTGTCGATTCGCGTCGGTGGATTCGTCGTTCGAGCCAGGCGTGAGCGTCGTTGGATGTCGTGGATGAGGTCGTTGGAAGCGGGCTGTCCGTCGCGTCGGTCAGCCCGTCTGGCAATGCTGTCGGACCGCTTGCAGCAGCTGGTCCTTCGTGAAGGGCTTGGTCAGGTAGTCCTGCGAGCCGACCATCCGGCCGCGGGCCTTGTCGAACAGGCCATCCTTGGACGACAGCATGATCACGGGCACCGAGGCGAACTGCGGGTTGCGCTTGATGATCGCGCAGGTCTGGTAACCGTCCAGGCGCGGCATCAGGATGTCGCAGAACACGAGGTCGGGCTGGTAGTCGCTCAGCTTGGCCAGCGCGTCGAAACCGTCTTCCGCCAGCACGACCTCATGGCCGCCTTGCTTCAGGAAGATCTCGGCGCTGCGGCGGATCGTGTTGCTGTCGTCGATGACGAGCACCTTGGTCGCCGTGCGGGGGCTTGCGCTGGAATCCAAGCTCTTCTCCGTATTGTTCAGACAATGGTTGTCAGAGAGATTTCAGGCTCGCGACAGGCGACGAGCGCTGGAAGGACCGCCGGATGATCGAGGACCGGCGCCTTGCCGAAAGGTCGATGCGAGGGTCAGATCTGGACCATTTCGAAGTCTTCCTTGCGGGCGCCGCACTCGGGGCAGGTCCAGTTCATGTCGACATCTTCCCAACGGGTGCCGGCGGCGATGCCGTGTTCAGGGTCGCCCACGGCCTCGTCGTACATCCAGCCGCAGATCAGGCACATCCAGGTCCTTGCTTCGCTCACGATGGGTTGACTTTGCATCACTACAATGATCGAAAGATTGTAGCCATGCCCCCGGTCTGAACCGGGGGGCGGAAGTACCGATGAAACAACAGTCGGTTGCGGTGCTTCTTCACGTTATGCGCACCAGTTCACGGCTTCTCGCCGAACCATTCATGAGCCGCCCAGACCCGCACCAACCCGATCCCCAGGACGCCGCCGCGATCGATGACCAGGACTCGCCGCCCCCCGCCTGCGTGATGAGCTTCAACGCGTCCGACCCCAGCGGCGCGGGCGGCAGCGCCGGCGACGTCGCCACCATCGCCGCCATGGGCGCGCATGCGTTGCCGGTGGTCACCGCCATCGTCATGCGCGACACCGCCGAGGTCTTCGACCACCAGACCCTGGACGGCGACTGCATCGTCGAGCAGGCCCGTTCCATCCTCGAGGACGTGCCGGTCGCCGCCTGGAAGGTCGGCTTCCTGGGCAGCGCCGAGGGCGTCTCTTCGGTCGCCGAGGTCCTGTCCGACTACCCGGACGTGCCGCTGGTGGCCTACCTGCCCAGCATCTCCTGGCTGGACGAGGAACAGCAGCAGAGCTACCTCGACGCATTCCGCGAGCTGGTGCTGCCGCAGACGCTGGTGCTGGTCGGCAACCAGAAGACGCTGAGCGACTGCCTGCTGCCCGACTGGGACGCGGACCGTCCGGCCTCGCCGCGCGAGCTGGCCGTCGCCGCGCAGCAACATGGCGCCGCGAACGTGCTGGTGACCGGCATCCAGCTTCCCAACCAGTACATCGACAACGTGCTGGCGAATTCCCAGGGCGCGATCACCGGGGAGAAGTTCGAGCGCTTCGAGGCCAGCTTCGTCGGCTCGGGCGACACCTTGTCCGCCGCGCTGGCCGCGCTGCTGTCGGTCGGCTCGGAGCCGCACGACGCGGTGGGCGAGGCGCTCGCCTTCCTCGACCAGTCGCTGGAGGCGGGGTTCCGCCCCGGCATGGGCAACGTGGTGCCGGACCGCTTCTTCTGGGCGCTGCCGCCCGGCGAGGAGGGCGAAGAAGGCGCCGAGGCCGTGCCCGCCACGGACGAGATGCCGATCGACGAGCCGCCCAGCCGAGGCCCGCGCCGCATCCATTGAGACCGCCGAGGGCGCCCGCGCGGCGCCCTCGTCCTTTGCGGCAGTCGCCTGCCCCCCCACCTGCCCAATCTGCCCCATCTGCCCCATCTGACGCACAGCCCTTGAGCTCCCCGCGCAGCCAGCAGCACCGGATTCCCCCATGAGCCAGAACGAGACCCTGTTCGCCCGCGCCCAGCGCGTCATTCCCGGCGGCGTCAATTCGCCGGTGCGCGCCTTCCGCGCGGTCGGCGGCACGCCGCGTTTCATCACGCGGGGCGAAGGCGCCCACATCGTCGACGCCGACGGCAAGCGCTACATCGACTACATCGGCTCCTGGGGGCCGATGATCCTGGGCCACGGCCACCCCGCCGTGGTCGAGGCGGTCCAGAAGGCCGTGCTGGAAGGCTTCTCCTTCGGCGCCCCGACCGAGCGCGAGATCGAGCTGGCCGAGGAGATCCTCGCGCTGGTGCCGAGTTGCGAGCAGGTCCGGCTGGTGAGCTCCGGCACCGAGGCGACGATGAGCGCCATCCGCCTCGCGCGCGGCGCGACGCAGCGCAACAAGTTCATCAAGTTCGAGGGCTGCTACCACGGCCACACCGATGCGCTGCTGGTGAAGGCGGGCTCGGGCCTGGCGACCTTCGGCCATCCGACCTCGGCCGGCGTGCCCGAGGCGACGGCGCAGCACACCCTCGTGCTGGAATACAACAACGTCGCCCAGCTGGAAGAGGCCTTCGCCCTGCACGGCCGCGAGCTGGCCTGCGTGATCGTCGAGCCGATCGCCGGCAACATGAACTTCGTGCGCGCCAGCGTGCCCTTCATGACCCGGATGCGCGAGCTG
The DNA here is from genome assembly GCA_946886855.1 of uncultured Roseateles sp. The sequence goes on along the minus strand of CAMPJJ010000034.1, from coordinate 15,027 downwards.
TGCCGCGAGCACGGCGCGCTGCTGGTGCTGGACGAGGTGATGACCGGTTTCCGCGTCGGCCTGCGCAGCGCGCAAGGCGTATACGCGGACCTGATCCCCGGCTTCGTGCCGGACATCAGCGTGTTCGGCAAGGTCATCGGCGGCGGCATGCCGCTGGCGGCCTTCGGCGCAAGCCGCGAGATCATGCGCCACCTCGCCCCGCTGGGCGGCGTCTACCAGGCGGGCACGCTGTCGGGCAATCCGGTGGCCACGGCCTGCGGCCTGGCCACCCTGCGGGAGATCCGCAAGCCCGGCTTCTTCGACGCCCTGTCGGCGCGCACGCGCCGCCTGGTCGACGGCCTGAAGACGGTGGCGGCCGAGAACGGCGTGCCCTTCAGCGCCGACAGCGAAGGCGGCATGTTCGGCTTCTTCCTGATGCCGGAGCTCCCGCAGAATTACACGACCGTCATGACGACGGACAAGGAGCGCTTCAACCGCTTCTTCCACGGGATGCTGGACGCGGGCGTGTACCTCGCGCCGGCGCTGTACGAGGCCGGCTTCGTGTCCGCCGCGCACACCGAGGCGGACATCGACGCCACGCTCGAGGCCGCCCGCGCCGCCCTGCGCTGAGGGCGGCGGCACATCGGGCGGGCGGCCCGGTTGCCGGTTCGGGAAAGCCTGTCCCGGGCAAACACCGGGCCAGCCCTGTCGCGATCTTTTCAATCCGCGACAGGCATTACGCTTGCTTACCGCTTGGTACAGCAGCTGAGAGACAGACATGCATATCCACATCCTTGGCATCTGCGGCACCTTCATGGGCGGCCTGGCGGCGCTGGCGCGCGAAGCCGGCCACACGGTGACCGGCTGCGATGCCAATGTCTACCCGCCGATGTCGACGCAGCTGGAGGCCCTGGGCATCGCGCTGATCCAGGGCTTCGGCGCGGAGCAGCTGGCGCTGAAGCCCGACCTGTTCGTGATCGGCAACGTGGTGACGCGCTCGTCCGAAGGCCGCTTCCCGCTGATGGAGGCGATCCTCGACGCCGGCCTGCCGTACACCAGCGGCCCGCAGTGGCTGGCGGAGCACGTGCTCCAGGGCCAGCATGTGCTGGCGGTCGCCGGCACGCACGGCAAGACCTCCACGACCTCGATGCTGACCTGGATCCTGGAATCGGCCGGCCTCGCGCCGGGCTTCCTGATCGGGGGCGTGCCGCAGAACTTCGGCGTGTCGGCGCGGCTGGGCGGCGGCCGGTTCTTCGTCATCGAGGCCGACGAGTACGACACCGCCTTCTTCGACAAGCGCAGCAAGTTCGTCCACTACCGGCCGCGCACGGCGGTCCTGAACAACCTCGAGCACGACCACGCCGACATCTTCCCGGACCTGGCCGCGATCGAGACCCAGTTCCACCATCTGGTGCGGACGGTGCCGGCGTCGGGACGCCTGGTCATCAATGCGCGGGAGGAGGCGCTGCAGCGCGTGCTGGCGCGCGGTTGCTGGAGCGAGGTGCAGCGCTTCGGCGCCCGCAAGGAAGAACCCGGCGCGCTGCGCGCGCGCGGCGAGCCGCAGTCCTTCGACGTGCTGCGCGGCAGCCTGAAGGTCGGCCACGTCAACTGGGAGCTGCTCGGCGAGCACAACCAGCTCAACGCGCTGGCGGCGATCGCGGCGGCGGAGCACGTCGGCGTCGATCCGGAGCAGGCGGCCCAGGCGCTGGGCGAGTTCAGGAACGTGCGCCGTCGCCTGGAGCTGCGCGGCGAGTCGCGCGGCATCAAGGTCTACGACGACTTCGCCCACCATCCGACCGCGATCCACACCACCATCGACGGCCTGCGCCGCCGGATCGCGCCGCAGGAACGCATCCTGGCGGTCTTCGAGCCGCGCTCCAACACGATGAAGCTGGGCACCATGAAGGCGCTGCTGCCCTGGGCGCTGGAGGAAGCCGACCTGAGCTTCTGCAACCAGGACGGCCTGACCTGGGACGCGCGCGAGGCGCTGGCGCCCTTGGGCGAGCAGGGCCTGGTGGGCGCGGATGTCGACGCCCTGGTGCAGATGGTCCGGCGGGCCGCCAAGCCCGGCGACCATGTGCTGTGCATGAGCAACGGCGGATTCGGTGGCATCCACGAAAAGCTGCTGGACGCGTTGAAGTAAACCGGCGATCCTGCGCCGCCGCATCCGCGGCATCCGCCGCTGCCACCTCATGCCCGACGACGGCATGGCACGCCGCGTGCCCTGGCTGCGAATCCCCTGTCCCTGCAAGATCCCTGAGGAGCGACTTCACGATGAGTGGTCCTGGCAAGCTGGTGCCTGCGCTGCAGAACCGATCCTTCCTGTGCCTGCTGGCGCTGGCGACGGTGGCGTTCGGCTGGATCGTCTGGCCGATGATGAGCGCGATCCTCTGGGGCGTGGCGCTGGCCATCGTGTTCCAGCCGCTGTATCGCAAGCTGCTGCGCAAGACGAAACGGCCCGGCCTGTCGGCGGGGCTGACGATCCTGGTGATCCTGCTGCTGGTCGTGCTGCCGCTGACCTACGTGATGGGCGCGCTGGTGCGGGAGGCGGCGATCGTCTTCGAGATGGTCAAGTCCGGCCAGTTCAACTTCAACACCTATGTGGCGCAGATCTACGCGGCGATGCCGTCGTGGCTCAGCGCCGTGCTGGAGCGGCTGGGCCTGCACGACCTGGCCAACCTGCAGGAGAAGCTCGGCAGCGCGCTGAACCAGGGCAGCCAGTTCATCGCGACCAAGGCGCTGGGCTTCGGGCAGGACACCTTCGATTTCCTGGTGAGCTTCTTCGTGATGCTCTACCTGCTGTACTTCCTGCTGCGCGACGGCGAACAGCTCTCGATCCGCATCCGCGACGCGCTGCCGCTGCAGGACTCCTACAAGCGCCAGCTGGGCGAGAAGTTCCGGACGGTGATCCGCGCCACGGTCAAGGGCAACATCGCCGTCGCGGCGATCCAGGGCGCGCTGGGCGGTCTGGCGTTCTGGGTGCTGGGCATCCACGCGCCGGTGCTGTGGGCCGTGCTGATGGCCTTCCTGTCGCTGCTGCCCGCGGTCGGCGCGGCGCTGGTGTGGGCGCCGGTGGCGATCTACCTGCTGTCGGCGGGGCATCTCGGCTCGGGCATCGGCCTGATCGTCTTCGGCACCGTCGTGATCGGCCTGGTCGACAACCTGCTGCGGCCGCTGCTCGTGGGCAAGGACACCAAGATGCCGGACTACGTCGTGCTGCTGTCGACGCTGGGCGGGATGGCGGTGTTCGGCATCAACGGCTTCGTCATCGGCCCGCTGATCGCGGCGATGTTCATCGCGGTCTGGGACATCGTGGCGGCGGAGCGGCGGTATCCGGTCGGGGACAGCCACTGAGCGGACAGCACCCGCGCATGAAAAAGGCCGGCTGTCCCCGGCCTTTGCGTTGATGCGGGGTGATCCGGAGATCACACCGCCTTCACCTCATCACGTCCGCGTCATCGTCGCCTTCAGCACGCTGCTCAGGAAGTCCAGGCTCTCCGCCAGATGCGCGCGGGTCTCGATCGAGCCCTTGCCCTGCGCGGCGCGCAGGTCGCTCTGCAGCTGCACGGCGTGCAGGCGCAGCACCGCGTAGGCATCGGCGAACTGGCCCGAGGCCGCGCCGCTCTTCGTCAGGTTGGCCTGGATGCGGCGCAGGTACTCGCGCTGCAGGTTGCGGCGCAGCGGGTCGATCTCCGCGCCGGTCTTCAGCTCGCTCCAGATCGACGCCTGCAGCGTGCCGTAGACCTCGCCGATCGTGATCAGGCCCTTGCGCTGCGACACCGGCACGTAGGCCGGCAGCTCCATCAGGCGGATGGCCGTCTGCGCCTGCAGCAGGCGGTCCAGCGACCCCAGCTGCACCCGCGCCACCGCCGCCGGGATGTTCACGAAGCCCGCGCGGTTGAACTCGACATAGTCGGTCGTGATCGAGGTCAGGAACTCCGGCTTGAAGCGGAAGCTGTCGGCGCTGAAGATGCCCTGCGCCAGGAAGCGCAGCGCCTCGCGCTGCTTGGCGGGATCGACGGGCCGCATCGCGGCCACCGAGGCGCCCGGCACGTCGCGGTGCGTGTACATGCCGCCGACGTACTTGCCCACCAGGTCCGACGCGCGCGCCAGCTGGTTGAAACCGCCGGCCAGCTGCCGGCGCTGGCGCAGCGGATCGTCGCCGGCTTCCGGCGTCCGGTTCTGCACGCGCGTCCACAGCTCCTGCGTCAACTTCAGGCGCTTGCGGAAGTACGCCATCGGGTCGTCGCCGAGGTCGAAGCGGTTGATCGTCGGATCCATGCCGTCGAACGGGCCGAAGCCGCCGGCGTCGGTGTCGTCGGCGTAGGCGTGGCCCGGCAGCGTGTTCTGCGCGGCGACGCGCTTGAGCTCGGCCTCTTCCTGTTCCTTGGGCACCTGCTTGTAGGCGTACTCGATGGCCCAGTAGTCGTACGCGCCCAGCGTCGTGTTGTTGTAGGTGGTCGGCGCCTCGCCCTCGAGCGGGATGTTGTAGGCGTTGTAGTCCATCACCGAGGCCGACAGGCCGTTGGCGTCGGTCCAGGCCTTGTCCTTCAGCTGCGCCTGCGTCACCTGCGTCGAGGCCTTGAAGTTGTGCTTCAGGCCGAGCGTGTGACCCACCTCGTGCATGATCACGTCCTTGATCCGCGCCTGGATGAAGGCGTCGGCTTCGGGGCTGTCCGGCGCGATGTCACCGCGGGCCTCGAGCACGTCCAGCGCGAAGTCCATCTCGGCCGCCGCGTCGTGCGCGTAGGTGCAGTAGGTCGCGTTGCGACCTTCGCGCCATCCCTGGTTCAGCGCGGCCAGCGCCTGCGCTTCCTCCGCCAGCGTCGACACCTGACCGCCGGCCATGCCGCGCGGCGCGTCTTCCGCGATGAAGGCGCGGCCGCCGCGGGCGAACACGTCGCTCATGCCGATGTCGGCGTCCAGGATCTCGCCGGTGCGCGGGTCCAGGTGGCTCGGGCCGATGGCGAAGCCCACGTCCGACCCCACGAACCAGCGGATCGACGCGTGCGACGCGTCCATGTTGTCCCAGTCCGCATCATCGGGCTGCTGCTTGGCCACGACCGCGTTCTTGAAGCCGATCTTCTCGAAGGCCTTGTTCCACTCCAGGATGCCGGCCTCGACCGCGGGGCGGTACTTCGGCGGGATGTTCTTGTCCATCCAGTAGGTGATCGGCTGCACCGGCTCGGACAGCGCCGCGGCCGGGTCCTTCTTCTCCAGGCGCCAGCGCGCGATGTAGTGGACGCGCGGGTTGGGCTTGGCGTCGTCGCTCAGGTCGGTGAAGGACTCGGTGAAGTGACCCAGGCGGCCGTCGGCGCGGCGCGAGGCCATCTTCTCTTCCGGCAGCGCGCGGAAGTTGTAGACGAAGCCCATGAACATCGAGCGCGGATCCGGCAGCGCCTGCGGCGGCGTCGGCACCGGCACGGGCGGGGCCACCAGCGGCGGCGCGGGGATGCGCGGCGTGAAGTAGTGGACCTTGGCGTTCAGCGTCGTGAGCTGCGCGTCGGCGCGGGTCATCTCGAAGAACGAGTTGCCGCGATCGACGTTGTAGGGCAGCCGGTAGGCCATCTCCAGGCGCGTGGACATGCCGGGGATGTCGCTCAGCAGCAGGCCGGCGTCGACCAGGAAGGCCTTGCGCTCGGGGTGGTCGGCGCTGGCGACCGGGCCGGCGGCCAGCAGGCTGGGCGAGAACGCCTCCTCGCCGGCACGCTTGCCGCCGCCCTCGGCGCGGAAGGCCGTGTTCAGCGCGACCAGCTGGATCGAGTTGCCGACGCGGCGCCACTCGGCCAGGATCTCCGGGCCCATCTGGCTGGCGTAGAAGCCGCGCTCGCCGATGGAGCTGGTGATGTTGATGGTGAACAGGAAGGGCTTGTTCAACATCGCGCGCGGGATCTCGAGCCAGACCTTCTCGTCCTTGCGCAGGATGGGGAAGAGGCCGTCGTCGCGCTTGGCGTCGCGACTGACCTCGGCGAAGGGCTTGGGCGCGGTCGGATCGGCGGCGGGACGCGGCGCCGTCATCGGCGAGGAGGCGCCCGGTTGGCCCGGCGCGCCGGAGGCGGCGCCGGCCGGCGGCTGGGCCGCCTGCGCCGTGGGCGCCGAGGTGGAGGCGCCGGTCGGGCCGGTCGTGGCGCAGGCGGTGAGCAGCAGCGCCGCGGCGGCGATGGCCGTGAGCTGGATCGTGTCCCTGTGGATCATGGATCGATGTGGTCGTGGGTCCGTCCGCAATCGGCCGGACCGTGTTGAGAAAGCAGGCGTGGCGGTCGTGTCGCCGCCTGGCCCCGGTGAAGCGGGCAATGTGCGGGGCCAGGGCCCGCGCGTCAATGCGCACTAACGAGCGCGCGGCCCTCGCGAACCGCGCAGGTGGCGATGATCGCCCACACCGACGTCCCCCACCCGTGCCGGAAGTGACCCGGCCGCGCGCGCGCGGAGGCGGCGTCGGAAGGGAGCGGAACGGGCGGAACGGGCGGAGCGGGCGGAGCGGGCGGCCTACACTGGCCCGCCATGAGTTCCCCGACGCCCTCCCCGCTTGCCGCGGCCGCGCCGCGCGCACCGACCGCGCCCGCCGCCGCCCGTCGCACCCACCTCCTCTACCTGCACGGCTTCCGCTCGTCGCCGCGTTCGGCCAAGGCCTTGCGGATGGCGCGCTGGACGGCGGAACGGCGTCCGGACCTGGTGTTCGTCTGCCCGCAGTTGCCGCCGTCGCCGCGCGAGGCGATGGCGCTCGTCGACGCGCTGATCCGCGACTGGCCGCGCGACACGATGGCGGTCATGGGCAGTTCGCTTGGCGGCTTCTATGCGACCTGGGTGACGCAGCGCACCGGTGCGCGGACCGTGCTGCTGAATCCGGCCGTGGATCCGGCCCGCGATCTCGCGGACTACATCGGCGAGCAGACCTGCTGGCAGAACCCGGAGGAGCACTTCTTCTTCCGGCCCGAGTTCGTCGAGGAACTCGTCGCGCTGAACGTCGGCGCGCTTGCGCATCCGGAACGGATGCTGGCGGTCATCGCCAAGGGCGACGAGGTCCTCGACTGGCGCGAGATGCACGCCCGCTACGCGCCTTGCCGGATCAAGCTGCTGGAAGGCAGCGACCACGGCCTGGCCGACTTCGACGACTACCTGGACGAGTTGACCGCGTTCCTCGAGCTCTGAGGCGGACGGCGACGGCGGCGGCGACGGCGACGGCCGCGGTCGCCCTGACGACCCTGGCGGCCGTGGCCGCTACTTCCGCCGACCGGTCGCCTTCAGCAGGAGCAGCGTCACCAGCCCGGTCAGCAGCACGATCAATCCGACGACGACCCAGAAGCCGTGCGGATGCGCCAGCAGCGGCAACCCGCCGACGTTCATGCCGAACAGGCCGCTGATCAGGTTGATCGGCAGCGCCAGCACGGTGACCATCGTCAGCACATACAGCGTCTGGTTGTTCTCCTGCGCCACGCGCGCCGAGGTCTCGTCCTGCACCGCCCGGATGCGTTCCTGCAGCGCCTGGATGTCGCGCAGCACCAGCGCGAATTCCTCGCTCGCCTGCTGGAGCTGCTGCTTGTCCCGCTCCGCGACCCACTCCGGCGGGTTCGACAGCATGCGCAGCAACGCGCTGGGCTCCGGCGCGAGCAGCCGCTGCAGCCGCACCATCAGCCGCCGCAGCGCGGCGACTTCCGAGCCATGCCCCGCGTGTCGCCCGGCCAGCAGCGCGTCCTCGATGTCGTCGACCCGTTCGGTGGCCTGGCGCACGATGCGCTGGAGCTCGTCGGCCTGGTCGCGCAGCAGGTGGTCCAGCAGCGCGACGCTGGACCTCGGCCGGTCGCCGCGCTTGATCGCCATCCGCAGGCGGTCGACCGAGCGCAGCGGCGCGCGCCGCACGCTGAGCACGAGGTGTTCGCTGACCTGCATCCAGAGCGTGGAGACATCGCCCACGTCGAACGCGAAATCGAAGGTCACGTCGTTGAGCACGGCGAACAGGTGCTCGCCGACGCGCTCGATGCGCGACGAGCGCGAGCCCTGCTGCTGCGCCTCGTCGAAGCTCTCGGCCAGCGCGGCGTTGCGGCGCAGCCAGGGCAGCGCGCCGGCGTGCGCCAGGTTCAGGTGCAGCCACAGATAGCCGCCGTCCGGCTGCGAGAGCCGGGCCTGCGCCTGGGCGAGCGTCGGCAACGCCTCGGTGGGCCGGTCCGGATGGATCCAGAACCCGCAGATCAGGCCGTGCTCGTCGCCGCCGTAGGGGCCGGCGAACGCGCCGGCCAAGGAGCCGGCCAAGGAGCCGGCATTCGAGCCGACGTTCGAGCTGTCATTCGAGCCGTCATTCGAGCCGTCGCTTGGGCTGTCATTCGGTCCGGCCGGTCCCGCCGGCCGCTGCGTCGTGTCATTCATCGCCATCGGCGGATGGTAGACGTGCGATCGCCTCGCCCATGCGGACCCGCTGCCCGGTCTGCAAGTTCGCCGACAGGTGCACGCCCGGCGGGAGGAACACGATGATCGTCGAGCCCTGCTCGAACCAGCCCATCTCCTCGCCCCGCGCGTGCGCATGGTCGACGTCGAAGCGATGCGGGCCGGGATGGTCCGGGCGCAGGGTCAGGTCCAAGGCATGCAGGCGCAGGCTCGCGACCAGGATGGCCGCCACGGGCACCAGCGCGATCGGGGTGCCGTCGGGCAGCGTGCACTCGACGGCGGCGCGGACGTTGCGGCAGAACAGGCGCTCCACCCGCTTGAGCGCGATCGGATTGACGTTCCAGGTATCGCCGGCGATGTGCGTGACGCGCCGCAGGCGCAGGTCGGCCGGCGCGTGGAAGCGGTGGTACATCGCCGAGGTCAGCCGCAGCGTCACATAGCTGCCGTTGAGGTAGGGCGCGGCCCGCGTGGCGTCGCCGAACAGGTCGGCGATGCGGTAGTCCATGCCCTTGGCCTGGAGCGCCATCCCGCGCGTGACCGGGCCGTGCGCCCCGACGATGGCGTCGCAGGGGCTGACGATCGTCCCCGGCGCCGGATCGACCGGCCGCCGGCCCGGCTTCAGACGGCGCGTGAACACGTCGCGCAGCGACCGGTAGCCGTGGGCGGGCGGCTCCGCCTCGCTCAGATCGAGGTCGGTGAACATCCGCCAGACGGCGACGCTGAAACGCGTCAGCGCGGGGCTGTCGATCCCGGCGTACCAGCCCATGAAGCGGGTCAGCGCCAGGCGGGGAACCCGGTTGGTGAGCAGGAAGTTGAGGGACTCTTGCTGGGTCAGACGGTCGCGCCAGCGGGCCAGTTTCATTGACATGTCAATTCCGTCGGATACACCCCGGTAATTTGCCAACGCTGTGTGACAGCTGAACGAGGCTCCGGAGGCCCATGCCCATGTCGACGACGTTCTTCACCTTTGAGCTCCTGCCCGTGGCCGCCGCCGCGGCCGGGCTGTTGGCGCTCTACTACGCGCCGACCGGCTGGCGCCGCCTGCAGCTCTCCCGCGCCAAGCACCCGTCGCTGGCGGGCCACTCGCGGATGGCGGTGCGGCTGGCGCGCCTGATGCCGACGCAGCGCTTCGACGACGCGCACTTCTTCAACGCGGACGACGCGCCGGCCGACATCGTCGCGGCGCGGCGGTCCAGCTTCGCCGCGCTGTCGCGCACGCTGAAGACGCGCCACGCGCGCAGCATCGCCGCGACGCAGTCGATGAAACCGTCGCTGCCGGATCTCCAGTTCACCAGCAGCTACCGGGTGCCGCCCTCGTTCAGTCCGCTGGTGCAGCGCGAACTGCCGCTGGGCCCGGTGATGGTCGCCAGCGACGGTCACTGGCTGACCGACCTCGACGGGGAGCGCTTCATCGACCTGGCGGGCAGCTACGGCGTGAACCTGTTCGGCTACGCCTTCTATCAGCGCTGCATCGCCGAGGGCGCGGCCCGCGTCGACGCGCTGGGGCCGGTGCTCGGCGTCTATCACCCGCTGGTCGAGGACAACGTGCGCCGCATCCTGTCGCATGCGCGGATGGACCAGCTGTCCTTCCACATGTCCGGCACCGAGGCCGTGATGCAGGCGGTGCGGCTGGCGCGGTACCACACGGGCAAGACGCACCTCGTGCGCTTCTGCGGCGCGTACCACGGCTGGTGGGACGAGGCGCAGCCCGGCCCCGGCAATCCGCTGCCGGCCGAGCGCACCTACACGCTGCGCGACATGCACGAACGCAGCCTGCAGGTGCTGCGCACCCGGCGCGACATCGCCTGCGTGCTGGTGAATCCGCTGCAGGCGCTGCATCCGAACAAGCCGGCGCCGGGTGACGGCTCGCTGGTCGACAGCTCCCGGCGCGCGTCCTACGACAAGGCCGCCTACGCCGCCTGGCTGCGCGAGTTGCGCCAGGTCTGCACCGAGCGCGGCATCGCGCTGATCTTCGACGAGGTGTTCATGGGCTTCCGCCTGGGCGCGGGCGGCGCGCAGGCCTACTTCGGCGTGCAGGCGGACCTGGTGACCTACGGCAAGACGCTGGGCGGCGGCCTGCCGGTCGGCGTGGTCTGCGGCCGCGCGGCCTGGATGAAACGCTTCCGCGACGAACGTCCTGCGGACGTCTGCTTCGCGCGCGGCACCTTCAACACGCATCCGTACGTGATGGGCGCGATGTCGGTGTTCCTCGACGCCCTGGAAGACCCCGAGCGCCTGCGCCAGGTCGATGAGCAGGACGCGCAGCAGGACGGCCGGCGAGCACGGCTGAACGCGGCGCTCGAGGCAGAACGCCTGCCGCTGCGCGCGGCCAACATGTCGTCGATCTGGACGCTCTATTACACGGAGCCCTCGCGCTACAACTGGATGCTGCAGTATTTCCTGCGCGAGCAGGGCCTGGCGCTGAGCTGGGTGGGCACGGGCCGGCTGATCTTCAGCCTGGACTTCAGCGACGCGGACTTCGACGAGGTCCAGCGCCGCATCCTCGCGGCGGCGCGCGCGATGCGCGACGGCGGCTGGTGGAGCAATCCGGCGCTGCCGACCAACAAGGCGATCAAGCGCAGGCTGCTGATGGAGACGCTGGGCCTGCGCAACTGAACGCGCGCCATCCCCCACAACTCCCGAGCGACTCCCCCAAACGCATCCCTCCATGGCGGGGCGCCTCGACATTCGTTGACGAATGTCAGAGCGACTCGTTGTCTTCGGCTGCGCGCGGTTTCTAGACTGCTTCGCATTGCGCCCGATTTCTCCGGCGCCACAGGAGCTGTCACATGTATTCCGCGTACTGCATTGCAAACGCCTTCATCAAGCGGGGGCTCTCAGGCTGCGTCCGCGATCTGAACTCCATGAAGCTTCAGAAGCTGATGTTCTTTGCCCAGGCGTGGCGACTCAAGAAGAAAGGCATTCCCTTGTTCCAGGACACCTTTCTTCGCGGCGCGAATGGTCCCGTGCTGCCATCCATCGACTTTCAATTGAAGCTGTATGGCTCACGTCACGTCGGTCAACTTGTGACGACACTGACTGCGCACGATGATCCTGAACGCTGGAACGAACCCTTCCTTCCTCCGGAAGACCGATCGTCGTGGGACCTGGTGGACGCGATCATCTACACGCACGGCAAGAAGTCAGCCGTGGCTCTGTCGGACCTCACGCATTTACCCAATTCGGCGTGGTCGCAAACGCTCGGTGACAACAGCCCGATCCTGAACAAGACGATTCAGGACGACCCAACGATCCAGGTCGGGGAGTTCGAATGAGCGGTTTCGACCAGCACCTTGGCCGCGAGACGCGCGCCAGCATTTCCGGGGTTGAAGTTGAAGGGACTGCCGAGCAGATCGCCAATAGTCGAGCCAATCGGTAACTTCGGCAGATCTATGCCGCGAAGGCGTACGGTCTGGCCGCAGGTTGCATCGTCCTCTGGGCGACCCTGCTGGCGATTCAAGGGGGCATCAAAGCAACGACAGGCATCGAGATGTGGTCCGACCAGGTCCTCATCGCCGTCACCACCGGCGTCACCGTCAGCGTGCTGGCGGCGTTCCTGGGGGTGATCCGAGGGCTGTTTCCGGGGAAGGACGAGCGCGCTCCCGCGCCTCCTTGACGACCTCCTCGATCGCCTTCACGACGACCTCCGGCTTGTCCCGCTGGATGTAGTGACCCGATCCCTCGACCGGCTGAAGTTCCTTGCCGCCGACCAGCGGCAGCCAGTTCGGCTCCAGGTTGTGCACCATCGTCTCGAACCCGCTCGCCGTCTCCGTCGGCGAATAGACCGTGCGCGTCAGCACCCGCACCGGCACCTGCGGCCGCGGCTTCTGCCACAGCGTGTCGATGCAGTCCTGCTGCTGCAGGAACTCCGCCTGCATCATCCCCCGGAACACCCGACGGCTCATGTTGTCCAGCATGTTGGCCATCACCGGCACCTCGACCTGCATGCGTCGCAGGTGCAAGGGATGCGTCGCATCGACGAGCACGATGCCCGCGACCTCATCCGGATAGAGCCGCGAGAACGCGTACTGGTACAGCCCGCCGATCGAGTGGCCGACCAGCACGTACGGCGGCTTGATGCCGGCGCTCTGCAACAGCCCGTGCAGCTCCGTCGCGATGCCGCAGGGACTGCGTGGCACCGGCGGCGTGGCGGTGCTGTCCCCATACCCGGGGCGGTCGTAGGCGAAGACGCTGTAGTCGGTGCGCAGCGCGTTCAGGACCGTCGCCCAGGGATCCCGGCCGTCGCCCAGTCCCGATTGCAGGACGATGGTCGGCTCGCCGTGACCCACCTTCGTGAAGACGATGGGACCGCCGGTCACCCGCTGGTTGCCGGTATTCGGCATGGGACTGGCACAACCGGCCAGCACGGCGATCGCGGCCATCGCGGCGACCGCGGCGCTCGCTCCCGGAAGGGACGAGGCCAACGACATCGGCGCCCGAAGGCGCCGTACAACTCCAGACATGCGGGAACTCCTTCTTCCGGCGAACCGGCCCGTTCCCACATCCACCCGCGTCCGCGCGCGCCCCTTCAGGGACGGACCGCGCCGCGCGTCATCCCTGGTGGATCAGGCCGCCTGCTCGCCGTTGCCGGCATTGTGCCCATCGCCGCGCGGCCACAGCGCCGGATCCAGCCGCTCACCGCGCAACAGTTGCAACGGTGCCCGGTGGTAGAGCTGGATGTCGTGGAAGGGATCCGTGATGATCTTCGTCGCCCAGGCCAGGCCGGTGCGCAGGTCGCGGATCACGGCCAGCTGCAGCACGCGGAACACCAGGCCGCCGACACCCAGCCAGAACCACAGCAGGCCGAGCTGATGCAGGTACTCGGTGAAGCTGGCGGCCGGGGCGAACAGGCCGTACAAGCCGGGCTTGAGCCAGAGCGCGACCGGCGATGCCGCCCACAGCGCCATCAGCACGACCTTGCGGCGCAGGTTGTAGCCGATCTTGATCTCTTCCTTGTGCTCGTGCGTCGCCTGGTTGACGTGGTCGTAGCCCTTGGGTTCGAAGAAGAAGTGGCCGGCCTGGCGGCTGGTCATCGACACGCCCCAGGCCAGCAGCGCCGACCAGGCGGGATCCACCAGCAGCAGGCCGTAGGCGACGACGAAGCAGCAGGCGCTCAGCAGGTGCAGCGACTGGTTGATGCGGCAATGATGGTAGTAGCGGTGGTCGTCCCAACGCTGTTCATTCAGAAGTGCCAGAAAGTCCTTCATGGGGGCCTCGTCCGTGAAATGAGCGGTGAGCGTGACGCCAGTCGATGGCAATGCCGTGATGGCACGGTGATGCATCGATGACGGACACGTGGCGACTGTGTCGATCCGGCGTGTCAGGCGCGTGACGGGCGGGACCGTCACAGAACTGTTGCGTTCGCGACCCATCATGCGCGCCATGACGACACCGGCGATCGAACTCGAAGTCGACGAGCTCCCCACACGGCAGCGGCATTTCCGCGTCGCGGTCGTGACGGAGACCTACCCGCCCGAGGTCAACGGCGTGGCGCGCAGCATCGCCTGCGTCGTGCAGGGTCTCCAGGCCCGCGATCACGCGGTGCAGCTGCTGCGTCCGCGCCAGGCGCCCGCCGGCATGCCGGCCCTGCCCGACGCGCCGATCGACGAGGTGCTGATGCGCGGCCTGGCCGTGCCGCGCTATCCGCACCTGCGCATGGGCGTCGTGTCCAAGCGCACGCTGGTCAACCTCTGGGCCAGCAAGCGCCCCGACATCGTCCACATCGCCACCGAAGGCCCGATGGGCTGGTCCGCCCTCCAGGCCGCCCGCCAGCTCAAGCTGCCGGTGGTGTCGGAGTTCCGCACCAACTTCCACGCCTACGCCCAGCATTACGGCATCGGCTGGCTGCGCCGCCCGCTGCTCGCCTACCTGCGCAAGTTCCACAACCGCTGCCACTCGACGATGGTGCCCAACGCCGCCCTCGCCGGCGAGCTGATGGCCCAAGGATTCCGCCACGTGAGCGTCATCGCGCGCGGCGTCGACACCCAACTCTTCCACCCCTCGCATCGCAGCGACGCGCTGCGGGAAAGCTGGGGCGCCGCCCCTGGCGATCCCGTGCTGCTGCACGTCGGCCGGCTCGCCGCGGAGAAAAACCTCCAGCTGCTCGTCGACCTCTGGCCGGCGATCCGCCAGCGGCATCCGCGGGCGCGCCTCGTGCTGGTGGGGGACGGTCCCGCGCGGGCCGATTTCCAGCAGCTCCTGCCGCCGTCGGCCAATGTCGTCTTCGCGGGCATGAAGCATGGGGAGGACCTGGCCGCCTGCTACGCCAGCGGTGATCTGTTCGTCTTCCCCAGCATCACCGAGACCTATGGCAACGTGACGCCGGAAGCGCTCGCCAGCGGCCTGCCCGTCATGGCCTATCAATACGCCGCGGCGGCGCTGCTGGTGCGCGACGGTCTCAACGGCGGCCTGGCGCCGTTCAACGATCCGGCCGCCTTCCAGGCGCGCGCGCTCTCGCTGCTCGATGACCTGCCCCGCCTCCGCGCCATGCGCCTGGCAGCCCGGGCAAGCGCAGAGTCGCTCGACTGGGACGGCATCGTCCAGGGCATCGAGCAGGTCTACGCCTCCGCCATCGACGGCACCTCCGTCGCGATGCGAGTGGGATCGCAACTGTCCGCAGGGATGGAAGCTCGCGCCCTTTGAGCACCGGACAGAGGAAGCCCCGGCCGC
>CAMPJJ010000033.1 GCA_946886855.1 uncultured Roseateles sp. | reverse complement strand
GGCGTTGCCGGTGCCGCCGACGGGGAGGGTGGGCGGCGCAGGCGCGGGGGGCGGCAGTTCGGGTTCATCGCCCACGGGGGACGACGCCGCCGGCGCGGGCGCGGGCGCGGGAGCAGGGGCCGGTGCAGGCGCCGGTGCGCCCGACACCGGCGGGCTGCCGCCCGTGTCGGACGAGCCGCCACCGCCGCCGCAAGCCGCGAGGGTGCCGGCCGCGCTGAGCGCGACGACGGCACTGAACACGAGTCCCCAGGACGTTGTCCGTGGGGCGGGGCATGGCGACGTCGGGTCAGCCTCTGATGGGTGGTGGCGCATGGCGCTCCTGCAGGTCCGATGGATGCGAGACACCAGGGCGCGCGCGGACGCTCAGCCCGGGTGGACTTTCGCCTAGTTCAAGCAGAGAACGTGCCGGTTGCCGTTGGTTGCAAAGTGCGCTCAGCAGCGCGAAACGCGCGACTCCGGCGTGTGGCGCCCACTCCAAAGAGGTATCCGGGCGATCACCGCTCAATACCAGGGTCAGGTTTTGTCAGACCGGCCCGGAGCACCGACAAATAGTGTCACTCGTATCGGCGACGAAGGCTGGGAAGGTCGGGAAGGCCGGGCGTGGACGCAGTGCCTGCTCAAGGCGCGGGGCAGTCGAACGGCTCCAGCTCGCCCTTCATGAACCAGCCGAGGTCGCGGATCCGCTTGCGCTCGGGGGACGGGCTCAGCGCTTCGGGGATGCCCTCGAGCTTGCCGCGGCTGCGGATGTAGGCCGTGAGGTAGGCGCCGGTGTAGCAGAGCGCCTGCTGCTTCTCTTCGGCCGACAGCTCCGCCTGCTCGCGCCGGAGGTTGCGGTTGGCGCGCATGACCGTGGCCTCGCCGCCGATGCCGTTCATGTGCACGGCCAGGAACATCAGGTACGCCACCTTCCGGTTCTTCGGCACGCCCTGACCCTCGCGGAACATCACGCCGAGGTTGTTCCAGGCGTCCCCCGACTTGGGGAAGGCCTTGAGGAACATGGTGTAGGCATCGTCGTAGTTCGGCGCACGGCCGCGCCCTTGATACGCGAGCAGTCCGCCGGAGATCGCCGCGCGGTCGTCGCCGGCGTCGGCGAGTTCGGTCCAGATCCGGAAAGCGGTGTCGAACCTGCCTTCGGCTTCCGCCTGCATGGCTTCGGACGGCGTCGCCGCCAGGGCGTTGCCGAGGCCGGTCGCCATCAGGGCCGCGAGAAGGAAGGAATGGGGAGGCGCATGGTCGGTGCGGGAAGTGGGGATCGTGGCAGTGTCGTCGCGCAGGCGGGCAAGGCCGCCGGCTGGCGGGGCACGGGCCTCGACGATCCTGCGATTCGGAAGGAATTTGTCATGGCTTCCGGTGATACAAGCATGGCTATCGTCCTGCCTGCCCAGCGCCCCTGGCGCTGAACCTGCCACGCCGACGCCGATGCCTTCGATCCCTTCCCCGACGCCTTCCGATCCCCGCGCCGCCGACCTGCGCCGCATGAAGCGGGTGGCGCTGGGCTGCCTGCTCGCGTCGCTCGCCGGACTGGCCGTGAGCCTGCTGATGGGCGCCCAGGGCCCCTGGGCCTGGCTCAAGGCCTTCTGCGAGGCCGCGGCCATTGGCGGGCTGGCCGACTGGTTCGCCGTCGTCGCGCTGTTCCGCCACCCGCTCGGCCTGCCGATCCCGCACACCGCGCTGATTCCGCAGGGCAAGGCCCGCATCGCCGACAGCCTCGCCGGGTTCGTCCGCGACAACTTCCTCCATCCCGAGGTGCTGCTCCAGAAACTGCAAGTCCTCAACCCCGCCGAGCGCCTCGGCCAATGGCTGCGCGAGCCCGCCAACCTCGCGCAGGTGACCGGCTCGGTCCGCGCGATGGCCGTCGAGGCGCTCTCGCTGCTGAACGAGCAGGCGGTGCGCCGCGCCATCGGCGAGTTCCTCGTCGCCCGCGCGCTGTCCTGGAACGCCACCGGCACGGCGGCCTCCGTGCTGGATGTGCTGACCAAGTCCGGCCGCCATCAGGACGTGCTCGACGGCGCGCTGTCGAAGCTGCGCGATTACCTGTCCACGCCCGAGGTGCGGACGCTCGTCGCCGCGCGGCTGGTGAAGTTCGCGAACGCCCAGTGGCCGAAGACGATCAAGGTGGTCGACACCATCGCCAACGTCGACAAGATGGCCGACAGCCTGTCCGACAAGCTCGCCCTGCAGCTGGTCGAGGAAGTGCAGACCGCGCTCTCGCAGCCGGACCACTCGGTGCGCCGCCAGTTCGACGACTGGATCCGCGAGTTCATCGATCGTCTGCGCGAGGACCCCGAGTTCGCGCGCGAGGTCAATGCGATGAAGGACCGCGTCGTGCAGAGCGACGACGTGCGCGCCTATCTCGACGGCGTGTGGACGGAAGTCCGCGCCACCATCGAGCGGGACCTGGACCGCGACGACTCCGTGCTGATGCGGCATCTGGACCAGTCGCTGGCGGCGCTCGGCGACCGGCTGAGCCGCGATCCGTCGCTGGTGCAGGCGATCAACGAGCACGTGCTGTCCGCCGCGGAGCGCATGGTCGGCAGCATGCGCGAGGGCGTCACGCGCCACATCGCGTCGACGGTCAAGGCCTGGGACGACCGCAGCCTGGTGCGGCAGATCGAGCTCAGCGTCGGCCGCGACCTGCAGTTCATCCGCCTCAACGGCACGCTGGTGGGCGGCGTCATCGGGCTGTTGCTCTACGCGGTGACGATCCTGGCGCAGCGATGAAGATCACCACGCGCGTGGTTTCATCCGTGGCCGGATCGGCAACGGGCGCTGCTCGTCGGGGAACGACCGTTGCTGGACAGGGATCAGGCGTTGTCGATGGCGCCTCGTCGCAGCGGCCGTAGACTGCGCCGATCCCCTGTTCATTCCGGAATCTCGCCATGCCCCGTTACGTCGCCTTCCTCCGCGGTGTCAGCCCGATGAACGCCCGCATGCCGGACCTGATCCGCGCGTTCGAGGCCGCCGGCTTCACGCGGGTGAAGACGGTGATCTCCAGCGGCAACGTCGTCTTCGATCACCCTGGTGCGCCGGTCGATGAGCTCGAACGCATCGCCGAGCAGACCATGACTGACACGCTGGGCAAGACCTTCGGGACCACGGTGCGACCGGTCGAGCACCTCGCCCGCCTCGTCGACGCCGACCACCACGCCCCGTTCAATCCGCCGTCGGCGGCCAAGCGGCTGATCACCTTCCTGAAGAGACCGCACGAGGGTCAGGTCTCGCTGCCGTTTGAAGGGGATGGCGCCGCGATCTGCAAGCTTGAGGGCGTGGAGGTCTACAGCCACTACCTGCCCAACCATACGGGCCCGCTGTTCATGACCATGCTGGAGAAGACCTTCGGCAAGCAGATCACGACGCGCACCGTGGACACGGTGCGCAAGTGCATCAAGGCTTGAAGGCCGGGCGGCTCCACGCCGTGGAAGCCGTGGAAGCCGTGGAAGCCGTGGAAGCCGTGGAGACGGTGGCGGCGGCGGACGACGGCCACCGCTCCGTCGCCCTCGCTCAGGCGACGCACGCCCGGTTCTTGCCGGTGCGCTTGGCCTCGTAGAGCGCCTCGTCGGCGCGGTCCAGCGCCTGCTCCATCGTCTCGCCCGTGCGGAACAGCGTCACGCCCGCCGAGAAGGTGACGAACACGTCGCGCCCCTCGTGCATGAACAGGCTGGCCGACAGCGAGCGCTGCAGCCGCAGCAGCACCGCCTGCGCCTCCTCGAGCGGCGCCTCGGGCAGGATCAGCACGAATTCCTCGCCGCCCCAGCGGCCGACCTTGTCGCCGGGCCTCAGCAGCCCCGACACCCGCGCCGCCAGCGCCTTCAGCGCCTCGTCGCCGGCCGCATGGCCGAGGTTGTCGTTGAGCTTCTTGAAGTTGTCGATGTCCAGCAGCGCCAGCGCCAGCGGCTTGGGATCGCGCTCGAGCTTGGCGCGCTCGGTCTCGAAGGTCGCGATCAGGCCGCGCCGGTTGGCCACCTGCGTCAGCTGGTCGGTCTGGACCTCGCTGGACAGCCGGCGCAACTCGCCCTCGAGTTCCTCGACGCGTCCGGCGAGCTGCGTCGCGCGGTCGTGCTCGTCGCGCAGCCGGCCTTGGGTGTTCTGCACCAGCGATTGCACGCTGCGGCTTTCCTCGACCATCTCGCGCACCACGCCCGCCAGGCTCTCCAGCGAGTCCGCCTGCTCGATCACGGTGGCGTACTTGCCGACACTGTCGCTGAAACGGTCGGTGTGCTGGCCGAGCTCGCCGAGCTCCTGCAGCATCCGGTTGATCAGTCCCTTGAGCGCGTCGCGGGCGCGGCCGCGTTCCTCGCGCAGACTGTGCTGGCGCTCGCGCGTGCTGTGCAGCAGCTCGCTGACCGAGCGCACGCTGCGCGCCGTCAGGCCCTGCGCCAGCGTCTGGCTCATCGCCTCGCACTGGCCCTGGGCCCAGGAGTCGTCCTCGGCCAGGTCGGTCAGGCTGCCGGTCAGCTCGCCGCAGAGCTTGCCGAGCTCGGTGAACGCGTGATTGCGGTGATCCAGCCAGCGCCGCGCGCGGACGCACAGCGCATCCATCTGCGCCGCGCGCTCGGGCGTCGCGCCGTCGCGGATGAGCTCCGCATGCGCCACGCCCAGTTCGTCGATCAGTTCCTGCGCCCGCGCGTCGTCCGAGCGCAGCGCGTGGCGCACGGTGCCGTTCAGGTGCGTGCCGACCTCGGGCCAGGATTGCAGGCCGGGGCCGGTCTCGCCCATCAGCGTGTCGAGCGAGCCGTAGCGCGCGGCACCCCCCGCGCCTGCAGCCGCTGCGCCTGCACCCGTTGCGCCTGCACCCGTTGCGCCTGCGGCGGCATCGGCAGGCGGCTGTGCGGCCTCCTCTTCGCTGAAGAACTGGCTCGGCGTGCCGGCGCGTTCCTCGTCGTCGTCCTCGACGCCGTCCAACGGCGCCGGCTGCGTTTCCACGCGCGCGTCGCTGACGTCGGAATCCCAGCTCGCGACCAGCTGCTTCAGGCGCAGGGTCAGTCGTTGCGGGTCGCTGCGGTTGCTCTGCAGCACGCGCAGCACGCCGTCCTTCTTGCGCGCCAGCGTCCATTGCCGGCCGCCGCGTTCCAGGCCGCGCATCATCCGTTCGATCAACTGCGCCAGCTGCTCGGCCTGCGCACCCGGCCCGTGCGTCTGCTGCAGCCCTTCCAGCGCGCGCTGGAGCTCGTCCCACTTGCCGTCGCGCACCTGGGTCGCGAAGCCCTGGCGCTGTTGCGGATCGGGCACCGCCAGGCCGAGCAGCCGGGCCACGGACGCCTGCGCGCGTTCGGGCAGCTGCGTGCCGGCGCCACCGCGGGCGGGTTCGCCGGACTCCTGCGCGTAGGCGCGGGCGTAGTTCTCGGGGGTGGGTTCCAGCTTGTCCAGCGCCAGCCGGCGCAGGGCCGCTTTTGCCAGGAGAGCGGGGGGCTGCTGCGGCATCGTTGGAGACTCGGTGAAGGCGGTGGAATCGGGGGAATCGAGGAAGTGCGCTGATGCTCGCGGCGGGAACCGGGCTCAGCGTGTCGGGATGTCTTCGCCGGCGTCGGACGTCGGCAGGATCCAGGGGGCCTTGCGCGGCAGCACGGTCTGCGCGAGCCAGCGTTCCAGGTCGTCCGGCGGCAGCGCCTTGCTGAACAGGAAACCCTGCATCAGGCTGCAGTCCAGTCGGCGCAGCACTTCCATCTGCCGCAACGTCTCGACGCCCTCGGCGACGACCTGCAGGCCCAGCGAGCGCGCCAGCGCGATGATCGCGGTGACCACCGCCGAGCTCTGCGGCGTGATGCCCAGGTCGCGGACGAAGCTGCGGTCGATCTTCACCTCGGAGATCGGCAGCGTCGTCAGATACGCCAGCGACGAGTAGCCGGTGCCGAAGTCGTCGATCGAGATCTCGACGCCCACCTCGTTGAGCCGGTGCAGCGACGGGATCACGCTCTGCAGGTCCTTCATCAGGCCGGTCTCGGTGATCTCGAGCTGGATCGCGCGGTGCGGCACGCCCCACTGGCTGACGAACTGGTGGATGTGTTCGACCAGGTCCGAGCGCTCGAACAGCCGGTTGGGCAGGTTCACCGCGATCGACTCGCTGAAGCCGAAGTTCAGTTGCCAGACCTTGGCCTGGCGCGCGGCCTCGCGCAGCGCCCATTCGGACAGCGGCACGATCAGGCCGGTCTCCTCGGCCAGCGGGATGAAGTCGCCCGGCGGCACCAGCGTGTTGCCGCGGCGCCAGCGCATCAGCGCCTCGGCGCCGACCATGCGGGCGGTGCGGACGTCGATCTTGGGCTGGTAGTGCAGCACCAGCTCGTCGCGCTCGATCGCCTTGTGCAGCGCCGATTCGAGCTCGAGCTTCTCGCGCCCGCGGCCCGCCAGCATCGGCGAGTACAGCGCCGACGCGTTGCGGCCCTGGTTCTTGACCGCGTACATCGCCACGTCGGCGTTTCGCAGCAGGTCGGCCATCGTCAGGCCGTCGCGCGGGTAGAGCGAGATGCCCACCGACGCGGTCACGAAACATTCCTGGCCGGCGATGAAGATCGGCTCGCGCAGGGCGTCCAGCACGCGCTGGGCGACGCGTTCGGCGTCGCTCTCGTCGCCGACCTCGGGCAGCAGCGCGACGAACTCGTCGCCGCCCAGGCGGCCCACCGCCTCCAGCGTGCGGTGCGAGCGCGTGCCGACCGATTCCAGCATGCCTTCCATCACCTGGTCGCTGTGGCGCACGCAGGAACGCAGGCGGCGCCCGACTTCCATCAGCAGGTCGTCGCCGGCGGCGTGGCCCAGCGTGTCGTTGATGACCTTGAAGCGGTCCAGGTCGATCAGCAGCAGCCCGACCTCGTGGCCCATGCGGCGGCCGGCCTCGATGGCGCGCTCGGCGCGCCACATCAGCTGGCGGCGGTTGGGCAGGCCGGTCAGCGCGTCGAAGTTGGCCAGCTCGCGGATGCGGTCCTCCGCCATGCGGCGGTCGGTCACGTCCTGGATGACGCCGGTGTAGCCGCAGGCGTTGCCGTGTTCGTTGAACTCGGGCTCGGCCTCGATGTGGATGACGCGCTTGCGGCCGTCCAGCAGCGTGAAGGGCAGGTCGGTCACCAGCACCGAGTTGTGGGCGACGACGTCGCGCAGCAGGCGCATGAAGAGCAGGCGCTCCTCGCGCGGCACCATGCGCATCACGCCGATGAAGTCCAGCGGATCGACCGGGCCGCGCCCGAAGACGCGCAGCGCCTCGTTGGCCAGCTTGAAGCCGTGGCCGGTCTGCCACTCGAAGCTGCCCATGCGGGCCAGGTCTTGCGCGCGGGCCAGCTTGGACTTGCTGCGCTCGAGCTCCTGGCGCGTGCGCGAGCTGCGCAGCATGTAGCGCAGCCGGCCGGCCAGCAGCCGCCATTGGGTGGACTTGACGAAGAAGTCGGTCGCGCCGGCCTGGTAGGCGCGGTTGATCGAGGCCTCGTCGTCCAGACCGGTCAGCATCAGGATCGGTGCGTTCTCGAAGCCGGGCAGGTGGCGCAGCCGCTCGCAGGTCTCGAAGCCGTCGAGGTCGGGCATCAGCGCGTCCAGCACGATCAGCTCGGGCGTCCACTGCGTGACCAGCTGCAGCGCCTGCTGCCCGCCGGTCAGCGCGGTGACCTCGAAGCCGTGCTCCTGCAGGGCGGCCTCGATCAGCATGAGGTTGACCGGGTCGTCGTCCACCAGCAGGACGCGCGGCCGTTCGATCAGTTCGCCTTCCTTCAGGACGCGGCTCATCGCGAGGGGTGCACCAGTTGCTGCATGGCCAGCCGCGCGGCGGCGATGTCGTCGAGCACGGTCCCGATCAGGTCGGCCAGGCCGTCCTCGCGCCCGCCGCGGGCGAGGGCCTCGATCTCGGCGCAGCGCTGCGACAGCACCGTCGCGCCCAGGCTGGCCGCGGCCGATTTCAAGGTGTGCGCCACGTGGCGCAGCGCGTTCAGGTCGCGCGGCGCGTCGCGCCCTTGGACGAGCACCTGCTCCTGCTGGTCCAGCGATTTGAGGAAGGCCGCCACGACCCGATCCAGCAGATGGTTCACGCCCGCCGGGTCCAGCTCGCGCAGACGGGCGAGGGCCTGGTCGTCCAGCACGGCGGGTTCGGGCTGCGTCCGGGAGGGCATGGTCGTGGCGTAGTCTGGTGACATCTTCTGATCATGGCGCCGCGAGGGTTCCACGCGGAGTTGCGGACCATTGTCGTTCACCGCAAGGATGCGAGCGTGCGAAAAAGCAGTCAATTCTGGTGTTCTTGGAGACGCCGCTCGGGGTAAGTCCTGGGGTGGGTGTCGCATCCATGCCGCCTCCCGCGAAGCGTCGGTGCCCCGTCGCACAGGTTCGGTGCCCGGGGGGCGGCAGTTGCCTGCCTACAATGGTCCGCATGAACAGGTTGGGGGAAGCCGCGGCGCGCCGTCGGCCATGGAGGGGAGCCGCGCTGGCCTTGGGGCTGGCGGTCGTGGTCCTGCTCCTGCTGCTCGCGCTCAACCTCGAGCCCACCGGCCCCGGCCTGGTGCTGACCGCCGTGATGGCGGGCGCCGCGCTGATGATCTTCGTGGCCGCGCTGACCTGGCACCTCGCGGTGCGGCTGGCGCGGGCGCAATTCGGCGAGCTGCTGCGCGAGAGCCGCCAGCAGGCGCAATCGCTGACGCAGCTGCAGCCGGACTGGCTCTGGCAGACCGACGCCCAGCATCACCTCGTGCGCTGGCAGGCGCCCCAGGGCGCACCGGCGTCGAGCTGGGCCGGCACGGCGATGAACGGCTCGGTCACGCAGCGGCTGTGGGAGCGCTTCCAGCCCTTGCCGGTCCATTCCTCAGGCTCATCCTCCGCCCCCGCCTCACCCGCCATCTCGTCCCCCGGATCGGGCGACGGGGCGGCCGACGGCGTCGCGCCGGACCTGCGCAGCCAGGTCGAGCCGGGACAGAGCTTCGACCGCCTTCGCGTCGTCGACGCGCAGGGCCGTCGCTGGGAACTGCGCGGGCAGGCGACCACGGACGCGGCGGGGCGCTTCGCCGGTTATCTCGGCGCGGCCCGCGTGCTCGACGAGGCGACGGCGGCGAGCGCCGACGGCCTGACGCTGTCGGGCACTGCAGGCGTTATCGCAACTGCCGCGACCGCCACGACCGCCACGACGGCAACGACCGCCGCCGCCTCCACCGACTGGCTGCAGGCCCTGCCCGGTCCGGCCTGGCTGCTCAGTGACGGTGCCGGCGCGGGCGCGGGCGCTGGTGCGGGTGCGGGTGCGGGTGCGGGTGCGGGTGCAGGTGCCGCGAACGGATCCGGGCTCGCGGGCGGCGCGGGGGCATCGGCGCGCCTGATCGATTTCAACGACGCCGCCGCGCAGATGATGGGCGGCTCGGAGGCGAGAGGCCAGCTCTGGCGCGCCTGCGAGGAACGTCTGCCCGAGGAACTCCGCCGGGCGCTGGCGCAGCCCGACCTGCAATCCGGCAGCGCCTGCGGCGCCTGGTGGCTGTGCCTGACGGCGCTGCCGCACGGCGGCGGCATGCTGCTGAGCCTGTGGCCGCAGGGCGCGGCCGAGACGGTGCCGGCGGCGCTGGCGATGCAGGCGGCGGAGCAGGCGCGGGCGGACCAGGCCTCGTTCAGCTACACCGTGTCGCACGACCTGCGCGCGCCGCTGCGCGTGGTCGAGGGCTTCACCCGCATCCTCAAGGAAGACTACGGCCGGCTGCTGGACCGCGCCGGCAACGACCACCTGGACCGCGTGCTGGGCGCGTCGACGCGGATGCACAGCATGATCGACTCGTTGCTGGCGCTGTCGCACCTGTCCTCGCAGTCGCTGCGGCACGAGACGGTGGACCTGTCGCTGCTGGCGTCGCAGGTGGTGGAGGAACTCCGCCGCGGTACGCCGACCCGGTCGGTCGATGCGCAGGTCCAGCCGGGCCTGCGGGTGCAGGGCGATCCGACGCTGCTGCGGATGGTGCTGGAGAACCTGCTCGGCAACGCGTGGAAGTACAGCGGCAAGCGCGACCATGCCGAGATCCGCTTCGAGTCCGAGCAGCGCCAGGGCGAACGGGTGTTCGTCGTCATCGACAACGGCGCCGGTTTCGACATGCGCTTCGCGGACCGCCTCTTCGGCGTGTTCCAGCGGCTGCACAGCGCGAGCGACTTCCAGGGGACCGGCGTGGGCCTGGCCTCGGCACGACGCATCGTGCGCCGGCACGGCGGCGACATCTGGGCCGAATCGGAAGTCGGGCAGGGCGCCCGCTTCTACTTCACCTTGCCGAACTGACCGCCCGCATGGGCTGGCCGACCGGATCGGCCGATGCGAGCCGCCGGCATCGCCGGCATGTCGCCAGGACCGCCGCGATCGCGGTCCGGGACGTCCCGAACTCAGCTCCCGAGCGCGAGCTGCTCGACCGCCTCGACGATGCGCCGGGCCTGTTCCCCGGACTCGATCGCCTGTTCCGCGGCCATGCGTTCCAGGCGCGACAGCGCCTGTGCGCGGGTCAGCGAGTAGCGGTGCATCAGCACGCCCAGGGCCATCGCCTCGACGACTTCGAGCGAGGCGCTCGGCTCCACGGCTGGCGCGGGCGGCGCCGCGACGGTGCGGGCGGGACGGTTGGCGAAGGCGGCCTCGACGGCGGGGACGATCTGGTGGATGTCCAGCGGCTTGACGAGGTAGGCGAGGGCGCCGAGTTCCTTCACCTTGGCCACGGTGGCCTCGTCGGCGAAGGCCGAAAGGAACATGAAGGGCAGCTGCAGGTAGTCGCGCAGGTAGCCGGCGACGTCGAAGCCGGTCATGCCCTCCATGCGGATGTCCAGCAGCGCGAGGTCGGGCCGGTGCTGGCGGGCGATCAGGATGGCGTCGTCGCCGTTGTCGGCGTCGAACACCTCATAGCCGGCCTGGGCGAGACCGTGCGCCAGGGTGGCGAGCACCAGCCGGTCGTCGTCCACGACCAGGATGCGGCCCTTGCCGCTCGCGCCCACGTCCTTGCTCACGCCATCCAAGCTGCTCACGCTGCTCCCGACTTCAAGACCACCAAGGCCAACCCCAATCGATGGGGCACCCGGGATTGTCACCGAAATGCCGCGGGCGGGTCTGCGCCGGCCGGGCCCCGGTTTCGGGTGGTCACAAGTGACCCCGGGGGACGGGCAGCGGTGGCGGTGTCGAGCTGGGAATGAACGATGCGGTGCAAGGGGCCACCAAGGTCGCCGAAGGACTTACAGCGCCTCCAGCAACTGCACCCCCGGCGGCCAGAGGCTGAGTTCGCACACCACCTGCTCGCCGTCCTGCGTGAGCCCCAGCAGCGCGCTGCGCCGCGGCAGCAGCGCGCGCACCAGCCCCAGGCCGGAAACGCCGCCGCGCACCTGCGCGAGGTCGAAGCCCGCCGGCAGCGTCCCCCGGTTGACGATGCGCAGCACCACCTGCTCGGGGTCGAAGCGCAGCGCGCAGCGCACCGGCGTCTCGCCGCCGTGTTTCACCGCGTTGGTGAACAGCTCGTTGAGCGTCAGCGCAATCGGGATCGCCTCGGCTTCGGGCAGACCCCAGCGGTGCGACTGCTCGGCCATGGCGCCGTCGATCTCGACCAGGATCTCGCGCCCGAACATCCGCTGCACCGAGCCCATCACCGCCTCGACGACCTTGCGCAGCCGCAGCGGTCCCGACATCCCCACCTGCAGCCCGTAGACCTGCGCGATCGCCTGCACCTGGCCGACGGCCTCGTTGATGACCGTGCGCACCTCGGGTCTGCGCGCGGCGATCTGCTGCAGCAGGCCGGCCACGCCCTGGAGGTTGTTCTTGATCCGGTGGTGGACCTCGCGCACCAGCAGCTCGCGCTGCGCGATGGCCGCCTCCAGCCGCGCGGCTTCCTGCGCGCGCTGCTGCGTGACGTCGCTGGCGACCAGCAGCAGCTGCTCCGGCTCCAGTTCGCCGCTGGCATCGTTGACGCCCGCCAGGTGCAGCAGCCGCGCATCCCAGATCCGCGCCTGGCCGCGCACCGTCAGCCGGTACTCGCGCTGCAGCACCTCGCTGCTCTGCAGCGCGAACTCCATGTCCGAGCGGATGGTCTGCGCCTCGTCGCCGCTGCCGAAGAGCGCCTCCAGGCTCGCGCCCAGCAGCTCTTCCTCGGGCCGGCCCGCCAGCGCCGCCGCGGCCTGGTTGATCTGCCGCACCTGCAGCGTGCGCGCGTCGTGCAGGCTGATGGCGATGGGCGCGGCCTCGATGATCCGGTGCAGCGAGGCCTGCGCCTGCTGGCTTTGCGCCTCGGCCTGCCGGCGCCGTTCGATGTCGAGCAGGGCGTAGGTCAGCTGCCGCGAGCTGTCCGGCCCGACCGTCGCCACCGCGTTGCCGACCACCCAGAACTCCCGCCCGTCGCGCGCGACCACGCGGCACTCGAAGGTCTCGGCCTGGCCCTCGGGCAGGTCGTCCAGGTAATGCGTCTGACGGAACGGATGGTCCGGCGCCTCGGTCGCGACGCTGCTGATCGGATGACCGGCGAATTCCGGCAGGTCCCCGCCGAACATGCGCCGCGCCGAGCGGTTCATCCACTCGATGCCCTGCCGGCCCACCGTCACGATGCCGACCAGCACCGAGTCGAGCACCGCGCGCTCGCGCTCGGTCTGCAGGTTCAGGGAATGCTGCAGCAGCTCGTTGCGCTCCTGCGCCTGGTGGTGGTCGGTGATGTCGACGGTCAGCACCGAGGTCGTCTTCTGGCCCGAGGCCAACTGGCCGATCTCGACCCGCGTCATCAACCAGCGCAGGCCGTGCTCGGGATGCCGGACCGCGTAGCGCGCCACCGTCGGCGTCGCCTGCTTCAGCGCCTGCTGGAGCTTCTCGTATTCGGCGCGCGATTCGGGCTCGACCATGTCGCGGTTGACGCCCTGCAGCGCCGGCGCAGGCCGCATGCCCACGTCGCCGGGGAGGGGCGGCGGAGGCGGTGCGCCGGTGCCGGGCCGCGACCAGCCGCCTTCCGCCTGGAAGGTCGCCAGTCCCACGCCCGCCGTGTCCATCAAGGTCTGCAGCTGCTGTTGCGCGAGCTCCAGGTCCTGCTCCGCGCTGCGGTCCTCGAGCATCACCAGCGTGCGCGGTCGCGTCCACGGGCCGCTCAACCGGCGGGCGCGCACACGGATCCAGCGCCGGCGGTCGCCGGGCGGCGCGAGCAGCGCGTTGCGATGCGTCTCCTGGCCCGACTCGGGGGCCCTGGCATGCAGCAGGTCGCGCCACTCGGACGGCAGCTCGTGCAGGCTGATCGGCATCTGCGGGCTCAGCCGCCGGCACAACGCCGCGAACGCCCCGTTGAAGCGCAGCAGCAGGCCCTGGTCGTCATGCATCAGGGCGGGCAGGGGGCAGAGGTCGAGCCACTGGTCGATCTCGGATTGCATCCGGTCCGCGCGTTCGCGCGCCGCCAGCTCGGTGCTGTGGTCCTGCAGCAGCGCCAGGCCCAATCCGCCCGCCATGCCGTCCAGCGGGTGCACCCAGGCCTGCAGCAGATGATCGCGACCCTGGTCATCGACCAGGCGCAGCTCCTGCGCCTTGCCGCTGGGCAGCAGGCGCTCACCTTTGAGCGAGATCGCGCCCATCAGCCCCTGCAGCCGCGCGTTGCTCAGCAAGACCTGGCCCTTGGCGTCCAGCACGAAACCCGGCCACGGACCCTCCCACAGGCCCGCGAGCAGGTCGGGCAGCGCCAGACCACGAGCCGTCAGCAGCGCGCGCAGGGCGTCGAGATCGGGGGAGGCGAGGGGGAGTTGGGTGGACACGGGTCGAGTTTATGCCGGGTGGGGATCGCCGATCTGCAACGGTTTGAGCGTTGGCCGCCAGGTCGCAGGGCCCCGGCGGCAAGCGCCGAAACCCTGCGACCTGCCGTCCCCCATCGCCGTCTCACTTCCACGGTTTTGCTACCGAGGACCGCAATGGAAAAGGCCTCGCGGCGGTGCGGCGAGGCCTTGTGTTCCTTGGGCGTCGAGCGCCCGGGTTCACTCGAGTTGCGAGGCCTTGTGCAGCGCGCGCAGCACGGCGCCGTTCACTTCGTCGGGGCCCAGCATCAGCGTGTCGAGCGCGGCACGGACGTCGAAGACCGATTCGTTCTCGATCGCCTGCACCAGGTCGAGGTAGCCCTTGTACGGACCGGTCTGATCGACCAGCGCCTGGCGCACGCGCTCAGGCACCGGGATCGACTGCAGCAGCTTCTCGAACGGCTGCTTCAGCATGTGGTCCAGCAGCGAGAACAGGCCGCAGATGAACATCTCGTCGCGGACCTCGGCGTCCGTCATGCTCTTGGCCAGCTCTTCCATCACCAGGCCGCGGCGCAACGCGCCGAACATCACCGGACGCATCGCGTGGTCCTTGCTGGCCGTGGCCAGCAGCAGCGCCAGCCAGCGGCGCAGGCGCGCATACCCCAGCAGCATGATCGCGTGACGGAACGAGGACACCTCGACCGACAGGCCGAAGGCCGCGGAATTCATGTAACGCAGCAGCTTGAAGGCCAGGCTGGGATCGCGTTTGAGCGTCTGCTCCAGGCGCTCGACGTCCTCGCCCTGGTCGACGCGCGACATCAGCTCGACGATGACCTGCAGGTCGGCCTGTGCATCGTTGCGGGCCGCCGGGGCGGCGGGCGCCTCGAACTCGCCGTGCACGGTCCAGCCCAGCACGCCGGCCGCGCCCGCATCCAGCGCCCGCTTGAAGTCGTCGCCGTTGCGCGCGCCGGAGACCAGCACCGACTTGCCCACCGGCAGCGGACCGCCGCCCAGTTCCTGCAGGTCCAGCACCAGCTGCTTGAAGCCGGCCGCGTCGGAGCGGCCCTTCAGCAGCGCGCCGCGCGCCTGCGCCTGGGCGGCGAGGTCGGCGTCGGACAGCAGGAAGGCAGGGACCTCGATCTTGAAGTTGCCCGGCAGCGCGGCGGCGAGCAGGCCCTTGAGCAGGCCCTCGTGCGCCACGTTCAGCAGCACGGGTTTGGTCGGGAAGGCCTCGGCCAGCGCCGCCAGCAGCTCGCCGGCGTCGGGCGTGCCCTCGGGGCGAAGCGCGAACACCGTGACGCGGGTGGCCTCGATGTCGAAGGACTTGGAAACCAGGGGCGCGTACCCCAGGGCCACTTGGCCCAGCACGGCGTGTGTCGAGTTCATGCAGATCGGCGCATCAGGAGTTGATGTACTGGAACAGCGACATGCGCTGCACCATCGAGTAGGTCTTCAGCGCCGCATCGTAGCCCGTCTGCTGATTCTGGAAGTCGGAAATGCCCTGGGTCATGTCCAGATCCTCTGCGGCAGATTGCTCAGCCTTGTTGTAAACCTTGAGCGTCTGCAGCCGGGACTCGGAACCGTCCAGGTTGTTCATCTGTTCGCCCACCTGGCTGCGCACGTTGGCGAGGTTGCCCATCACGGCGTCCAGGTCGCGCAGGTTCATCAGGTTGGCCTGCGTGATCTCGGGGCCGGTGCGGCCGGTGGTCTTGAGCGATTCGACGGTGCGGTCCAGCACCTCGAAGAGCTTCAGGTCGGCCGTCGCGGGCTTGACGCTGAAGGTGTCGCCGTCGGACGGGGCGCCGGCGATGGTCATCGCCATGCCGTCGAACTTGACGCTCTGGCCGGCGGCGTAGTTGTCGCTGGCGACCGGCACGTGGCCCTGCGATTCGTTGAAGACCGTGTAGGTCTGCGACGGCGCGGTGCCGCTGACGACGATGCTGTAGCTGTCGCCGGTGACCAGCGCCGGATCGGTGACGCGGCCGGCGTCGATGTAGCCGGTCGAGGCCTTGCCGGTGAGCGCGTTGGGCGCGGGGCCGGTCTCGAAGGTGCCGTTGCCGCTGCGCGCCTGCTCCCAGGCCTGGCGGCCGTCGACGCTGAGCGGATAGTTCTCGAGGTTGCCGGTGGTGACGCTGCCCGAGATGCCCTCGAAGCCGACGCCGCCGCCGATGCGCTTGCCCGAGGCGTCGCGTTGCACCGGGTTGTCGAGGAAGGGCGTGCCCGAGGTGCCCTGGCCGGAGAACAGATAGCCGCCGGCGCCGTCGGTGCGGTTGGCGATCGACAGCAGCTGGTCGCGCAGGCCCTGGATCTTGGTGGCCAGGCCCTGGCGCTCCGGGTCGCTGTAGCTGGCGTTGCCGGCGGCGACCAGGGACTCGCGGATCTGCTGCAGCAGCTCGTTGGCGTCGCCCAGGCCGCTTTCGGCCAGCGTCATGCTGTTGCGGCTGGCGTCGAGCGCGCGCTGGCTGGCATCGACCTGGCCGATCGAGGTGCGCGCCCGCTCGGCACGGGCCGCGCCGGTCGGGTCGTCGCTGGCCTTCTCGACGCGCTTGCCGCTGGTCAGGCGCTGCTGCGCGTCCTGCATCTCCTGCTGGCGGCGCTGCAGCGTGGCAATGCTGGTGTCGAACATGTTGTTGGTCGAGAGTCGCATGGCGGCGTCCTTCAGTATTCAGGCCAGGGGTCAGGCGAGGGTTCAGGCGATCGTTCGCGCATCGGGGGCGGCGGGCCGGGCGCGTCAGCGGCCGACCACGCTCAGCAACTGGTCGAACAGGCTCTGCGCGGCCTGCAGCATCTTGGCGGCGGCCTGGTAGCCCTGCTGGAACTGCATCAGCTTGGCCGCCTCCTCGTCGAGGTTGACGCCGGCCTGGCTGGAGCGTGTCTGCTCGGTGTCCGAGGCCACCGTGGTGGAGACCTGCGCCAGGTAGTCCGCGCCCTGCACGCGCGAGCCGATGTCGGCCATCGCGGCGGCGTAGGCCTCGTTGACGGTCTGGCCGCGCGACAGCGTGCCGTCGACCTGCAGCTGCTTGCCCAGGAAGGGCTCCTTCTGCATCGCGAGGAAGGCCTTGGCGTTGCCGTTGTTGGTCGCGACCACCTGGTCCGAGACCTGCATCGCGATCTTGTCGCCCTCGCGCGGCACGCCGTTGATGCTCAGCTCGAAGCCCAGGTCGACGCCGTTGGCCGGATCGTTGCCGATCTTGCCGCCGGCCTTCCAGGTGCCGCTGACCTGCGTGTTGTCCGACAGCGTGATCGTGTAGTTGATGCTGTTGTCGGCGTTGACGGCGCCGAACTCGACGGTCGCGGGCTGCTTGCTCTTGTCGAACTTGTCGTTGATCGCGTAGAGCGTGTCGACGGTCGCCGTGCCCTTGTTGTTGATGTTGGTCGTGCCGATGATGGGCGACGCCGCCGCCAGGCCGGACGGATCGTCCAGCGCGCGCTTGAAGCTGCCCGCCGCGTTGGCCACCGGCTCCAGCAGGAAGCTGTCGCCCTGCTGCATGGTGCCGGTCGTCGACAGGCTGATGCCGTAGGCCGCCTTGATCTGGTCGTTGTTCATGATCGTCGGCTGGCCGCCCGGGCGCACCGCGATCTGGTAGCTGTCGGGCGTGCCGGTCGGATCCGGCGTGACCATGAAGGACAGCGCCGGCACCAGCGAGCCGTCGGTGACGGTGGCGCTGAGCTTGGCGTCGCCGCGGTTGGTCGTCGCCGGCAGCACCGTCGGATTGGCGATGGTGAACAGCGGTCCGCCGGCCTGCGCCTTCAGGTCGATGCCCAGGCTCTGCTGCTCGTTGACGCGGGTGGCGATCGCGGTCGCCATCTGGCCGAGCAGGTTGCGGGCGTCCTGCAGGTGGGTGTTCTGGTAGCGCAGCATCGCCGTCAGCGAGCCGCCGGTCAGCGTGCTGTCGTCCAGCGCGCGCGTGCCGCTGGTGTCGGTGATCGAGAGCTGCGCGCGCCCGCCGTCGTACGGGTCGGGCGTGACCGAGAGCTGCTGCGCCTGGCCGCCGAGCACCAGCACCTGGCCGCCGCCGATGAACACGCCGGTCGTGCCGTCGCGGCTGTTGGGCACGGTGCTCACCTGCACGTACTGGCTGAGCTGCGAGATCAGCTGGTCGCGCTTGTCGAGCAGGTCGTTGGGGGTGTGGCTGGTGCCGGCCGAGCGGGCGATCTGGTCGTTCGCCGCGGCGATCTGCTTGGCGAGTTCGTTGACCTGCTTGACGTCGGCGTTCATGTCGCTGACGACGCCCGACTGGAGATCGGCCAGCTGCTGGCCCGCGCTCTGGAAGCGCGCGGCCAGCGCCTGCGCCTTGCCCAGCACGACCTGGCGCGCGGACGGATCGGACGGGCGGCTGGCCACGTCCACCAGCGCGTTCAGGAAGTCGTTGGCGGACTGGCCGATGCCGTCGTCGCCGGTGGGGAAGAGCTTCTCCAGCTGCGCCAGCTGCGACTGCATGGTCGTGTCGGCGAAGGCCTGCGACTTGGCGGCCGCCGCCTCGCGGGTCAGGAACTCGTTGTGCGAGCGGGTCACCGTCTGCACGTTGACGCCCTTGCCGAAGTAGCCCGCGCCGGTGAACTGGCCCTCGGGCGTGGTCAGCACCACTTCCTGGCGGGAGTAGCCCTGCGTGTTCGCGTTGGCGATGTTCTGGCCGATCGTCTGCAGCGCCGCCTGGTTGGCGAACATGGCGCGCATGCCGAGCGAGAGCAGCGGGGAGGTACTCATGGCGGGGGCCTCGGTCTTTGCTGGGCGTTCTGGGCGTTCAGGACGTGCTCAGCGGCGCGCGATCAGGCCAGCGCGCGCTGCACGCGCATCGTGGTGTTGATCGTGCGCGCCAGCTTGGTCGCGTACTCGGGGTCGGTGGCGTAGCCGGCCTTCTGCAGGCCCTTGGCGAAGCCCTCGGCGCTGCCGGTGTTGGCCTTGGCGACGACGTCGCGGTAGCGGTCGTTGTTGCCGATCAGCTTGGCGTAGTCCTTGAAGGCCTCTTCGTAGCTGCCGTAGGCGCGGAACTTGGCCGTCACCTTGGTCGGCTTGCCGTCGACGTACTCGGTGGTCTGCACTTCGGCGACCTTGCCGGTCCAGTTGGCGCCGGCCTTGATGCCGAAGACGTTGAAGCTGCTGGAGCCGTCCTTGTTCAGGATCTCGCGCTTGCCCCAGCCGGACTCGTGCGCCGCCTGCGCGATCATGAAGCTGGCCGGGATGCCGGTCGACGCCTGCGCCGACTTGGCGGCGGCGTCGTGCTTCAGGATGAAGTCCTGCACGTGCGGCTGCACGTTCTTGACGGCCAGCGCCGGCAGCTGCTGGACCTTGGTGGCGTCCTTGGCCGTCGGCAGCTCGCCGTCCTTGACGCCGAGCTGGCGCTGCAGATGGCGCTCGATCGCCTGCGACAGGCCGCCGGGCAGGCCGGTCATCTTCGCGGCGTACTGCTGGTCCAGCATCTCGCCGCCCATCTGGGTCGCCGAGTTCTCCATCATCCCGCTGTTCATCGTGGCCTGGCGCATGCTCTTCATCACTTCCTGCATGAAGAGGGCCTCGAACTGGCGCGCGGTCTCCTTGACGGCGGCCTTGGGATCGCGCGACGCGGTGCCCTTGAGCTGTTCGACCGAGCGCGTGTCGGACGACAGACCGTTCACGCCCATGCCGAGCGCGGTGCTGAGGGGGGTGGAGAGGGCCATGTCAGATCACCTCGAGTTCGGCGTTCAAGGCGCCGGCGCTCTTCATCGCCTGGAGGATCGCCAGCAGGTCCTGCGGCGTGGCGCCCAGCGTATTGAGCGCCTTGACGACGTCGTTCAGGCGCGCGCCGGCCGGCAGCTGGATCAGCGAGCCGGGGTCCTGCTTGATCGAGATGTCGGTCTTCTGCGTGACCGTGGTCTGGCCGCCGGACAGCGCGTTGGGCTGGCTGACCTGCGGCGTGCTGGAGATGGTCACCGCCAGGTTGCCGTGCGCGACCGCGCAGGGCTGCAGCGTGACGGCCTGGTTCATGACGACCGAGCCGGTGCGCGCGTTGATGACGATGCGGGCGGACGGGATCTCCTGGTCGAAGCTCAGGTTCTCCATGTCGGCCAGGAAGGCGACGCGCGCGTCCGGCGCCAGCGGCGCGCGGACCTTCACGACGCGGCCGTCCAGCGCCATGGCCGTGCCTTCGCCCTTGGACCTGTTGATGGCCTTGGCGACGGCGCGCGCGGTGCCGAAGTCGCTGGCGTTCAGGTCCAGCTGCAGCCACTCGTTCTGCTGCAGCGGCGTGGGCACGCTGCGCTCGACCAGCGCGCCGCCGGGGATGCGGCCGGCGCTGAGGTGGTTGATCTGGACCTTGGAACCGCCCGCGGACGCGCCGGCGCCGCCGACGATCAGGTTGCCCTGGGCGATCGCGTAGACCTGGCCGTCGGCGCCGCGCAGCGGCGTGGCGATCAGCGTGCCGCCGCGCAGGCTCTTGGCGTTGCCCATCGACGAGACGACGACGTCCAGCGGCTGGCCGGGTTGCGCGAACGGGGGGAGGGAGGTGGTGATCATCACCGCCGCGACGTTGCGCGGCTGCATGGTCACGCCGGGCGGCAGCAGCACGCCGAACTGCTGCAGCATGGCCGTCATGCTCTGGCCCGTGAACGGGGCCTGCGTGGTCTGGTCGCCGGTGCCGTCCAGGCCCACGACCAGGCCGTAGCCGGTCAAGGGGTTGGAACGCACGCCCTGCACCGCGGCGACTTCCTTGATGCGCGTCGCCTGGGCCGGCGTCGCGATCGCGAACAGGGCCATCAGCGCGAGCAGGCCGGAGGCCAGCAGGCGAGGGGAGCTGGAGAAGAAGCGGGGGAAGGTGGTGGGGTACATCTCGGTCACACGGTTGGCAGACTCGTGTGACCGATTGTGGGGAAACTTAAATGGGCGAAAGGTTCAAGAAGAAGCGGGATAGCCAGCCAATTCCGTGCGCGTCGGCGACGGCGCCGCGACCGCGCTGCTCGACCCGGACGTTGGCGATCGCGGTGGAGGCGACGACGTTCCCCTGGCGGATCGACTGCGGGTCGACCTGGCCGTAGAAGCGCAGCACGTCCACGTTGGCGTTGACGCCGACCTGCTTCTCGCCCGAGATCAGCAGGTGGCCGTTGGGCAGCACGCCGGTGACCACGGCGGTGATGGTGCCGGAGAAGTCGTTGGTGTTCTCGTTCGTGCCCTTGCCGGTGCTCTTGCTCGACGAGGATCCGCCCACGTCGGCGCGCCCGGCGCCGAAGGAGTTCGCGGCGATGCCCGGGATCGCGGTCACGGCGGCGGCCAGGGCGCCGCTCTTGTCCAGTTCGCTGGTCGACTTCTGCGTCGCGCTGACCTTCTCGGTGATGGTCACGGTGACGATGTCGCCGACCAGGCGGGCGCGGTGATCCTCGAACAGCGGCCGGTAGTTCGCGTTCTGGTAGATGGCGCCGTTGTTGGCCGAGGCCGGGATGGGCTCGGGCATCTTCACGACCGGCGCCGGCTGCATGTCGACGCGCGGCTGCGGGTACATGGTCGAGCAGGCGCTCAGCGCAAGCGCGGCCGGCACGAGGGCCAGGGTGACGAGCGAACGGGGCAGGGACGGGAACGAAGGCATGACGACTCCTAGGATCGCGGACAGGAACGAGGGCCCCCGCATCGTCGCGCGGGCGCTCAGCGCCCGGTCGGTGGAAGAGCGGGGCTCAGGCCGGTCAGATCTGCGAGAGCTTCTGGAGCATCTGGTCGGTGGTCTGGATCGCCTTCGAGTTCATTTCGTAGGCGCGCTGCGTCTGGATCATCTGCACCAGCTCCTCGACGACGTTGACGTTCGAGGTCTCGACGAAGCCCTGCTGCACCGTGCCCAGGCTGTTCTGGCCCGGGGCGCCGGTCTGCGGCGTGCCGGAGGCGACGGTCTCGGCGTAGAGGTTGCCGCCCAGCGATTCCAGCCCCGGCGGGTTGATGAAGTTGGCCAGCTGCAGCTGGCCCAGCGTCGTCGGCGTGGCGCTGGCGGCGGTGGTGACGCTCACCGTGCCGTCGGCGCCGATGGTCAGCGTCTTGGCGTCGGCCGGGACGATGATGCCCGGCAACACGGTGTTGCCGTTGTTGGTGACGATCTGGCCGTTGGCGTCGAGCTGGAAGCTGCCGTCCCGGGTGTAGGCGGTGGTGCCGTCGGGCATCTGGATCTGGAAGAAGCCGTTGCCCTTGACGGCCACGTCCAGGTAGTTGGACGTCTGCGTCAGGCTGCCCTGCGAGTGGCTGCGCGAGGTCGCGACCGCGCGCGAGCCCAGGCCGACCTGCATGCCGGTGGGCAGCGTGGTCTGCTCGGTGTTGTTGGCGCCGGGCTGGCGCAGCGTCTGGTACATCAGGTCTTCGAAGACCGCGTGCGACTTCTTGAAGCCGTTGGTCGAGACGTTGGCGAGGTTGTGGGAAATCACGTCCAGCTGGGTCTGCTGGGTTTCCATGCCGGTCTTGGCGGTCCAGAGCGAGCGAAGCATCGAGGTCTCCTAATCCTGTGGCGAAGGCGGTTCCGTACTGCGGACTGTCGGCAGGCGGATCAGCTGTCGGACAGCAGCTTGGAGGCTGCCTGGCCGTGGGTCTGGGCGATCGAGAGCATCTTCATCTGCTGCTCGAACTGGCGGGCGGCGGCGATCATGCCGACCATGGTCTCGACCGGGCTCACGTTGGAGCCTTCGAGGGCGCCCGACTGCAGCCGGGCGGCGGGATCGGCGGGCAGCGGGTCGCCGCCGTCGGCGATGAACAGGCCGTCGTCGCGGCGCGTGAAGCGGCCGTCCTCGGTGACCAGCTTGATGCGGCCGATGTTGACCGGACGCTGGCCGTCGGACTTGGCCACGACGGTGCCGTCGTCGCCGATCGAGATCGTCGAGTTGGGCGGCACCGTGATCGGACCGCCGTCGCCCAGCACCTGCAGGCCGTTGCGCATGCGCAGCACGCCCTCCTGGTCGACGTCCATCGAGCCGGCGCGGGTGTAGGCCTCGGTGCCGTCCAGCGCCTGCACCGCCATCCAGGACCTGCCCTTCATGGCGACGTCCAGGTTGCGGTCGGTGGTCGTGATCGGACCGGCGCTCAGGTCGTGGCCGGTGGTCGTCTCCAGCGCGAAGGCGCGCGTGGTCGCGCCGTCGCCGCGGATCGGCACCGCGCGGAACGCCTGCAGTTCGGCCCGGAAGCCGTTGCTGTTGGCGTTGGCGAGGTTGTTGGAGAGCACGTCCTGGCGCGACATCGCCGCCTGGGCGCCGCTCATCGACAGGTAGATCATGCGGTCCATGGCAATTCCTCAGCGATCGGCAACGGGATGGGTCAGGACGTCGGCGCCTGCATCAACGCAGGTTGACCAGCGTCTGCAGGACCTGGTCCTGCGTCTTGATGGTCTGCGAGTTGGCCTGGTAGACGCGCTGCGCGGTCATCATGTTCACCAGCTCGGAGGTCAGGTCGACGTTGGATTCCTCCAGCGCGCCGGGGGTCAGCGAGCCCAGGTTGCCGTCGCCCGGGACGCCGACGACCGGATCGCCCGACGAGTTCGTGCGCGCCCAGACGTTGCCGCCCAGCGGCTGCAGGCCTTGCGGGTTGCGGAAGTTGGCCAGTTCGACCTGGCCGGCCGGCTTGGATTCGCCGTTCGAATAACGGGCGGTGACGATGCCGTTGTCTTCCAGCTTGATGCCGACCAGCTGGCCCGGCGCGTAGCCGTTCTGGGTCAGGTCGGTGACGGCGAAGTTGGAGCCGTTCTCGGTCGCCGAACGCAGGTCGAAGCTGATGCCCTTGACCGACGGATCGGACGGGTCGGCCGGCGGCGCCGGGATCGGCAGCGTCGGGGCGCCCTGCGAGTTCGTGCCGGCGGGGATCTTCAGGTTCAGGAACTCGCTCGGGCCGGGCGAGACCGGCTTGCCGCCGGTGGGCAGGAAGGTCATCTGCGTGAACGGCGTCAGCGGGTTGCCCTTGGCGGTGCCGTCGTCGGTCTCGATCGGGTTGCCCTGCGAGTCGAACTGGACGGCGCTGCCGTTGGCCGTCAGGTAGACGTTCCAGACGGTGTTGCCGTTGGCGTCGTCGTTGTTGGCGCGCTGGAAGTACATCGTGAGCGCGGTGGGCTGGCCCTTGGCGTCGTACACGGTCATCGACGTCGCGTTGTTGTACGTCGTCGGATCGTTCAGCGTGATGCCGGTCTTGTCGATCTTGGGCGAGTTCGGGTCGGCCGGATCGGTCAGGTCGTAGGCGGCGGTCGGGCCGGCGCGGGAGTCCAGGTTGAACTCCATCTTGATGTCGCTGGTGACCTTGGGGTCGATGCCCCCGGTGGGCAGCTTCAGCCCTTGCGCCAGGCCCGGCTGGATCACGCCGTTGGCGTCGGCCGGGTAGCCCATCAGCTTGAGCTGGTCGTTGTTGACGATGTTGCCGTCCTTGTCGACCTTGAACTGGCCGTTGCGGGTGTACACCGTCGGGCTCTTGCCGTCCGACACCTGGAAGAAGCCGGCGCCGTTGATCGCCAGGTCCATCGGGTTCTCGGTGATCGAGATGTTGCCCTGCGTGAACTGCTGGGCCACCGTCTGGACCTGCACGCCGATGCCGACGTCGCTGGTGCCGGCGCCGTTGAGCGAGGCGGCGTACATGTCGGCGAACTCGGCCCGCGACGACTTGGCGCCGTAGGTCTGCGAGTTGGCGATGTTGTTGCCGATGACTTCCAGGTTCTTGCTGGAAGCGTTCAGTCCGGAGAGGCCTTGTTGGAAGCTCATGGTCGTGTCCTTGGGCGATTCAGGCGCGAATCTGCGGGGTCAAGCGGGGGGCTGGGCTGGGGGGCAGAACTGCTGGGATCAGCCCAGCGAGCGGACCTTGTCGTAATCGACCAGGCCGGAATTCTTGAGTTCGAGCTGCAGCGTGGCGCCGCTCGTGTTCACCGCGCGCACCGTGTCGCGGGTGAGGGTGGTCGCCGTGACCGGCGCGCTGGCGTTGGTCGCCGTGACGCGGAAGCTCAGGTTGGTCGTCTCGGTGGCCTTGGACGCGTCCCAGGTGTAGGACTGCATGCCGGCCTTCATCTTGCCGAGGTCCTGCGTGGAGACCACCTCGCCGGCGCCGTTGAGGATCTCCAGCTTGACGGTGTCGGCGGCGCCGGCCAGGTCGAAGCTCATCGTGGACTTCCCGTCGGCGACGCTGATCTTGTTGCCGGGGACGGTGACGTCGCGGCCGACCAGGCTCACGCTCTGCAGCGCCTGCATCTGGCCGAACTGGCTGCCCAGGGCCTGGATGCTGCTGTTGAGCGTGCTCACGCCGGTGACGGTCTGGATCTGCGCCATCTGCGTCGTGACCGCGGCGTTGTCCATCGGATTCATCGGGTCCTGGTTCTGCAACTGCGCGACCAGCAGCTTCAGGAACCGGTCGGACGTTTCCTGCGCGCTCGTGCCGGTCGCGCTGGCGGCGGCCGTATTGGCGGCGGCGCCGGTCTTCGTGTTGTTGTTCAGGGCGGTGAAGTCCATGACGGGCGTTCCTTTCGCGTTCCGTTCGCGTGCTGTCCGGTGAGTCAGGAAGAGCGGGCGATCAGCCCTGGCCCATCTGCAGCGTCTTGAGCAGCAGCGACTTGGCGGTGCCCATGACCTCGAGGTTGTTCTGGTACGAACGCGAGGCGGAGATCATGTTGACCATCTCCTCGACGCTGTTCACGTTGCTGTAGGTGACGTAGCCGTCGGCGTCGGCCAGCTGGTGGCTCGGGTCGTGGATACGGCGGCCGGGGGTCTGGTTCTCCTGGACGCCCACCACCTGCACGCCGACATCGGTCTGGTCCATGCCGTTCTGGGCCAGCACACTCTGGAACACCACCTGGCGGGCCTTGTAAGCCTGGCCGTCCGGGCCGGCGACGGTGTCCGCGTTGGCCATGTTGCTGGCCACCGCGTTCAGGCGCTGGCTCTGCGCGCTGACCGCGCTGCCGCTGATGTGGAAGATGCTGAACATCGACATGACGGGCTCCTTGTCTCGTCAGCCGGATCAGGACGCGTTCGGCGACTTCATCGCATCGAGCATCGTGCGGATGGAGCCGTTCAGGAATCGCAGCGAGGCCTCGTACTTCACCGTGTTGTCGGCGAAGCTGGCGCGCTCGCGGTCCATGTCGACCGTGTTGCTGTCCATGCTGGTCATCGAACTCAGGCTGCTCTGCAGCGCGTTCTGCGTGCGTTGCGTCAGGGTCTGGTTGGAGTCCGAGGGATTGGCCGCCGGGGAGGTCGCCGCGCGCAGCGCCTTGGCGAAATCCATGTCCTTGGACTGGTAACCCGGGGTGTCGGCGTTGGCGATATTGCTGGCCAGCAGACGCTGGCGCTCCGCCCGCAGGGTCAGCGCCTGGGACTGGAAGTTCATCGCGTCGGTCAGTTTGTTCAGCATGTCGTTTCTCCTTCGGACGGTGCGGGCGCGTCGGGACGGCCCGGTTCTGTCACGTTCGAGCATTGTGTTCAGCAGGTCCGAAAACATGAGCGCGATAAGACGGGTGATCCCGGCGCATTTCGAAGCCACCGGCGGGCCCCGGATCCGTACAGTTCCGATCCATGCCGCCAAGCTGCCCCTCCCCCCATGCCCGCCACGCGCAGGCGCTGCCCGCCTTGCTGGCGGGGGCGTTGATGTCCGTGTGGCTGATGTTCGGGCTGGTGGACGACGCCGACGCACAGGCCGCGGCGCCGGTGCAGGTCGCCGTGGCGCCCAACATGTCGGTCAGCGAACCCGGCGCTTCGGGCCTCGGCGCCCTGGACGCGACGCTGGAAGATCGCCTGCAGGCGCTGGCCATGGCCGGCGCCCGCCAGGTGGCGCCGACCCAGGCGCGCGTGGAGATCGAGATCGGCAAGCTGGATCCGCGCCTGCGCCTGGCGCCCTGCGCGCAGATCCA
Source organism: uncultured Roseateles sp. (assembly GCA_946886855.1). Next base: position 21,578 of record CAMPJJ010000033.1, on the reverse strand, counting down.
GCCCTACCTGCCGCCCGGCACCCGGATGTGGGGCCGCAGCCGGCTGGGCCTGCGCTGCGTGGCCGGCGTGACCAAATGGAACGTGACGCTGCCGCTGACCATCAAGGTCTACGGCCAGGCTTTCGTGGCCGCCGCCGATCTGCCGACCGGCACGGTCCTGACTCAAGAACACTTCCGCCTGGCCGAAGTAGATATTGCCGGTGAGGCCGGCGCCATCTATACACAAGCGGAAGGCTGGCTCGGACGTCATCTGGCCAAACCGGTCGCGGCCGGGCAGGCACTGCGCTCCGTCGACCTCAAGCTGCGCCAGTGGGTGCAGCCGGGCGACCGGGTGCAGGTGATGGCGACCGGCGACGGCTACGCGATCGCCGGCGAAGGCCAGGCGATGGGCGTCGGGCTGGAAGGCCAGGACGTCCGGGTACGCTTCGACAATGGCCGCATGGCCACCGGACGTACGATCGGTGAACGACGGGTGGAGGTGGTACTGTGATGCCCTTCACCGAGAGATCTGTCTAATTTGTGAAGCCCGGCCCTCAAGTTCCGTCCGGGCAGGTCGATAAACCTGCCAATGGAAGGGATCCGGAAGTTCTCGGGCCCATGGAGAAACGCCATGAAGATCGGTAACAACGCTGACATCAACGCCTACTCGAAAGTCGGCGGCACCGCTGCCGGCGCGACCGAGGGTGGCGCCAAGACCGCCAAGGGCGGCGCCGCGGCCCCCTCGAACGAGGGGTCCAAGGTCGAGCTGTCGAGCACGGCCAGCAGCCTGATCTCGGGCACGGGTCAGGACGACGGCAGCTTCGACGCGGAAAAGGTCGCACGCATCGCCAGCGCCATCGAGAAGGGCGAATTCAAGATCAACGCCGACGCGATCGCCGACAAGCTGATCGCCAATGCGTCCGAGATGCTGGGCCGCACCCAGCAGTCGCACTGAACCGCGACCCACGACCCCAGCTTTCCCGGTGATGCCCATGACCGCCACGCCTCTGACCACGACCCCCGTCGACCTGGAGCAGCCGCTGCAGGACGTCGAAAGCTGCCTGAACCTGCTGGGTGATGCGCTGCATCGCCGCGACTCGCAGGCGATCGAGCTGCACGCGGCGTCGCTGCACGCGGCGCTGGCCCGGGCGATCGAACAGTTCAGCGCGGCCGCCCGCACGGGCACCGTGCCGCAGGGGCTGCGCACCCGCCTGATGCAGGCCGGCGGCCGTGTCGCCGCCCAGCGCGAATCGCTGGCCCGCGCGACCGCGGCGCTGGACCGCGCCATCGACGTGCTGATGCCCGGCGAGCCCAGCGGCCTGTACGGCGCCTCCGGCAAGAGCGAGCGCAAGTCGGGTCTGGGCGGAGCGATCCAGGCCTGAGCCCCGGTTTCCGTCTCCCATGAAGAAGGCCACGCAGTGCGTGGCCTTTTGCATTCCCGGTCGGCGTTCAGGTCGATTCAGGTCGATTCAGGTCGGCGTACGGGTCGCCTTGCGCCGCAGGCAATCCAGGTAGACGTGGCCGTCCGGCGGCAGACCGCTGCGCTGCGAGGACCAGATCATCTCGCCCAGGCACTCCATGGCCTCATGGTGGGCCTCGTGCAGCGACTGGCGGCGGGCCGCCAGCAGGTCCAGCGCCTGGCGCACGCCGGTCGGCTGGTCGATCTGGTGCTGCTCCATCAGGCTCAGGTGCATGGACAGGTGCAGGAACGGATTCGTGCGGCCGTCCTCCACCGTGTAGACCGCCGCCAGCGCGGCGTCCTCGTCGGCGAGTTCCTCGTGGTACTCCGGATGCTGTTCGATCCAGTCCGAGGCGATCGCCTCCATCGGCGTCAGCGGCAGCTTGTCGCGGTACTTGCGGAAGGTCTGGCAGAAGAAGCGCCGGACCTCGAGGTGGGAAGGGGCAAACATAAGCGCGTGATTGTCGCCGGCCTCGTCAGGCCTTGTCGGGCTGGGGATGCTCGGACGAGGGCACCGGCGCCGCGCCCGGCGCCAGATGCGGTTCCTGCCACGGATTGCGGACCTTGCCTTCCGCCAGCGCCTTGCGCTCCGAGGCCAGGCGCTCCTCCAGCTGCTCGCGCCCGCGCTTGGACATCGCAATCAGCGTGTCCAGGTCGCCGCGGTGCGGACGCAGTTCCTCGGTCTGCTCGACGGTGTGGCGGCGGAAGCGCCACGCCATCTGCCGCGCGGCGTGCGGCTCCCAGCCCAGCTGCTGCAGCACGCTGCGCGCGCTCATCAAGGCGGAGTCCAGCGTCTCCCGCTCGATCAGCTCGACGCCCAGTTCGCGCAGCGCGTAATAGTGCTGGACGTTGCGGGCTCGCGCGACGATGGTCAGGTGCGGGAAGTGCTGCCGCGCGATCTCGGCGATCTTGACGCTGTGGTGGAAGTCGTCGACCGCCAGCACCAGCACCCGCGCCTGCTGGGCGCCGGCGGTGCGCAGCAGCTCCAGCCGCGTCGCATCGCCCCAGAACACCCGCCAGCCGAAGCGGCGCAGCGATTCGACGGTGTCGGCGTCGTGGTCCAGCACCGTGGCCGGGATGCCGTTGGCGAAGAGCATCCGCCCGACGATCTGCCCGTAGCGGCCGAAGCCCGCGATGATCACCGTCGACTCCTGCGGTTCGGTGAGTTCATGCGGGGACTTGCGCTCGATCTGGCCGGCGCGCCGCTGCGCCCAGGCCAGCAGGGCCGGCGTCAGCGCCAGCGACAGGGCGACCGCCGCCACCAGCACCGAGCGCTGCGAGGCGTCGAGCAGCGTCGCCTGCTCGGCCAGCTGGAAGACGACGAAACCGAATTCGCCGCCCTGCGCCAGCAGGATCACGAACACCGCGCGCTCCGGCCGGGGCAGGCCCATCGCGCGGCCCAGCACCGCCAGCACCAGGCCCTTGCACAGCCACAGCGCGGCCAGCAGTCCGAGCACGGCCAGCGGCTTCTGCCAGAGCACCGTCAGGTCCAGGCCCATGCCGACCGCGATGAAGAACATGCCGAGCAGCAGCCCCTTGAACGGTTCCAGGTCGGCCTCGAGCGCGCGGCGGTACTCGCTCTCGGCGAGCAGCACGCCGGCCGCGAACGCGCCCAGCGCCATCGACAGCCCGACCTTCTGCATCAGCATCGCCGCCGCCAGCACCAGCAGCAGCGAGGCGGCGGTGAAGATCTCCGGCGTGCCGCTGCGCGCGATCCAGCGCAGCAGCGGCCGCAGCAGCAGCCGGCCGCCGAGCACGATCAGCACCAGCGCGCCGAGCGCCAGCCAGATCCGTCCGCCTGAATGGCCCGCCGCCGGCCGGCCCTGGCTCGCCAGGATAGGCACCAGCGCCAGCACGGGGATCGCGGCGATGTCCTGCAGCAGCGCCACGCTGATGACGCTCTGGCCGGCGCGCGTGTTGCCGAGGTTCTTCTCGCTGAGCGTGGCCAGCGCGACCGCCGTCGACGACATCGCCAGGCCCAGCGCCGCGATGAGGGCGGCGTGCCAGTCGGCGTCCAGGAGGAAGGACGGGATCAGCAGCAGCGCCGCGCAACCCAGCATCTGGGCCGAGCCCCAGCCGAAGATCGGCCGGCGCATCGCCCACAGCCGCTTGGGCTCGAGTTCCAGGCCGACCAGGAACATCATCAGCACGACGCCGAATTCGCCGATCTCCAGCACCGTCGCCGGCTGGCTGATCAGCCCCAGCACCTGCGGACCGAGCAGCACGCCCGCCACCAGGTAGCCCAGGATGGAGCCCAGTTTCAGCCCGCGCGCCAGCGGCACGGCGAGCACCGCGGCCGCCAGCAGCACGAGCGGGGTCAGCAGCCAGTTGCCGTGGGCGCCGTGCGCCGCGGCTTCCGTGGCCGTCACGGCGGCCGAGGCGGCGTTCATCGCGGCGGAGGCCGCGGCCATCGGGGTGGACACGTCCATCAGACCGGCGCTCCTTCCTCGCGCACCGGGCGCTCGTCGTCGGGGACCGTCTCCTGGCCCGGATCGGGCTGGTGCTCGCACCACGCGGGCAGCGCGCGAAGTCCCTCGACGAAAGCCTGGACATGGGCCTGGACCCGCTCGGCCGGCGCCTTCTGCGCGCCGTGCAGGATCAGCGGCGGCAGGAAGCGCATGCCGCACAGCGCGGCCGTCTGCGCGTAGGGCAGCAGGAAATCGCCGACCGGATGGCGGTTGTAGCCCTCGGCGCTGTAGGAGTGCTCGCTGCCGCCGGCCGAGGTCACCAGCCACAGGTCCTTGCCGTGCAGCGCGTGGCCGGTCTGGCCGTAGGCGAAGCCCACGCTCAGCACCTCGTCGACCCACAGCTTCATCAGCGCGGGCATGCCGTACCAGTGCATCGGATGCAGCCAGACCAGCATCCCGGCGTCGCGCAGCGCCTCCTGCTCGGCATGCGTGTCGATCGAGTAGTCCGGATAGAGCGCGTAGAGATCGCGCACGCGGACGTCGGGCAGGCCGTGCGCGGCGGACAGCATCGCCCGCGTGACGCGGGAATGGGCCAGGTCCGGATGCGCGGCCAGGATGAGGATGGAGGAGGGGGCGCTCATGGCGGCCGATTTTGCGGTATCGCATAACATCGCGCGCACCTCATCGAGGAGAGGAGAGGCCATGCCGGTGATCCTGGTCGCCAACCCCAAGGGCGGGGTCGGCAAGAGCACGCTCGCGAGCAACATCGCGGGATTCCTGGCCCATCGCGGGCGCGCGGTGATGCTGGGCGACATCGACCGGCAGCAGTCCTCGGCGCGCTGGCTCGCGCAGCGGCCCGCGGCCCTGCCGGCGATCCGCGGCTGGGAACTGGCCTCGGTCGAGCAGCTGCGCAGCCCGAAGGGGGTGTCGCACGCGGTGCTTGACACCCCCGCCGGCCTGCACGGCAAGAAGCTGGCGCAGGCGCTCAAGGTGGCGGACCGCGTGGTCGTGCCGCTGCAGCCCAGCCTCTTTGACATCCAGGCGACATACGACTTCGTGCGCGAGCTGCAAGATGCGGCCCAGGATCGCGGCAGGCCCGGCGACAAGTCCTCGGACAAGTCCGGCAGGGGGCTCGACATCGCGCTGGTGGCGATGCGGGTCCGCGAGGGGACGCTGTCGCAGCAGCAGCTGCACCAGTTCATCGAGCAGCTCGGGCTGCCGCTGCTGGCCGAGCTGCGGGACACCCAGAACTATGTGCAACTCGCCGCGCGCGGGCTGACGCTCTGGGACATCGCCCCCGGCCGCGTGGCGCGCGATCTGGAACAGTGGCAACGACTCTGCGCCTGGCTGGACCGGCCGGGGAAGGCGGGCAAGGACTGACCCTTGCGCGCCCGCTCCGGGACCTGCCGGCGCTGAAGACCTCAGAACGACAGGAGACCGGGATGCGGATGTTCGAGAAGCTGGAAGACCTGACCCCCCTTGTGGGCGAGGAGATCGGCGTGTCCGACTGGATCGTGGTGGACCAGACGCGGATCCAGGCCTTCGCCGATGCGACCGAGGACCAGCAATGGATCCACACCGATCCGGCCCGCGCCGCCGACGGGCCCTTCGGCGCCACCATCGCGCACGGTTTCCTGACGCTCAGCCTGCTGCCGCGTTTCTACGAGACCGCGTTCCGGGTGAAGGAAGTCCGCATGGGGATCAACTACGGCCTGGATCGCGTGCGCTTCCCGGCGCCGGTGCCGGTCGACAGCCGGCTGCGCGGGCGTTTCGTGCTGAGGCGCCTGGATCCGGTCGAGGGCGGTGTGCAGATGATGGTCGAGGTGACCGTCGAGCGCGAAGCCGGTGGGAAGCCGGTCTGCATCGCTGAATCGCTGACGCGCCAATACCGCTGATCCCGCGCGCCAAGCGCCCCCGAAGGCGACGGACCGACCGCGCGAGGAGCGCACGCTGGTGTCGTTTCCACCACTTCTGCAGCGTCATTGATATGCCGCCGCCCTCGACGGAAGCCTTCGCACGCCAGTCCCTCGATGTGCGAATACAAAAAATGCAGTTTGCCAATAGAACTTTCTACCGTGTCAGACGCCACCGTAAGGGGGAGTGCCTGCCCCGAAGCGCCCGCCTATGATCGCGCCCTGATTCGAAGTTATTCGGTGCGGCCGGTGGGGAGTCTCCCCTCGTCGAAGTCCGACCCATCCAAGGAGAGACACCCGTGAGGGTTTTGCTGATCGACGACCACCCGCTGATCCTGGCCGCGCTCCAGACCGTGATTCAAGGTCTGGGGGAAGACGTGCAGGTGCTGGGCGCCGACAGCGCGGCTCAGGCGCGCGACACCTTGAAGTCGCGGCAGGACTTCGATCTGGTGCTGCTGGATCTGAACCTGGGCGACGCCAGCGGTTTCGACGTGCTGGAAGAGTTCCGCGCGCAATACCCGTCGCTGCCGGTCGTGGTGATTTCCGCCTCCGATCGCGCCAGCGACGTGATCCGCGCGATCGACCAGGGCGCGATGGGCTTCATCCCCAAGCGCACCGGCAACGACGTGCTGGCGCAGGCGCTGAAGCTGGTGATGTCGGGCGGGATCTACGTGCCGCCGATGTCGCTGGGTTCGGACGCGCCGCCGGAACCGGAGCCGGTCGCCGTCGCCGAAGCCACGCCGAACGGCGCCAAGCTGCAGCAGGTCCAGGCGCTGGCCAGCCAGGCCGGCTACCAGACCACGGCCGGGCTCGAAAGCCTGCAACTCACGCCGCGCCAGACCGATGTGCTGGCGCTGCTGCTGCAGGGCAAGCCGAACAAGATCATCGCCCGCGAGCTGGGCGTGTCGGTCGAGACGATCAAGGACCACGTCGCCGCGGTGCTCAAGGCGCTGGGCGTCAGCTCGCGCACGCAGGCCGTGCTGGCGGTCGGGCAGATGGTCCAGCGGCAACCGAACGCCGCGTTCACCACCTTCCGCTGAGGTCGGGGCTGCCGCCCGCCGCGGGCAAGGAACAAGCAACGCCGGGCACGACCCGGCGTTTTGCATGGTCAGGCGCGCTGGTCGGCGCGCTGGTCGGCGCTCAGGTGGGCGCTCGAGTGGGCGCTCAAGTGGGCGAGTAGGCCAACCGCACGTAGATCGGCGCGAAGGCTTCCGCCTGCGTGATCTCGACCAGGCGCTCCCGCGCCAGTTCGAGCATCGCGATGAAGGACACGACCACCACCTGCGTGCCCTTGTCCAGCTCGAACAGGTCCTCGAACTCGACGAAACGCTGCCCCTGCAATCGGCGCAGCAGGTGCGACATGTACTCGCGCACCGACAACTGCTCGCGCGAGATCTTGTGGTGCTGGTTGAGCTTGGCGCGGCGCATCAGGTCCGCCCAGGCGGCGCGCAGGTCGTCGACATGCACGTCCGGCAGCCGCGGCGCCAGGGACTGCTCGATGTGGATCTGCGCCCGCAGGAAGTCCCGTCCCAGCACCGGCATCTGGTCCAGCCGCAGCGCGGCCTGCTTCATCTGCTCGTACTCCAGCAGCCGGCGGACCAGTTCCGCGCGCGGATCCTCGGGCTCGCCGCCGTCGTCCGTCTTCTTGGGCGGCAGCAGCATCCGCGACTTGATCTCGATCAGCATCGCGGCCATCAGCAGGTACTCGCTGGCCAGTTCGAGGTTGTGCTTGCGCAGCTGCTCGACGTAGCTGAGGTACTGCCGCGTGACCTCGGCCAGCGGGATGTCGAGGATGTTGAAGTTCTGCTTGCGGATCAGGTACAGCAACAGGTCCAGCGGCCCCTGGAACGCCTCCAGGAACACCTCCAGCGCATCCGGCGGGATGTAGAGGTCCTGCGGCATGGCGAACAGCGGTTCGCCGTACAGCCGGGCGACGGCGACATGGTCGACCGCTTCAGGCGTGGAAGCGTCGCCGCCCTGATCCGCCGGTGGGTCCGGCAGCGTCAGGGCGGTGTCGCGAGGGTCGTCGGCGTTGCTCACGCAGGGAACGACGGTCGAGCGGCGAGGTCGGTCAGACCGGCGGCGTCAGGTCACTCGGACTTGGTCTGATAGACGTAGGGCTGCTGCGACACGCGCGCGTCGTTGTAGCCCGACTGCGCCTGGCGGTCCTGCTCGCGGTCCCACAGCAGCGCCCGGCCGGCGCGTTGTTCGGCTTCCAGCGTCGGCTTCTTGGACTTCAGTTCATTGATGAACTGCGTGACTTCGGATTCGTATTTCTTCCAGAACAGCGGCATGGCGGAATCTCGTGGGTGAGCGTGAATCTTAAGGTATTGACCAGGCGGAGTCCGAGGCGCCGGCTCCGCCGGGCCTTCGGGCTCGCCCCCTGGAGGGGGCCGGCGTCAGCCGGTAGGGGGGGTCAGCGAACTCGCATGCCGGGCTGTGCGCCCGGGAAGGGCTCCAGCACGAAGATGCCGGGGTTCGCCTTTTCGTCCGCGTGGCTGGCGGCCAGCACCATGCCTTCGGACACGCCGAATTTCATCTTGCGCGGCGCCAGGTTGGCGACCATCACCGTGAGCTTGCCTTCGAGCTGCTCCGGCTGATAGGCGCTGCGGATGCCGCTGAACACGTTGCGCAGGCGGCCCTCGCCGACGTCCAGCGTCAGGCGCAGCAGCTTGTCCGAGCCGTCCACCAGTTCCGCCTTCACGATCCTGGCGATGCGCAGGTCGACCTGGGCGAAGTCGTCGATCTTGATCTCGGGCGCCAGCTCCTCGCCGCCCGGCACGACCTTGGGCGGGGCGGGCGGTTCGAACAGCGCTTCCAAAAGCTTCGGGTCGACGCGCTGCATCAGGTGCTCGTAGCCGCCGATCCGGTGCGCGCCCAGCGCGCGGTCCGCGTCGACGAAGCTCATCGGCGCGACCTGCAGGAAGGCCTCGACCTTGGCGACCAGCGCCGGCAGCACCGGCTTCAGGTAGATCGACAGCAGGCGGAAGGCCTCGATGCAGACGGTGCAGACGTCCTGCAGCACCTGGTCCTTGCCCTCGAGCTTGGCGAGGTCCCAGGGCTTGTTCTGGTCCACGTACTCGTTGACGCGGTCGGCCAGCAGCATGATCTCGCGCAGCGCCTTGCCGAACTCGCGGGTCTTGTAGAGCTCGACGATCGTCCCCTTGTGCGCGCGCAGGCCGTCCAGCAGCGCGCGGCCCTCGACCCCCACGTCCGCCGACAGCTGGCCGCCGAAGCGCTTGGACAGGAAACCCGCCGCCCGGCTGGCGATGTTGATGTATTTGCCGACCAGGTCCGAATTGACGCGGGCGACGAAATCCTCGGGATTGAAGTCGACGTCCTCGACCCGGCTGTTGAGCTTGGCGGCCAGGTAGTAGCGCAGCCACTCCGGGTTCATGCCCAGCGACAGGTACTTCAGCGGATCCAGGCCGGTGCCGCGGCTCTTGGACATCTTCTCGCCGCCGTTCACGGTGAGGAAGCCGTGCACGAACACGTGGTTGGGCGTCTTGCGGCCGCTGAAGTGCAGCATCGCCGGCCAGAACAGCGTGTGGAAGTAGGTGATGTCCTTGCCGATGAAATGGATCTGCTCGGTGGACTCGTCCTGGATGAACGCGTCGAAGTCGCGGCCGGTCTTGGCGAAGTAGTTCTTCAGCGAGGCCAGGTAGCCGATCGGCGCGTCCAGCCAGACGTAGAAGTACTTGCCCGGCGCGTCGGGGATCTCGATGCCGAAGTAGGGCGCGTCGCGGCTGATGTCCCAGTCGCCCAGGCCGCCGTTGCCGTCCTCGTCCTTGGTGAACCACTCCTTGATCTTGTTGAGCACTTCCGGCTGCAGCCGGCCGGGCGCCTGCGTCCATTGCTCGAGGAACTCGACGCAGCGCGGGTCGGACAGCTTGAAGAAGTAGTGCTCCGAACTCTTCATGACCGGCGTCGCACCGGTCAGCACCGAGAACGGGTTCTTCAGCTCGGTCGGCGTGTAGACCGCGCCGCAGACCTCGCAGGAGTCGCCGTACTGGTCCTTCGCGCCGCACTTCGGGCACTCGCCCTTGATGAAGCGGTCGGGCAGGAACATCGACTTCTGCGGGTCGAAGAACTGCTCGATGGTCTTGACGGCGATCAGCTCGTTGGCGCGCAGCGAGCGGTAGATCTCCTTGGACAGCTCGTGGTTCTCCGCGCCGTCGGTGGAGTGCCAGTTGTCGAAGCTGATGTGGAAGCCGTCCAGGTACTGCTGGCGGCCCGACGCGATGTCGGCGACGAACTGCTGCGGGCTTTTGCCGGCCTTCTCGGCCGCGATCATGATGGGCGCGCCGTGCGCGTCGTCGGCGCAGACGAAGTGCACCTCGCTGCCCTGCATCCGCTGGAAGCGCACCCAGATGTCGGCCTGGGTGTACTCCATGATGTGGCCAATGTGGAAATTCGCATTGGCGTACGGGAGGGCGGTGGTGACGAAGATCTTGCGTGTCATGGCGCTGAGGAGCCTGCTTTTTGGGCAGCCTGCGGGGCTGCGTTTCTCCTCCCCGCGCCCGGCGCCTGGATGGGCCGTGCGGTCACGCGGGGGGAACCGGCCATTTTAGGCGCCTGGCGCGGGGGTTGGGCGCGCCGCGTAGCGCTGCGCGAGCCACGAGCACAGGATCAGCTGCAGCTGGTGATAGAACATGATCGGCAGGACGATCACGCCGACCGCCGGATGCGCGCCGAACAGCAGCTTGGCCATCGGCACGCCGGAGGCCAGCGTCTTCTTCGAGCCGCAGAACACCGCGGCGATCTCGTCCTCCACCGACAGCCCCATCGCGCGGGCCGCCAGGCGGCTCAGCACGATGACGACGGCCAGGAACAGCGCCGCGCCGAGGGCGGCCTTGACCAGCAGCTCCGCGCCGTGGTCACGCCACAGGCCCGAGGCCACCGAGTCGCTGAACGCCGACAGCACCAGCAGGATGATCACCCAGCGGTCGATCAACGTGATCCGCGACTTGTGGCGCGTGTAGAAGCCCAGCAGCAGCGGGCGCAGCAACTGGCCGGCGACGAGCGGCAGCAGCAGCAGCTGGGTCAGCTTCCAGACCGCCTCGCCGAAGGGCAGCGTCGCGCCGCTGGTGCCGGCCATCAGCGCCACCAGCAGCGGCGTCAGCACGATGCCGAGCAGGCTGGACACGCTGGCGTTGAAAATCGCGGCCGGCACGTTGCCCCGGGCCAGCACGGTCATGGCGACGGATGACGAGATCGTCGACGGCAGCGCGCAGAGGTAGGCGAAGCCCAGGGCCAGGTCTTGCGGCAGCCAGCGGCTGAAGAGGGCGCTGAAGCCCCACCACAGCAGCGGGAAGAGGGCATAGGTGCTGAGCTGCACCAGCAGGTGGACCTTCCACTTCAGCGCGCCGTCGCGCAGCGCCGCGGCGGACAGGCCCAGCCCGGTCAGGAAGAACACCAGCGCCACGCCCCAGTTGCTGACGATCTCCAGCCGGAGCAGCCCGCCGCTGCGGCCCAGCTCGGGCCAGAAGCTGGCCAGCGCCACCGCGCCGACCAGCGCCAGCAGAAACCATTCCTTGCGGAACCAGGACCGGATGCCCATCGCCAACCTTTCGCCGGCCTGCAGCCGGCACATCGCAACCATCGGAAAACAGCGACCACGCCGAAACAAGTCAGGGACTCTAGCGGGCCCGCGACTTGCCCACCTGTCATTGGCCTTGCCGCCCCCCGATTTCGCCGCCCGCGCAAACGCTGCTCGCCCCGGATGTCGGATTCATGACGCGCGCTGGTGCATGCATGACGACATGCGCACGCTTGGGCGAGTCGACGATCGGCAGATCTGACCGGACTTGTAACGGATCGGGGCCCTGTCGCACGGTCCAGACCTCCCTCGGCGTCCCGCCGAAGGGGCGTCCGACCTCGTCCGGCGGTTCAAGCAAGTGCGCTAAATGCTTGATTTGAAAGACCCCGGAAAGCTATCCACCGAGACTGTGGATAACTGTGTGGGAAACTTGCCGGCGATGGCTCTAAACCCTTGATCGACGGCCCCCCGAGGTTCCGTGCCTCATTTCCGGGCAAGCGAAATCGCTCCATATGAATCAACGAGTTAGCGATGTCCCGGGAAAACGAGCAGCTGCGATGCAACAGCAGGGTCCGTGGGGTCGGTGGAGCGGCTGAATGGGGATAAGTCAAGCCCCGCCCCCTTGAATTTTGGGTTGACAACCCGCCGATGACGCCGGAAGAGGCGACCGCACGGTGGCCAGCCCGCCCCTCCGAACGGAGGATCTATCCCCCGCCCCTGTGGACAAGCATGTGTGTCACTTGGCGATGACGCGTGCAAGTGCTTGTCACGAGCGGTATTCCAGTGGTTTGCTCGAAATTGAGGCAATCTGCGGCCGGTCTGTGACGAGGCGTGGGAGCGACATGACCGGCCCCGACGGGTGGCTGACGGGTTTCGGGAACGCACGGGCTGGGCAGGCCCCTAAAGGGAGGGCGTCGCGCACCGCTAAAATCCGCGACTTTGCAAACGCATTCCTCATTTCTTTCATGACGCAGGCAGTGGCGGGCAATTCATCGGGACGGTCGGCTGCCGGCAAGTCCCCGGAACTTTTTGAACTGAAGAGCGCCTCGCTGAGCCTGCTCGCCCTCGTCCTGAAGACGGCCGATCCGGCCGCGCTCGACGCGGAGCTCCAGGCCAAGCTGGGCGAGACGCCCGACGCGTTCCACCACGATCCGCTGCTGCTCGACCTGAGCCAGTTGCCGGCGGCCGCCAACGCGGTAACCGATCCGGTCGACCCCGGCCAGGGCGTGGCGCAGGCCACGGTGCCGGCGATCGACGGCCAGGGCCAGTTGAGCCTGGAGGCCGAGACGCCCGTGGACGCGTCCGCGGAGGCCGCCGTGCCGGCGGCCCGCGTGGACATTGCCGCGCTGCTGCCGCTGCTGCGTCGACACCGCCTGCAACCGGTGGGCGTGGTCGGCGCCAACGCCGCGGAACTGGCGCGGGCGGCCGAACTCGGTCTGGCCGAGGCCCCCGACCTGCCGGTGCGCGCCGAGCGCGAGTCGCGTGAACCCCGCGTCGAGACGGTCGTCCAGCAGGTGATCAAGGAAGTCGTCGTCGAGCGCCCGGTGGAAGTCCCGGTGCCGACGGAGACGAAGACCGTCTACGTCGACAAGCCGCTGCGCTCCGGCCAGCAGGTCTACGCCAAGGGCGCCGACCTGGTCGTGCTGGCGGCGGTGAACCACGGCGCCGAGGTCATCGCCGACGGCAGCATCCACGTCTATGCGCCGCTGCGCGGCAAGGCGATCGCCGGCGCGCGCGGCAACACGGACGCACGCATCTTCGCGCAGCAGCTCGAAGCCGAACTGATCGCCATCGCCGGCATCTACCGCACCAGCGAGAACCCCTTGCCCGACAACGTCCGCGGCAAGGCCGCGCAGGTCCGGCTCGACGGCGAAAAGCTGCTGATGGAGCCGCTGGGCAACTGAGCCCGCGGACCATCCCCCACCAGACACTCTGAAAAAAAGGACCCAGCCCCATGACCAAGATCGTTGTGGTGACTTCCGGCAAAGGCGGCGTCGGCAAGACCACCACCAGCGCCAGTTTTGCCACCGGCCTCGCGATGCGCGGCTACAAGACCGCGGTCATCGACTTCGACGTCGGCCTGCGCAACCTCGACCTGATCATGGGTTGCGAACGCCGCGTCGTGTATGACCTGATCAACGTGATCAACGACGAGATCAAGCTGAGCCAGGCCCTGATCAAGGACAAGCAGCTGGACAAGCTCTTCATCCTGGCGGCCTCGCAGACGCGCGACAAGGACGCGCTGAAGCAGGAAGGCGTCGAGCGCGTGCTGGAAGAGCTCAAGGCGATGGAGTTCGACTTCATCGTCTGCGACTCGCCGGCCGGCATCGAGACGGGCGCGCTGATGGCGATGCACTACGCCGACGAGGCGCTGGTCGTGACCAACCCCGAGGTCTCCTCGGTGCGCGACAGCGACCGCATCCTGGGCATGCTCAACAGCAAGACCAAACGTGCGATCGAAGGCAAGGAGCCCGTCAAGGAACACCTGCTGATCACGCGCTACAACCCCAACCGGGTCGAAGGCGGGCAGATGCTGTCGCTGGAGGACATCCACGAGATCCTGCGCACGCCGCTGATCGGCGTGATCCCGGAAAGCGAAGTGGTGCTGCAGGCGTCCAACCAGGGCTTGCCGGCGATCCACATGAAGGGAACGGATGTTGCCGAGGCTTACGCCGACGTCATCGCCCGCTTCCTGGGCGAGGACAAGCCGATGCGTTTCGTCGAGGCCGTCAAGCCGGGCTTCTTCAAGCGTCTGTTCAGCCGCTGACACCCAAGGGAGAGACCATGGGATTCATGTCCTTCTTCCTGGGCGAAAAGAAAAGCACTGCCAGCGTTGCCAAGGAGCGCCTGCAGCTGATCCTCGCCCATGAACGCAACGGTCGCGGCGCGAGCCCCGACTACCTGCCGCAACTGCAGCGTGAGCTGCTCGCGGTCATCTCGAAGTACGTCTCCATCAACCCGGACGACATCAAGGTCCACATGGAGCGCCAGGACGACCTCGAAGTCCTCGAGGTCAAGATCGAGCTGCCGGAAGGCCGCAAGCTCTGACCCTCAGAGCCTGAAGACCGCCACCGCCTGGTTCAACTGGGCGGCCTGGTGCTTCAGGCTCTCCGCCGCCGCGGCCGCTTCCTCGACGAGCGCGGCGTTCTGCTGCGTGACCTGGTCCAGCTGCGTGATGGCGTCGCCGACCTGGCCGATGCCCTGGCTCTGCTCGACGCTGGCGTGGCTGATCTCCGCGATCAGGTCCGAGACGCGTTTCACCTGCTCGACGATCTGCCCCATGGTCTCGCCGGCCGAGCCGGCGAGGCGGGTGCCGGCCTCGACCCTGGTGCCGCTGTCGCCGATCAGCGTCTTGATTTCCTTGGCCGCCGCCGCGCTGCGCTGCGCCAGCGCGCGCACCTCGCTGGCCACGACGGCGAAGCCGCGTCCCTGCTCGCCTGCGCGCGCCGCTTCGACGGCCGCGTTCAAGGCGAGGATGTTGGTCTGGAAGGCGATGCCGTCGATGGTGCCGATGATGTCGGTGATGCGGCGCGAGCTCTCGTCGATCTGACGCATCACCGCCACCACCTGCTGCACCGCCTCGCCGCCTTCAGCCGCGACCGTCGACGCGCTCTGCGCGAGCTGTGTCGCCATGCGCGCGGTCTCCGCGTTCTGCTTCACCGTCGCCGTGAGCTCTTCCATCGACGCCGCGGTCTGCTCGAGGTTGGACGCCTGCTCCTCCGTCCGCTGCGACAGGTCGGCATTGCCGCTGGCGATCTCGCCGGTGCCCGTGGCGATCGAGTCGCTGCTCATCCGCACCTGACCGACGATGCGGGTGAGGCTCTCGTTCATCCGTTGCAGCGCGCCCAGCAGCTGTCCCGTCTCGTCGCGGCTGCCGACGCGGCCGTCGACGCGGCCGTCGACGCGGCCGTCGACGTGGATCTGCGAGCGCAGGTCGCCGGCCGCGACCGCCTCCGCGACTTTCACCGCCTGCGCCATCGGCACCACGATCGCGCGGCTCAGCAGCCACGCGGTGAACAGCCCCACCGCCGCGATCACGATCGCGCCTAACCCCGCCTGCCAGCGCAGCGCCGCCCGCGCGTCCGCCGCAGCTTGCCGGGCTTCCTGCGCGTGGTCCTCCTGCATCGCGACGAACTGACCGATCGCATCGAGGTAGACCTTCACCGAGGGCACGTACTCGTTCTGCACGATGCGGCTGGTGGCGCTCCAATCGCCGGCCGCGCCGGCTTCGCGCGCCTTCTTGCTGGCCGCGAGCAGCGTCTGCCCCAGCCCGACGATCTCCTTGAGCTTGGCCTGGTCCTCCGGACGCCTGGCCTCGGCCGAGATCTGCTCGCGCAGCTTGGCGACCTCGGGCGCATCGTTGGCGATGTTGGCCTTGAACAGCTCGCCCACCGCCGGGTCCGAGCTGATCGCGCTGGCCATGCTGCGCGCCACCGCCGTCTGCGTCATGCCCTGCCACTGGACGGACTTGCGGATGATGTCCTGCGCCGCGTTGATGGTCGCGGTCGATTCGCTGGTGATGCGGTCGCCGCGCCAGAGCGTGAACAGGCCCACCACGAGCATCGCCGCGATCAAGAGCACGATCGCGCCGTTGAGCTTGCTGGTCAGGGAAAGGTCGTTGAGCCGCATCGCTGTCTCCTGCTGGGTTCTGGTTTTTCGAAGTGAAGGCCTGGACGCACCGATTCTGAGCATCGCGTCGTGACGCTGCCAAGAGAGCTTGCGCGCGCAACGGTCCCGTGTAATCCCCTATGCCTGAAACGCCGCTGCGTCACTAGGGTGACGCGAGGCGGTCGGAGCGGTCGATAGACTGGGTCGAACAGCCGGCATCAAGGCGTCCGTGTGCCTGCAGGATCGCGTTCCGCGCGGTCCGGCAGCCGAGAGACGCCGGCAACAATATCCAGGAGACGACATGGCACTGATGGGCCAGATGATGGCGATGCCCTTGCTGATCTCATCGTTGATCCAGCATGCGGCGCGCCATTCCGGGGACACCGAGATCGTCAGCAAGCGGGTCGAAGGCGACCTGCATCGCACCACCTGGGGCGCGGTCGAGTTCCGCGCCCGGCAGCTTGCGCAGGCCTTCGCGCGGCTGGGGCTCCAGGCCGGCGACCGCGTCGGCACCCTGGCCTGGAACGGCCACCGCCACCTCGAGATCTACTATGGCTCCTCCGGCTCCGGCCTGGTCTGCCACACGATCAACCCGCGCCTGTTCCCCGAGCAGATCGCGTGGATCGCCGGCGACGCCGACGACCGCGCGCTGTGCTTCGACCTGAGCTTCCTGCCGCTGGTCGAGAAGATCGCACCGCAGCTCGGCCAGGTGCGCCACTTCATCCTGATGAGCGACCGCGCCCACATGCCGGCCGAGTCCTCGATCCCGAACCTGCGCTGCTACGAGGAACTCGTCGACGCCGAGGACGGGCACTACGTGTGGCCGGAGTTCGACGAGAACACCGCCTCCAGCATCTGCTACACGAGCGGCACGACCGGCCATCCGAAGGGCGCCGTCTACAGCCACCGCAGCTCGGTGCTGCATGCCTACGGCGCGGCGTTGCCGGATGCGATGGCCGCTTCGCGACGCGACGTGATCCTGCCGGTGGTGCCGATGTTCCACGTCAACGCGTGGGGGCTGCCCTACAGCACCGCGCTGGTCGGCTGCAAGCTGGTGCTGCCGGGACCGCACCTGGACGGCAAGTCGCTCTACGAGCTGTTCGAGACCGAGAAGGTCACCTTCAGCGCCGGCGTGCCCACCGTGTGGCTGGGGCTGCTGAACTACGTCGGCGCCAACGGGCTGAAGTTCTCGACCTTCAAGCGCACGGTGATCGGCGGCTCCGCCTGCCCGCCGGCGATGCTGCGCACGCTGATGGACGACTACGGCGTGGACGTCATCCACGCCTGGGGCATGACCGAGATGTCGCCGCTGGGCACGCTGTCGCGGCTCAGCAGCCGCCAGCTCGAGCTGCCCAGGGAAGAGCAGCGCCGCCTGCTCGAGAAGCAGGGCAAGGCGATCTATGGCGTGGACATGGCCGTCGTCGACGACGGCGGCCGCGCGCTGCCCTGGGACGGCAAGAGTTCGGGCAACCTGGTCGTGCGCGGCCCGTGGGTCATCGACAGCTATTTCGGTCATGAAGGCTCGCCGCTGATCCGCGTCACCGGCGAGGACGGCCGCGACGCCGGCCTCTGGTTCCCGACCGGGGACGTCGCCGCGATCGATGCCGACGGCTTCATGCAGATCACCGACCGCAGCAAGGACGTGATCAAGTCCGGCGGCGAATGGATCAGTTCGATCGACGTCGAGAACATCGCGATGGCGCATCCCGCCGTGCACGAGGCGGCGGTCATCGCCGTCGCGCATCCGAGGTGGGATGAACGGCCGCTGCTCGTCGTCGTGCGCAAGCCCACCGAGGCCGGCGCGGCGCTGACCCGCGAGGCGGTCATCGATTTCTACGAGGGCAAGATCGCCAAGTGGCAGGTGCCCGACGACGTCGTGTTCGTCGACGAGATCCCGCACACCGCCACCGGCAAGATGCTCAAGCTCAAGCTGCGCGAGCAGTTCAAGGGCCACAAGCTGCCGGGCTGCTGAGCCTGCCGGTCCCGCTGCAGCCGCAGGAGGTCCGCCACCGTTTTTCCTCTCCGCAGTTCACCGCAGTCCGCTGCGGTCCGTCGTACCCGCCGCTTCACCGCCTTGCACACACACAAAGCACATCAGGAGACAAGCATGAGCAAGCACAGCACGCGTTCGATTTCCTCGCCGGTCCGTCCCGTGGCCCGCGCCATCGCGGTCGCCGCCTTCGCCGTCACGGCAGCCACCGGCGCCTACGCGCAGAAGGGCGAGACGGTGAAGATCGCCTGGATCGATCCGCTGTCGGGCCTGATGGCGCCGGTGGGTCAGAACCAGGTCAAGTCCTTCCAGTTCTTCGCCGAGAAGTTCAACGCCACCAACCCGGCCGGCGTGAAGTTCGAGGTCATCCCGATCGACAACAAGCTCAGCCCGGCCGAGTCGCTCAACGCGCTGAAGTCCGCGATCGACCAGGGCGTGCGCTACGTGACGCAGGGCAACGGCTCGGGCGCGGCGCTGGCGATCATCGACGCCGTCAACAAGCACAACGAGCGCAATCCCGGCAAGGAGGTGGTGTACCTCAACCACTCGGCCGTGGACCCGGACCTGACCAACAGCAAGTGCAGCTACTGGCACTTCCGTTTCGACGCCGACACGTCGATGAAGATGGAGGCGATCACGACCTTCCTGAAGGACCAGCCCGACGTCAAGAAGGTCTACCTGCTCAACCAGAACTACGCGCACGGCCACCAGGTCGCGAAGTACGCGAAGGAGGGGCTGGCCAAGAAGCGGCCGGATGTCCAGATCGTCGGCGAGGACCTGCACCCGCTGGCCCAGGTGCGCGACTTCGCGCCCTACGTCGCCAAGATCAAGGCCAGCGGCGCCGACACGGTGATCACCGGCAACTGGGGCTCGGACCTCGCGCTGCTGGTGAAGGCCGCCTCCGAGGCCGGCTACAACGGCAAGTTCTACACCTACTACGCCGGCGTCACCGGCACGCCGACGGCCATCGGCGCCGCGGGCGCGGGACGCGTCTACCAGGCCGCCTACAACTACAACAACATGGGCGGCCAGATGGACGCCTGGGCCAACGAGTTCAAGGCCAAGTTCAACGACGACTTCTACACCGGCAGCGTCATCCACATCTACTCGGCGCTGGGCGCGGCGATGGCCAAGGCCAAGAGCACCGACCCGGTGAAGGTGGCCGCGGCGCTGGAAGGCCTGAAGTTCAAGTCCTTCAACGGCGACGTCGAGATCCGCAAGGGCGACCACCAGCTGCAGCAGCCGATCTACATCTCGCGCTGGGAGAAGGTCGACGCCAAGCATCCGTACAACGTGGAGAACACCGGCTTCAACTTCGCGCCGGTGAAGACCTATGACGCGTATGTGAGCTCGACGCCGACGTCCTGCCAGATGAAGCGTCCGAGCTGACCTGCGTCCGCGCACCGCGAGTCGGTCCGTCGGACCGCTCGCGGCGGCGCCGCGCGATGCGGCGCCCCTGAGAGGATGTTGAGAGGATGAACTCTTGGAACAGATCCTGATCAACCTGCTGAACGGCCTGTCCTCCGGACTGCTGCTGTTCATGCTCAGCTCCGGCCTGACGCTGATCTTCAGCATGATGGGCGTGCTGAACTTCGCGCATGCGAGCTTCTACATGCTGGGCGCGTACGTCGCGTACTCCATCGCCGGGTGGATCGGGTTCTGGCCCGCGTTGTTCCTCGCGCCGCTGGTGGTGGGGGGGCTCGGGGCCCTGTTCGAGCGGGGCGCGCTGCGGCGCGTCCACAAGTTCGGCCACGTCCCGGAGCTGCTGATCACCTTCGGCCTGTCGTATGTGGTGCTGGAGCTGGTCCAGCTGGTGTGGGGCCGCACGGCGGTCCCGTTCCCGCCGCCGCCCTCGCTGCAGGGCGCGGCCTTCACGCTGATCCACGCGCCGGGCCAGGCGCTGCAGCTGGCCTGGGGCGATGCGCCGGCCGCCGTGTGCGCCGCGGCCAGCTGCTCCAAGTTCCCGCTGACGCGCGCCTTCATGATGCTGGTCGCGCTGTTCATGCTGCTGGCGCTGTGGCTGCTGCTGACGCGCACCCGCATCGGCCTCGTCATCCAGGCCGCGCTCACGCATCCGGAGATGGTCGAGTCCCTGGGCCACAACGTGCCGCGGGTGTTCATGCTGGTGTTCGGCAGCGGTTGCGCGCTCGCGGCGCTGGCCGGCGTCATCGGCGGCGTCACCTTCGTCACCGAGCCGTCGATGGCGGTGCTCGTCGGCTCCATCATCTTCGTGGTCGTCGTGATCGGCGGCATCGGCTCGCTCGCCGGGGCCTTCGTCGCCTCCCTGGTCATCGGGCTGCTGCAGACGCTGCCGCTGACCGTCGACGCGTCGCTGGCCCAGGTCTTCCAGCTCGGCCCCGACACCTTCGGCTACCCGCTGCTCAAGCTCTCGCTGGCGCAGGTCGCGCCCATCCTGCCCTACCTGCTGATGGTGCTCATCCTGATCTTCCGGCCCAAGGGCCTGCTCGGCACGCGGGAGGGCTGACCGATGTCCGTCGTCATGCCTTCTTCTTCCGGTCCCGCCGCTCCCGGTAATGCCGGCACTCCCGGCACTCCCGCCGCGTCCGGCGGCGCGCCGCGCGTCCACGCCCGGGCGACACGCGGCGAGAGCTACCACTTCAAGCCGCACAACGTCGGCCGCTGGCTGATCTGGGGCCTGTACGCCCTGGCGCTGCTGGTGGCGCCGCTGATGTGGACCAGCAGCCTGGCGCAGACCATGCTGTCGCAGATGGGCATCGCCATCATCGCGTGCCTGTCCTACAACCTGCTGCTGGGGCAGGGCGGCATGCTGAGCTTCGGTCATGCCGTCTACACCGGGCTGGGCGCCTACCTGGCGATCCACACGCTCAACGTCGTCGGTGCCGGCCAACTGGCCTTGCCGGTCGGGCTGGTCCCGATCGTCGGCGGCCTGGCGGGCCTGTTCTTCGCGGCGCTGTTCGGCTACGTGTCGACGAAGAAGTCCGGCACGCCCTTCGCGATGATCACGCTGGGCCTGGGCGAGCTGATCTGGTCGATGTCGCTGATGCTGCCGGAGTTCTTCGGCGGCGAGGGCGGCGTCTCGTCCAACCGCGTCGTCGGCAAGGCGGTGTGGGGCATCAGCTTCGGGCCGCAGATCCAGGTGTACTACCTGATCGCGATCTATGCCTTCGTCTGCACGGCGCTGCTGTTCGCGTTCACGCGCACGCCGCTGGGGCGCATGCTCAACGCGGTGCGCGACAACCCCGAGCGCGTCGAGTTCATCGGCTACGACACGCAGTGGGTGCGCTTCCTCGCGTTCCTGATCGCGGGCTTCTTCGCCGGCGTGTCGGGCGGACTGTCGGCGCTGAATTTCGAGATCGTCAACGCCGAGGTCGTCGGCGCGGCGCGCTCGGGCGCCTACCTGCTGTTCACCTTCCTCGGCGGCGCGACCTTCTTCTTCGGGCCCATCATCGGCGCCGTGCTGATGGTCGTGGCCACCGTGCTGCTGTCGGAACTCACCAAGGCCTGGCTGCTCTACCTCGGCCTGGTCTTCCTGTTCATGGTGATGTACGCGCCGGGCGGCATCGCCTCGCTGATCATGATGAACCTGCGGCTGGCGGCCTTCGGCAAGCTGCGCGCGTTGTGGCCGTCCTACCTGGGCCTGGCCGGCGCGGCGCTGACGATGCTGGTCGGCGGCTCGGCGATGGTGGAGATGCTCTACCAC
>CAMPJJ010000032.1 GCA_946886855.1 uncultured Roseateles sp. | reverse complement strand
GTTCGGTGGCGCGGGCTGCGGCGCCGGGCTCGGTCGGCTTGCGCTCCGAGTACTGGACGCGGCCCTCGGCATCCACCCATTTGTAGACCTGCTGCGCCTGCGCGGCGATGGCCGGCAAGGTCAGCGCGACGGCGATCGCCGCCTTCCGCAGCAGGACCTGGACGTCCGACGGCTGCGCGTGCTTCTGCGCCTGACTTGGCATGGCGCTCTCCCTGGAATCGCTTGTTCTTGTGGATGGCAGGACTGTATCTGGCCGTCAAAGGAAACCAATCCCGCTTGAGGGGGGATGCGATACACCTTGGCGTCGAGGAACCTCGCGAGGGCTGTCTACACTGACGCCCCTTCCCCCCATCCCCCCATGCAAGCGCTCCTCGACGCCATCGCCGCCCTCGCGCGGCCCACCGACGCCTGCCGCGTCTTCCACGGCCGCGGCGGCCGGTTTCCCGGTTGCGAGCAGTGGGCGCTGGACGCCTATCCGCCGGTTTTCCTGCTGACCAGCTTCGCGCCGGTCACGGACGAGGAACTGGCCCGCATCGGCGAGGCCCTCGCCGCGCGCTGGGCCGTGATCGCGCCGGGCGAGCCCTTGAACTGGCTCTTCCAGCACCGCGACGAGAACCGCCCCACCAACCGCCTGATGGCGGGCGCGCTGCCCGACGAGCATGTCGTCGAGGAGGACGGCGTGCGCTTCCACGTCAACCTGCCGCACGGCCAGAACCACGGTTTCTTCCTCGACATGGCCGAAGGCCGCCGCTGGGTGCGGCGCTGGGCGCAGGCGCATCCCGGCGGCTCGGTGCTCAACCTCTTCGCCTACACCTGCGCCTTCTCGGTCGTCGCGCGGCACGCGGGCGCCGGCGCCGTGGAGAACTACGACATGGCGCGCGGACCGCTCTCGACCGGGCGGCGCAACCACCAGCTCAACGGCGTGCAGGACCACGTCGCCTTCCACGCGCACGACATCTTCAACTCGTGGGGAAAGATCCGCCGCGGCGCGCCCTACGACCTCGTGGTGCTCGACCCGCCGAGCTACCAGAAGGGCAGCTTCGTCGCGGCCAAGGACTACGCGCGCCTCGCCCGCAAGCTGCCCGAGCTGCTCGCGCCCGGCGGCCATGCGCTCGTGTGCCTGAACACGCCCAAGCTGGGCACCGGTTTCCTGCGGGAGACGATCGCCGCGGAAGCGCCGGAACTCGGATTCATCGAGCGCGTCGCCAATCCCGAGGCCTTCGCCGATGTGTCGGAGGAACGCGCGCTCAAGGTGCTGGTCTACCGGCAGCCGCAGTAGCGGGACCGCGCCTGCGAGGGCGGCGCTGACGGGCACACGCGGATCCGGCGCCTGCCGTTCCCGGCGTGAGGCCGGCCGCATCCCTTGCTCCAGGGACGCGCGATCATGTCCCTGTGGCAACGAAGTCTCAGAGTTGTAGCCAGCGCATCCACCGAGCGCTTAGCATGGCCGCTCCACTGACGATTTCCAGGGAGGTGATCGCATGGCTTCACGTACCGCTTCTTGCAGTTGCGGCCAATTGAAGATCGTCGTGCAGGGAGAGCCGCTGGGAACCGGCCTCTGCCATTGCCTGGCGTGCCAGCGCCGCACCGGCAGCGTCTTCGCGACGCTGGCGGCCTTCGCAGAACCCTACGAGGTGGTCGGCATCGCGACCGAGTTCGTCCGCGCCGGCGACCAGGGCGCGCGGTTCCGCTTCCACTTCTGCCCGGTGTGCGGGAGCAACGTGTTCCACACCGAGGAGGGGGTGGAGGGCTCGGTCGGCGTGGCGGTCGGGGGATTCGGGGATCCGTCTTTTCCGCCGCCTCAGGACTCGGTCTATACCTGCCGCATGCACGGCTGGGTCCGGTTGCCGGAGGAGGTCAGGACCTATGACAAGGATCCGATGTAGCGGGGGGACGAAGTCAGCGCTCTGTGCTGCTTGACTGCCCGGACCCCGCGCGCTGCGCGCGCCCCTCACCCCCGCACTCTCCCGCAAGCGGGAGAGGGAGTCCGACGGTGGAAGTGCTGAAACCTTCTTGAGGTGAGCGCTGCGGTCGCCGCACGTCCACCGGTCCCGGGCGCCGCGCCTTCGCCATGACTCGTCGGCGGGCGCCCGGGCCGATGGGGCGTTTCGTCGTTCGTCGATCAGGCCGCCAGTCGCAGGTCCGGACGGACCTCGGTGAGTGTCGACGGACGCAGCGGCTGCGCCAGGCGCAGCAGGTGATGCGGCTCGCTCAGGAAGCGCATCCGGTCGGCATTGCTCATCGCGTCGACGACGCCCGGCTGCGCCTGCAGCTCATGCAGTCGACGGGCACGCACTTCGGCGCGCTGGCCCGTGCCCACATCGCGGCGACCCATCGCCTCGGCCGCCAGCGCGGTCAGGCGGCGGCTCGCCAGCAGGTCGGCGAAGCCGGGGAGGTGACGCTCCTGGCGACCATAGGCCCACGCATTGCGCAGCACCGTCGGCGTCAGGCTTTCTTCCGGAATCACCAGCAGACCGGCACCACGCATGCGCTCGCCCAGGCTGGCCCGGCTCGACAGCACCGTGATCGGCGCGGCCAGCAGCAGCGGCAGGGCGATCGGCGCGATCCAGATCAGCGTCGACGGGCTGAGCGCGCCGATCACCGCGGTGATGGCCAGCGTCACCAGGCTGATGCGGCCGTAGGCGGCGAAGGCCTCGCGCCAGGACACGTCCTCGGCGGCCCGCGGGGGCGACTTCCAGTCCAGCGAGATGCCCGTCAGCGCGACCACGCAGAAGATCGAGTGGGCGACCATCCGCAGCGGCGCCTGCAGCAGCGACATGCCGGCCTCGGCGGCGCAGGAGGCCACCAGCTTCAGCGAGCCGCCGTACTGCGACTGCTCGCCGCGCAGGATCAGCGCGGCCACCGACAGCAGGCGCGGCAGCACCAGCATGCCGATCGTGCCGAACCACAGCGCGGCCACGCCCGGGGCCAGCGAGCCGTCTTCCAGGAAGGGCTGGAAGGCCTCGCTGCCGCCGACGTTCCAGAGCAGCACGCCCAGGCCCACGTACAGCAGCCACAGCGGCGCGGCCAGGTAGGACAGGGCGCCGGTGACCAGCATCGCGCGGTGGACGCCGTGCAGACCCGGTTCGGCGATCAGGCCGGCGTTCTGGATGTTGCCCTGGCACCAGCGGCGGTCGCGTTGCAGCTCGGCCAGCAGATGCGGCGGCTGTTGCTCATAGCTGCCCGGCAGGTCGGCCACCAGCCACACCTGGTAACCGGCGCGGCGCATCAGCGCGGCCTCGACGAAGTCGTGGGACATGATGTCCTTGCCGCGCAGCGGGGCCAGGGCGCAATGCTTCATGAAGGGCTCGACGCGGATGATCGCGTTGTGGCCCCAGTAGTGGGCCTCGCCCAGCTGCCAGAACTGCATGCCGGCGGCGAACAGGCGACCGGTCACGCGGCTGGCGAACTGCTGCGCGCGGGCGTGCGGCGTGTCGTGGCCGCAGACCTGGTTGGCGGCCTGCAGGATGCCGGCGCGCGGATGCTTTTCCATCAGACGGACCAGGCCCAGCAGGCAGTCGCCGCTCATGACGCTGTCGGCGTCCAGCACCACCATGTAGCGGTAGTTGCGGCCCCAGCGGCGGCAGAAGTCGGCGACGTTGCCGGCCTTCTTCTTCACCCGGCGCTGGCGCCAGCGGTAGTGGATGCGGCCGCGGCCGGCGAACTGCGCGCGCAGCTCGGCCCAGGCGGCCAGCTCCTGCGTGCGGCACTCGGGGTCGCTGCTGTCGGAGAGGATGTAGACGTCGAACAGGCGCAGCGCGCCGGCCGCCGCGAGCGACTCGCAGCTGGCGCGCAGGCCGGCGAAGACGGTGGTGACGTCCTCGTTGCAGATCGGCATGACGAGCGCGGTGCGCGCGTCGGCGCCCAGCGCGTCATTGCCGGCGTCCTTGATGCTGATGGCGTGGCGGTCGCCGCGCAGCATGACCCAGAAGCCCATCACCGCGGTGACGCAGCCGGCGCTGACCCAGGCGAACAGCAGCGCGAACAGCCCCAGGTGCACGCACTGCAGCGCGAAGGCGAACGGATCGGACGCCCAGCCGCGGTGCGTCTGCCAGAGCACGCCGGTCGCCAGCGCGGTGGCGCCGAGGATGGACAGCTTGAGCGCATTGCGGCGGTTCCGCGCGGCGGTTTCCCAGGCCTCGGGCGGCTGGGCGGCGGGCAAGGCGTCGACCGGCGGATGGCGCTGGCCCCAGGCGCGGGGCACCATCGCGCCGCGCTTGATCGCCGGGGCGCTCGGTCCGACGGGACCCGGCGCGGAAGCCGCCTGATGCAGGACACCAGTGGGCAGAGTGCCGGTGGGCAGGGATGCGGTCATGTCGTGCTCCTTCACTGGGGAGGAAGAATCAGGCTCCAGGTCTCGGTGAGGACCTGTTGCTTTGTCTGGAGGAAGCCGCGCAGCTCGGTCGACTGACCGGGGCGGAGCTGCTTGATGCGGACGGCCATGCGCCAGCCGCCGGTGACCGGGTTCGGGTAGGCGTTGACCTCGGTGACCTCGCCGTTGCCGTTGGTGCTGGCGACGGCCTTGACCTCGGCGCCGGCCGGCAGCGCGGCCAGCGACGGACCTTCGAAGTCGACGATGAACTGCTGCTCGTTCTTGTCGAGCTTGGCGTAGCTGTAGCCGGTGCGCGACTGCACGGCCCAGGCGCCGGGCGGGCGCTGCTGCTGCTCGCCCTGCAGGTGCAGGCGGTACGAGTAGTCCAGCGGCTGGCCGGCGGCCGGCTGCTTGGCGGGCACCCAGTAGGCGACGATGTTGTCGTGCGTCTCGTCGGGCGTGTGCAGCGACATCAGCTCGACGCGGCCCGGACCCCAGTCGCTGGTCGGCTCGACCCAGGCGGAGGGGCGCATCTCGTAGCGCGCCTCGGTGTCCTCGTAGTTGGAGAACTTGCGGTCGCGCTGCATCAGGCCGAAGCCCTTCACGCCGGGCAGGGTGAACGAGGTGGTCAGCGTGCCGTTCGGGTTGATCAGCGGACGCCAGATCCATTCGCCCGTCGAGCTCGCGACCATCAGGCCGTCGCTGTCGTGGACCTCGGGCCGGAAGTCGCCCTTCTGCGGCTGGTTCTCGCCGAACAGGTACATGCTGGTCAGCGGCGCCAGCGCCAGCGTGGCGACCGGCGAGCGCATGAACAGGCGCACGCGCGTCTCGACCACCGTCTCGGCGCCCGGCTTGATCACGAAGCTGTAGACGCCGCTGGCGCGCTGCGAGTCCAGCAGCGCATGCACGGTCAGCGACTTGGCGTCGGCCGCGGGGCGCTCGATCCAGAACTCGGTGAAGCGCGGGAATTCCTCGCCCTTGCCGCCGACGGTGTCGATGGCCAGGCCGCGCGCCGACAGGCCGTAATGCTGGTTGGCGCCGAGGACGCGGAAGTAGCTCGCGCCCAGGAAGACGGCCAGCTCGTCCTTGTACTTGTCGTTGTTGAGCGCGTAGTGCGCGCGGAAGCCGGCGTAGCCGACGTCGCCCCACTTCTGCGGCGACAGCTGGCTGTTCTTGCCGTAGTCGAAGTCCTCGCGCCGGAAGGGGACAGGTCTTGCCTGGCCGCCGACGATCTCGTTGATGCGCACGGCCTGGGTCTGGTAGTGGCCCAGGTGGAAGAACATCAGCTCGAAGGGCAGCTTCTCCTCGCGCCACAGCGCGCGCGCCGGCTTGAAGCGGATGTCGCGCATCTGGTCGTAGTTGAGGTTCTTCAACTCGGCCGGCAGCGTGTCCGGCGGCGCGACGTAGGGCTTGGCCGCGAGCGCCTTGGCGCGCTCGGCCACCTCGTCGAAGCCGAAGGCGTGCGCCGCGGCGGTGGTCGCCAGCAGCGCGGCACCGACCGCGAGTCCGAGGAACGACCCCATCCACCGACGCTGGCCGGCCTGGAGGCGGGCACTGGCCGCCTGGATGAGGACCCGAGAGGAGGGGGTGTGAATATTTCTCATGTGGCAGGTCTATTGCAAGGCCTGTGCCACATGGGAAATTCGTTATGAATCAACGACTTGCGTCGTTGGTGCGGTGCCGCACACGGGAATTTCTGTCGCCGGAGGGCGACGCGATTGCCGCCGCTTATTCCAAGTGCTTGATTTGAAAGGACTTTTCTTGTCGCTATTCAGCGACAGGTCCGTCGGCGCGGAACATCGAGGGGTCCAGTCCGTTGCGCTGCAGCAAGCGGTAGAACTCGGTCCGGTTGCGATCGGCGAGCCGCGCGGCATCGGCGACATTGCCGTCGGTGAGCTTGAGCAGGCCGACCAGGTACTCGCGTTCGAAGCGTTGTCGCGCCTCGGCGTAGGGCAGGACTTCGATGCTGGGCAGGCGCAGCGCGCGCTGCACCAGCGAGAGCGGGATCAGCGGCGAGGTCGCCAGCGCGCTGACCTGCTCGACCACGTTGTGGAGCTGGCGCACGTTGCCCGGCCAGGTGGCCATGGTCAGCGCCTTCAGCGCCTCCGGGGCGAAGCCGTTGACGCGCTTGTCGTACTTGGCCGCGAGCTTCTGCAGGAAGTGCTGCGCCAGCAGCGGGATGTCCTCGCGGCGCTCGTCCAGCGTGGGCAGCGTCAGGCTGACGACGTTGAGGCGGTAGTAGAGGTCCTCGCGGAACTGGCCCTCGGCCAGCGCGGCCTCCAGGTCGCGGTGGGTCGCGGACAGGATGCGGACGTCGATGGGCACCGAGGCGCTGGCGCCGACCGGCCGCACCTGATGCTCCTGCAGCACCCGCAGCAGCTTCACCTGCAGCGGCAGCGGCATGTCGCCGATCTCGTCGAGCAGCAGCGTGCCGCCGTCGGCGGCCTGGAACAGGCCGCGGTGATTGGCCAGCGCGCCGGTGAAGGCGCCCTTGACGTGGCCGAAGAGCTCGGACTCCAGCAGCGGCTCCGGGATCGCGCCGCAGTTGACGGCGACGAAGGGCCGCTTGGCGCGCGGGCTGGCCGCGTGGATCGCGCGGGCGAGCAGCTCCTTGCCGCTGCCGCTCTCGCCGCGGATCAGCACCGGCGCCTGCGAGGCGGCGACCAGCCGGGCCTCGGCCAGCACCTCGGCCATCACGTTGGAGCGGCTGACGATGGACTCGCGCCAGTGCTGGTCGGGGCTGTCGTCCTGGTGGACGGCGGTGAGGGTCAGGGCTTGCGCAATGGTGTCGAGCAGCGCGCGGCCGTCGAAGGGCTTGGTCAGGTAGGTGTAGACGCCCTGCGCGGTCGCGGCCACGGCGTCGGGGATGGTGCCGTGCGCGGTCAGCAGGATGACGGGCAGGGCGGGGTGGCGCTCGCGGATCGTGTTGAACAGCGCCAGGCCGTCCATGCCGGGCAGCTGCACGTCGCTGAGCACCAGCGCGGGCCGCTGCACGTCCATCTGCGCGAGCGCGGCCTCCGCGCTGCCGACGGCGGTGACGTCGTAGCCGGCGGCTTCCAGCCGCATCTGCAGCAGCTTCAGCAGGTCGGCGTCGTCGTCGACGATCAGCAGGCGCGCACCACCGCTCATGTCAGCCCCTCGTCCGCTGGCTTGGGACGGCCCGGCGCGGCGCTCATGGCTTGTCCAGGGCCGAGCGCGGTCCGCCCAGGCTGCGTTCGATCGCCTTCAACGCCTCGAGCTTGCGGTTCGCGTCGTCCAGGCGGCGCTGCAGGTCGTCGCGGGCCAGGCGGGTCTTGTCGAGTTCGCCTTCCATGCGGCGCTGCTCGGCCACGCGGTCGACGAGGAACTGCGCCATCGGGCGCCATTCGTCGGCCTCGGGGCGCGCGTCGCGCAGGACCTGGTCGAGCAGCGTCTGGGCGCGGAAGGTCTCGCCGTTGGCGTGGCTGAACATCAGCGCCAGCGCGAGCTGCACCGCGTTGCCGGGCGGCAGCGCGGCGTCGTCGCGCGGAGCGACTTCCTGCGCGAGCTCGAGCGGGCTCATCTGGCGCAGCCGGTCGTTGAGGTTGAGCACGATGCGCGCGGCGTTGTCGGTCGGCGCGACGACGGGCACCTGCACCGGCACCTGCACGCGCACTTCCTTGACGATGGTGCGGGGCGGCTGCTGGGCGCAGCCGGCGGCGCCGAGCGCAACGAGGGTGGCCAGGAGCGGCGCAGCGACCGAGGAGGCCACCGAGGAGGTGACCGAGGTGGCGACCCGCGAGGCCCGGCCACCGGCGGCCGTCAGGCCGCGCGTCGTCATGCGTTCGAGGATTTCAGGAACCGGGGCGTGTGGGCGCATGGCAGCGTGATTCTGAAATGGGCGCCTTGGTCGGCGGGCAGCAGGTCGATGTGGCCGCCATGGGCGGTGATGTATTCGGTGACGATGGACAGGCCGATGCCGGTGCCCTTGAGCGCGTCCTCGGGCTGGCGTTCGCCGCGGTAGAAGGGCTCGAAGATGCGGGCCTGGTCTGCCGGGGCGACACCGGGACCGTCGTCGCGCAGGTCGATGGTGAGCTGGCCGTCCCGGCGCGCGAGGTCGATGTCGACGCGGCCGCCGGGCGGGGCGAAGCGTATCGCATTGGAGAGGAGGTTGCCGACCGCGGCCGCGATCTTGGCCGGGTCGACGTCCGCCTCGAGCGGTCCGCCGGACAGGCTGACGTGCAATCCGCGTGCCTGCCACTGCAGCCGCTGGTGATCGATCGTGCCCTGGATCAGGGACATGAGCTCGGTGCGCTGCGGCTTGAGGTCGCGGGCCTCGAAGGCGGCGGCGTTGAAGCGCAGCAGGTCCTCGATCTGGCGCTGCAGCACGGCGGTGTTGTCGCGCAGGATGCGGGCGACTTCCTTCTGCTTGTCGTTGAGCGGGCCGGCGACCTCGTCCTCCAGCAGCGCGGTGCCTTCGCGCAGGGCGGCCAGCGGGGTCTTGAGCTCGTGCGAGACGTGCCGCAGGAAACGCGCCTTGTCGGCATCGAGTTCCGCCAGCCGCAGCCGCAGCCAGTCCAGGCGCTGGCCGATCACGCGCAGGTCGGCGGGGCCGCGGATCTCGATGCGGTCGTCGAGGCGGTTCTCGCCCAGGCCCTTGATGGCGCGGGCGAGGTGGCGCAGCGGCCGGGTCAGGAAGATGCCGAAGACCAGCGACAGCAGCGCGGCCAGGGCGATGGCGCCCAGCACCTGCTGGCCCAGGAGCACGCGGCCGTTCTCGAGCTTGTCCTGCAGCACGCGGTTGCTGGTCTCGGCGTGCCTGCGGACGTCCTCGGCGAGGCTGCCGGTGAGGCCGCCGAGTTCGCGGAAGCGCGTCATCAGGTCGGTCTCGCGCTTGCGCGGATTGATCGCGCGGGGCGTGTCCAGCAGCGCGCGGACTTCGGCGAGCTTGGTCTTCCAGGCGTCCAGCGGCGCGGGGGCCAGGCCTTGCGCGCGCAGCAGGGCGAGCAGGCGCTCGGCGTCGGCGGCGTCCTCGTCGAAGCGCTGGCGCAGCGCGCGGTCCTCCAGGACGGCGTACTGCCGCGCGGCGCGCTCCATGCTGACGCCCCGGTCGCCGAGCTGCTGCACCTCGCTGCTCATGCGCGCGGCGCGCACGACGGCCTCGCGGCTCTGCATCGTCAGGCGTTCGAGCGTCAGCAGGCCGCCCAGCGACGCGGCGGCGAGCAGGCCGGCGATCGACAGGAAGCCGATCAGCAGCATCTGGCGGAAGGAAATGCGGTTCAGCATCGGGCGGCAGTGTAGTTGTCCGGTGGCGTGCGGTTGCCGGAGGCCCGGGTTCTCCGGCGACAAGCGTCGTCGAACCTGACAACCGCGCGGCGGGGGTTGCCACTGACGCGGGATCTGGATTCCCCGCGACAGCCGTCATGACTTCCCACGCGCAAACCCCTTCGACCTCGACCTCGACCTCGACCTCGACCTCGACCTCGACCTCGACCTCTGTCATCGCACAGAACGACGCGACCGCGTTCGACGACAAGTCGCCGCCCGCGGCGCCGTGGACACCACCGCTTTGGCGCCGCGCGCCGTGGCCGTACACCCCGCTGATCAAGGCGACGTCGCAGGACAGCAAGGCGCTGCACGCGATGCCGAATCCGGGCTTGTTCGATCTGGTCGCGCAGGAACTGCGACGGCATCTGCCCAGGCTGGAAGACGCCATGGCGCAGGATCCGCGGCTGGCCGACGCGGCGATCGCGTCGCTGTGGAACGTGCTGGCGCACGACGCGGAGGTGGCGGCGGAAGCCACCCCCGCCGCCGCGTCGAAGTCGGCGATCGACAGGATCGAAGCCGAGTTCGGGAAAGCGCTCGCGACACGGGCGGACGCGCTCGTGCGCGAGGCCGGCGAGACCCTGGTCGCGGGTCTTCGCGAGCTGGATCCGCTCAAGCTCCGTGACGCGTATCTGAAGACGGCGGAGGCTTTCGAGATCACGCGCGGCGCGCGGAAGGAACGTCTTGCTTTCGAGGACGTTGCTTCGGGCTGGTTCGCCGAAGCGTCCGACCTCGACCTGCGGGGCCGGCCGGAACTGCGCACCTCGCTTGTGGTGCAACGCGACGGGCTGGCGTTCGTCGTCGCGATGTCCGATGCGATGCGGATGCTGGCATTGGCCGCGACGCCCGATGACGGCGCGCGCGTGGCGATGGCGCAGGTGATGGCGCAGGTGGTGCGGGCCACGGTGTTGAAGGAGCCCTTCCTCATCGATGCGGACGCGGTGACGTTCATGGCGCGGTCGGCGGACCCGGCGGACCAGCATCGACTGCATGCGCTGCGGGCGACCTTCCTGATGCAGCAGCGCCTGGCCAGGCGCGGCTTGTCGATGGCGCCGCGCTTCGTTTCCCTGCTCAAGCGCGAGTCGGGCGAGTGGCGCGAACTCTCCGGCGGGTCGCTCCTTGTCAGCGACGCGGACCTCCTCGACGAGCTGTGCGCGCCGATGTCTCCGCCGCTGCCGCTGCGGGACGTCGACCAGACCATCGACACGGCGGCCCCGTTGAAGGGGCTGACGCGAGGCAAACGTCGTCTGGTGCAGACACTCGACTGCGAGCAGGGGCGCATCGACATCGCGTTGGCGCTCGACAGCGAGCGCGCGTCGGCGATCGACGAGCGGCCGTTCAGGGCGGCCGTGCACGTCGATCCGCTGCCGGCTGGCGCCACACCGCAGCAGCGCCTGCACCAGGACCGGCAGATCCGCCAGATCGACGACTTCATCCGGGCCCACTTCCTTCGCGTGGTCGACAAGCCGGAGAACGGCTTGCCTCCCGAGATCCGGTTGAAGGGCCAGGAGATCTTCGTCGGCAAGCTGCGCGTGGCGACGGAGAAGGAGGGACGCTGGGTCGGCGATGCCGACGCGATCAAGAGGGCGGTCGGGACGCTCTGGGTGCACGACCGGATCCCAGGATCGTTCCCGGGAACCCAAGCGCGCCTGGCGCTCGCGCCGCCCCGGTTCATGAAGGGCGGCAAACGCTTGACGCTCGTCCTCCAGATGGAGAAAGACGATGAGATCGACTACAACGCCCGCCTCCTGACGCGCAAGGAAGCCGGAGAGACGGCGTGGGTCCAGCTCAATCGGGACGGCGGATTCAGGATCGCCGACGGCGAGGAATGGATCCGCGGTCTCGCATCGGACGGCCTCATCAAGCTCGTCGTCGTCGGGCATGGCACGAGGCTGGGGAATCTGGACGAGGCGGCGCTGGCCGACTATTCGGCCGGAGCGCTGGCCGCGCGCGTGCGCAAGGCGCTCGGAGAACTGAGGCTGCCCCGACGCGTCGACCGGGTCACGCTCTTTTCCTGCACGCAGGAATCGCCGGTCTTTCCCCGCAGCTTCGCCACCGAGTTTCTGCTGGCCGCCGACAAGGCCGGATTCCTGAGGCCGGCGGCGACGTTGACCGCCTACGCCGAAAACGTGGCCTTCTCGCCTTTCGGATCGCGTCACACGCAGCCCCATGGCGATGCGCCGTCGGGCGTGCACCGCCCGGAGGCAACCTTCAGCTTCCATATCGATGCCGGGACGAAGCAGGTCGTTCGCAGGGACAAGCACCCGCAGGGCTTCGAGGACGGGATCATCGCCACCCCGCGTCGCACCGACGTTCGTCGACCCGTGGTGTTCTCGGACGATGTGGATGAAGCGGATGCCATCCGTCTGCCAGGCCATGCCGGCACGTTGTTCGAGGTGCTCGCGACCTTGAAGCGCACCTTGAAGCAAGTGCCTGATGGCCAGGTGGCGCCCCTGGGCGAGACACCCGATGCGATCACGGCGGCTGTGCGTGATGCCGTGCAGGCATGCGGCGGGACTGCGCCGGAAGGCAGCGTCAGCGGCCGGGCGACCGCGACGAAGATGATCGCCGACGGCCTCTGGCAGGCGGATCCGGACCTGTTGTACGACGGCTTCGCCGCGCTGTCCAAAGCGTTCGGCGAGTACGCGCCGCAGCGGAGTGTCTGGGAGTTGGATGATCTGCCGATCGGCGCCTTCGACAAGGTGAGGATGCCCTCCGCCGAGCTGTCAAGACACCCGACCCGCCTGGAGCTTCCCATCGGGGAACTTGCCTTCCTGGCCGGCGTGCAAGGCGGCTCACGCGCGTTGATCGACCTGTCCGGCCGGACGTTCAACGATGCATTCCGTCGTCACCTGAGCGAGCAGACCCTGGCGCTGCTGAGGTCCGCGCTGAGCGGACGTCCGTTCGCCGTCGACAAGGACCGTCTGGAGGTCTTGAGCGCCTCGTCGAACGACGTGCATCGCGCGCAGCTGCGTTCGCTCGAGGTCGTGCACGGCGCGACGATGGCTCTGGCCCGCAACGGTGTGGTCGAGGCGCCGATCTACCTGACGGGTATCTCCCAGGACGCTGGAACCGGATGGGAGCGCCAGCAGGACGGAAGTGCCATCCATCGCGGCGATCTCCTGCCGGATCTGCTGCCGGAGCGCAAGGCGGAGATCGATCGGATGCGATCGCCGCCACCCGCCGACATCGACGATGCGAATCCGCTGTCGCGGCTGGCGGCGTTCATGCCGCTCGCGCGCCAGACGATCGATCGGACCGCTGGCACCATCACGATTGAATGGCCCCTGGCGAAGTCCGGTCGTCAGGCCGCCACGACCCTCCAGTTCAAAAGGGCCGACGCGGGTGGCGAGGCGGACATCCGCGCGCGCCAGGACATCGACATCAGGACCTTGGATACGTTCATCGTCGGCGCATTCATGCCCTATGACGCGCTGCCGGTGAACGCCGCGCCGGCCTTGATTCGAATCGACGGTGACCAGCTGATGGCGGGACGCGCCGTGGTTGCCGAGCGCAAGGCGGGCGTGTGGACGACGAGGCGCGAGAAGCTCCTGGAAGTCCAGCACGCGCTCAATCCGACGTTGTCTCCCGGGCCATTCCCGTCGGTCGACGAGTGGGCTTTTCACGCCGACGGCTATGTCCCCCGCAGCCACGGTGACGGCGTCAATTCCCGATTGCTCCTGATACTGCAGATGGAGCCGGGAGAGGACGGGCAGGGCTACGCGGTCCAGAGCATCATCGACCACCCCGATGACGCCGTCTGGATCCAGGTCGACCCGCATGGGGAGCACCGTGTCCGCTCCGGGGGCCATCTGCTGGAACGGGCGACAGACAAGACGCCGATCAAACTGGAAGTCGTCGGCCACGGCAGAAATGATCTGCGTACCCGGGCCCAGACGCTCGCGGGCTACTCCTCGACGGAGCTGGCGGATCGACTGGCATCGCTCCAGCAGGATCTCCGGCTCAGGGCCAAGGTGGAGCGTGTCGCGCTGATCTCCTGCAGGCTTGAGACGCCCGGGGTGCTCCACAGTTTCGGCGCCGATTTTCTGAAGGAGGCCGATCGCAAGGGCTTGACGGCCGACAGTGCCACGATCGTGTCGTACGGCGAGGTGTTGTTGACGCCCGGTCTTGAAGACGACTTGTTGTCGCGGTCAACGCAGCAGTTTCCCGGTGCGCCTGTTCTCGAGCATCAGCCCGGCGTGACCTGGATTTCCCGCAAGGACCCTTTGACCGGCGCGATCATCCAGTCAGACAAATACCCGGCGACCACGTTGAGGTCTTCCGTTGCCCGGGGCGGTCCCATCGAGCGGACACACGATCACGTCCACGCTGACGGATCCAGGGGCGACCGGCAGCTGGCGCGGGACAGGTTCCGCCAATGGGGTTCGGCCGGGAGCTTGAGGGAGCTGTTCAGGACCTTGGACAAGGTCCTGGAGCGGTCGGGGATGGGCGTGCTCGATGGCGCGGTGCCGACGGCGCTGACCCAGGCCATCGAGGCGTCGTTGAAGCAAACGCTCTCGACGGACGCGGATCCCGGGCTTGACTTCTCTACGACCGCGAAACAAATCGCCAAGGGGCTCTGGAGAAGGGATCCCATGGCGTTGTACGACGGCTTCGCAGACCTGAATGATGACTGCGATACCGACGCGACGATCCCGGTCGATTGGGACGGTCGCCCGCGAGGCTGGGTGAAGGACGTTCGTTTCCCTTCGCGGATGCTGGACGCGTTCAGGAAGGGGGTGCTCCTGCCTGCCGCAGAGGCCGGGTTCATGAGTGCCCTCGACGCCGGATGGGCGGCCTTGAAGCAGATGGCGATGCGCGCCGGTTCCGCACCGGACGACACCGCCCGGATCGCGCTGGCCCAGCAGACGGGCGACCTTGTCCACGCGCTGCTGGCCGGCCGGCCGTTCGTCGTCGACGTCGACCAGCTGGCTGCGCTGTCTCCCTCCGGCTTGAAACGCCCGGCGGGCACCACGGCGTTGGACGTCCTGGAAGTCGTGCACGGCGCAGCCATGCATCTGACGCGACAGGGGATCATGGCCGAACCGATCTACCTGAGCGACGCCACCACGGCGTCGACACCAGGATGGGAGAAACATGCGGACGGAAGCCGCGTCCATCGGGGCGATCTCCTTCCCGAGCTGTTGCCGGACCGGGGAGGCTCGTTGGCTTGGCTCCGTCAACCCTTCTCTCGTCCTGTGGATGACGCCGCGCCGCTGGCGAGGCTGAGGGACTTCATGCCGAAGGCCAAACAGTCGCTCGATCGAGCCAAGGGCACCATCACGATCACCTGGCGCGGAGAACCGCCCCGGCGGCAGGCCGATTCGGTGCTCCACTTCCGGCCGCTCCCTGAGGGCGCCGGCGCCGAGGGGCGTCGGGGGCAGGACGCCGACATCCAGGCATTGGATGAATTCATCGTCAGCGCGTTCTTCGACGTTGTCGGCGCCCGGCAGAATGCGACACCGTCCCAGCTGAAGCTGGTGGACGGCGTCTTGACCGCGAGCAACGCGGTGCTTGCCAAGCGTGTGAATGACCGCTGGTATCGCGACACCGGAGCCATTCGTCAGACGCAGGCTGTCCTTGGGGCTTATGCCGAGCCGTTGCCCGCCACGGCGGTGTCGACCTGGCGGGCAGGCCTGGGTGATGCCCTGAACGGCATGGACGGTGCAGGGGAGTTGATCGGGAAGAAGCTGCGCCTGCACGTGCAGATTGAAGACGACAAGACGATGCTCCGCGGCGCGCGGCGTGTCGTCCGCAATCATCCCGATGAGGTGGTGTGGATCCAGATGGACCGCCTGGGGGACCATCGCATCGTCTATGGCGCACAGCTGCTGGAACAGGTGCGACCGGACCTCCCCGTGAAGATCACGATCGAGGGCCACGGCAGCCACGATGAATTCAAGCGCTCGCAGGTCTTCGCCGACTTCACGCCCGACGAACTGGCGGACAGCTTGGCGACGCTCGTTGCGGGCTTGAAGCTGGGATCCAGGGCACGGCAGGCCATGCTCCTCGGGTGCGGGCTCGTGGCGCCGATGGTCGCCAGCGACTATGCCGAGCAGTTCCTGGAAGCCGCGATCAGCAAGGGGGTGCTGCATGAAGACGTTGAACTGACCGCGTATGCGGCGACGGTGACGATGGTCGACGACCTCGATGCCGTCCGTTCGCCATCGAAGAAGACCC
Organism: uncultured Roseateles sp.; assembly: GCA_946886855.1. The sequence continues at coordinate 32,416 of CAMPJJ010000032.1, read as the reverse complement.
GGAGATTCCGGGGAGAGCAAAGCCGCCGGTTCGTGCCCGGGACGACGTGGCTCTACAGGAAGCATTCGGGGACCGGACAGATCCTCCGCACCGACAAGCACCCCGCGGCGGAGTTCGACGATGCCTACGGGATCGACAGCGTCCACACCATCGACCGTGACGAGGCCCGCAACGTCCAGCCAGGCCGCGCCGGCCCGCTCTCCGAACTGTTCGGCACGTTGGGGGCGACGCAGGTCGCGGGCGGCATCGCCAAGCGGGATGGCAACGCGCCGGATGCCGTGGTCGAGGCAGTGCAGGGAAAGCTGCGGTTCCTGTTGTCGAAGGTGCAAGGGGTGTCGGAGCACGTGCTGCAGGACGCCGCGCGATCGCTGGCGGACGGCCTCTGGCGGCGTGATCCCGCGACCCTCCACGAGGGCTACGTCAAGCTGTCCGCCGTCTGTGCCGCCGACAGCGGGCAGGCCGCAAAGGTGGTCTGGGGCGATCAGCCGATCGGTGTGGTGGATCGGGCGATCACGCCCTCGCAGCTGCGCTTGAAGTTCACCAAGTTCATGGAAATGCCGCTCGCCGATGCGGCGCTGGTGCATGGCCTGCAGGCCGCCGTCGCGGGCATGCGCGGGCTTGCTCCTGACGCGCAGGCGGATGCGCAGGCGGACGCCATCGGCCGTGCCTTCGCGCAGCAGACGCTGGCGCTCACGGAGGCCCTGCTGAGCGGGCAGCCGTTCACCGTCGATGCGGATGCCGTCTTCCGGATGTCCACCATGCAGGACGTCAAGGCCCGCGCCACGCTGGACGTCCTGGACGTCACCCACGCCACCGCCATGCAACTGGCGCGCCGCGCGGTGATGGCGACGCCGATCTTCCTCACCGACGCCCGGCAGAGTCCGGACGTCGGATGGGAAGGGTTTCCGGACGGCAGTCGGGTCCACCGTGGCGACATCCTGCCGAACGTGCTGCCGGAGCGCGGCACGACGATCGAGCGCCTGCGGACCCCGGCGGCGACCGCCGTCGACGACGCCCGCCCGTTGCCGCGCCTGGCCCGGTTCATGCCGGAGGCGAGGCAGACGCTCGACCGGCGGGCGGGGACCGTGACCATCGTCTGGCCCGGGATGAAGGACGGCCGGCAGGCCGACTCGGTGCTGAGATTCGCACCCTTAGATGCCGATGCCGATGCCGATGCCGATGCTGGCCTCGAGGCACGGCGTCGGCAGGACGCGGACATGCTGGCGATGGACGACTTCATCCTCCGCGAGTTCTTCCCCGCGGCCGGCCCCATGCGCAACAGCATGCCCGGCGAGTTGAGGCTCACGGACGGCAGGTTGGTCGCGGGTCGTTCCGTGCTGGCCGACAGGCAAGGGGAGGGATGGGTGCGCCACGACGCGGCCATGCGCGAGGCCCTGTCCATCCTGTCCCCGCTTCCCGTGGAATCGCAGGTCGAGCGTCCGGCGACATCGTGGCATGGCGACATCGGCGATGCGATCACGGGCCTGAAGGTCGCGGACACCGGAACCCGGCTCGTCGTCCATCTTCAGATGGAAGAAGACCTCGTCATGGTCCATGGCGCGCGACGCACGGTCCGCAATCATCCCGAGGACACCGTGTGGATCCAGGTGGACCGGCTCGGACACCAGGTGATCCGGTACGGCGAAGCCCTGTTGAAGAACGCCGCCCCCGACCTGCCGGTCAAGATCGAGATCAGCGGTCACGGCAGTCACGATCCCGCGACGCGGACGCAGCGGCTGGCCGGCTATGGCGCGGTCGAACTGGCGGCCCGTGTGGGCGTGGTGATGGACCACATCGGCCTGAGGTCGAGGGCGAAGCACCTCACGCTCGTGGCCTGCGCGATCGAGGCGCCGGTCGTGGCGGACAGCTTCGGCGCCGCGTTCATGAAAGCCGCGCTCGACCAGCGCATCGTCCGTCAGGACGCGACCTTGGTGGCGTACGGCGAGGTGCTGATCCGGAACAACCGGCTCGAGGGCACTCAACCGTCCCGCACGACGCGCAGGCATCCGGGTGCGGCGCCGGAGAAACACGCGCCGGGCGTGACCTGGCAGTTCAGGAAGGACGAAACCACGGGGGAGATCGTCCGGACCGACAAGTACCCGGCCGGGAAGGCGGAGGACGCCAATGTGGTCGGGGATGACGACTCGGCGCTGACGCGCCTGGCCGATTTCCGGGACGAGGCTTATGGGGCTTTGGCGTCGGCGTCGACCGTGGACGGCCTGGCGGGGCGCACGCTGCCCCTGCAGGGGATCGATGTCCCGTTGACCTTCCTGGCCTCGCTGGGCGCGACCATCGACGACCGCCCCCTCACAGGCGACCTGTTGCACGACATCGCGAATCTTCCGGATGATCCGGCGACGCGGCTCAAGATCGAGCCGGAACTCTTCCGGCACTGGACGTCGCTGTTGTCCGATCAGCCCGACGCCGAGATCTCCGACCGGCTCCGGGCGCTGGGCGGGTGGCTGGACCAACGGGAAAAGCAGTCCGGCGTCGGCGCCGCATTCATCGGTGAGGCCTCGCCGGAAACTCGCGCGATCGCCGACAGGCTGACATCGGCGTGGCAGGCCGAAGCCGAAGCCGAAGCCGACGCCGAAGTCGGTGGCGATGGCCTCGGCGACGGGCAGGCGTGGCGCGATGCGGCGCTGCTCAGGGCGGCGCGCGGTGACCCGACCCGTCCCACCAGCCTGCTCGGTGACATCCTCGCGGACCTGTCGCCGTCGACGCGCGCGGACTTCGAGGGCTGGTTGAAAAGCACCGGCCAGAGTCTCGACGACTTGCAGGGCATGGCGCCGTCGCGGCCGGGCCGCGAGGGAGACACGCCGGTCGAGAAGGTCGTCAAGGCGATCGAGCGCCGCGTCCAGGGCGACGATGGCATCGACTTCGACAAGATGCTGCGCGTGAACAAGGACAACGCGCTCGCCGGTCTCCGGGAGATCGGCGTGGTGCAGGTCGGCGAGCACGGACTGCGCCTGGATGCCACGCGGCTGAAGCGCTACATCGACAGCGGCGATGGTGTGAAGCTCGCTTACGCGGCGCGTGCGTTCCGCAAGATGTCCGGCAAGGCCTACGGCGCGCTGCTCGACGCGGCGCCGGACAGCGTCCGGCCGTTCATGACGGAGATGCGGCGTCTGCCATCGAGCGGAAAGACGCTGGGCAAGAAGGTCCTGGCCGGCTTCAACAAGGTGGACGGCGCGATCGACTACATCGACACCGCCCAGGGTGTCTACCAGATCCTGGCCCACTGGGACGTGATGAGCCCGACCCAGAAGGGCTTGAGCGTCGTGCAGAGCGGGGGCATCGTCATCTCCCGGCTGGCCATGATGGCGGGGCAGGCCTTGAGCAAGCTCGCGCCGGTCGCGCGGTCCGGCGTGCTCCGCTTGGCCGGCGCGGGCCTGGCGGGTGGCGCCGCCAATGTCGGACTCTCCGCCCTGGGGATCGCGTCGTGCGCCTTGGAATGGCAGGCCCTCAAGGACAGCGGGCAGGGGATCGACAGCCATGCCGGCAAGTCCGCGATCGCCAACACCGTCATGGCATGCACGTCCTTCATCGTCGCGACGGCCAGTGCCGTCGTCGGCGCGGCCGTGTTTCTGGCCGGAGGCGCGACAGCGGTTGCCGGCACGGCGCTCGGCCTGGCGTCGAGCGTCCTTGGCGCTGTCGGGGCGCCCCTGGCGATCGTGATGTTCATCACCAGCGCGGTGGTGCAGGCGGCGCTCTGGTTCGAAGAGTTCGGCCAGTACATCCGCGATGGGACGAGCGTCGACGACAAGGCGGCGGCGGGCTTCGCCAAGGCCTTCGGCTTCTCGACCGATGTCACGCTGCGGGCGGAAACGGAGAAGGCCGCCCGGGAGGCCGCGGCCAGGCTCTCCCAGTCGCTGAAGGCCCAACAGCAATCAGACCTGGAATTCGAAGCCAGGCAACTGGGCAAGCAAGGCTACGACACCGCCAGGATTCCGGACACCACGCATCCGGTGAAGCACGCCACCTTCTATGACGGGCAGTCCAGCCAGCGCTACAACTTCGCCCTTCAGCCCGGAAAGGTCAAGGCGACGACGTTCAAGCGCGTGACCCTGCCACAGAGGGGATCCGTTGGACTTCGGTCCGGCACCGCCTGGCTGTCGATGGATCTGTGGGAGCACGAGACGGCGACTCAATACGTCATGGGAGGCGCAGATCGTCAGTTGCTCCAGGTCGGCAGTCTCAACGACGTCTCTCTGCAGACCCAATCGGAAGAAACGATCTTCCAGGCGCGACGTCCAAGCAACGCGTTGCTCGAGGGAAGCGGGAGCGGGGTCACCGAGATCCAGATCGATGCCGAGGGATCGGACGTGGCGCTCTCGTTCCTCACGATTTTCGGCAGCCCAGGGATCCTGTTCGAATACCCGGGACGCCTGCCGAATCGCGTGCTCGGTGCTCAAAGGGCGACGGTCCGCAACGCGGCCAAGGCCACTGTGAGCGGCTCGGGAGCCGGCGAGCATTTCGACGTGTCGGCCTCCGAGGCGACGATCCGCGGAGGGGGCGGGAACGACACGTACATCGTGCGTGCCGGCAACCGGATCTTCTCCGCTTCCAGGGACGTGGCCATCTGGACTCGCGGTGTCAGCGGCGCCGCCATCGATGTGGGACACGCCGCCGCGAGCCTGCTGCTCAAGGTCGACGTGCTCCATGAGTCGCTGTCCTTCCGCCGGGACGGCGAGCACCTGGATGTTGTCATCGGACAGGAGTCATTGAGGCTGGAGAGGTACTTCGGCGGGGCGGATCAGCCAGGCACGGCAACTGCGGCGGCCGTCGTCATCGTCGACGCGGTCGGGACGATCCTGACCCTGATCGAGCCCGAGGTGATCAAGGAGGAGACGATCTCCGTCACGGCACTCGACAAGCATCTGGCATTCAGCAAGGAACTGCCCGTCTCGCGCAGAACCCTCTCCGGAGACCATGCACGCACCCGCTTCCACCTGTCCTCCGGCGGCGGCGATGTCCGCGTCGAGCCGATGACGGCGATGCCGATGAACCTTTTCCTGGATGTGCCTGTCGACCGTCTCGGGCTGCACGAGGAGGGCGACGACCTGGACATCATCGAGACACCCCCCGTCGGCGCCCCTGAGACCTTCGTGCCGCTGCGTTTGCGGCTGTCGGGGCTGCGGCGGTCGGACGCGGATGAGTCGGACGCGGATGAATCCGACCGGCATGTCACGGTGTGGGTGGCGGACAAGGACAAGGACAAACCGCCTGCCGTCCTTGTGCTTCCGAAGGCCGGCGAGCCGGTCGATGCGACGGCCCGCGTCCTTGTCTCGCTCAAGGATTCGACCGGGGAGAAGTCCGACGTCACGATGACTTCCACGACGGAGGGCAATCCGTCTGTCGCAGGCCAGGGCACGAAAGACGCGGATGTGATCGACGCCCGGTCGCTGCCGGACGGCACTGTGCTGAGGGGCGGTCTCGGTGCGGACACCTACCGGATCAAGGCGGGGCAGTCGCACGTGATCGACAACAGGGCCGAGGACTCGGCACGGGATGTTCTGGAAGTCGACGATATCGGTTGGTTGGCGCTGCTGAAGGACCTGCGGTTCTCTCGCTCGGGCGGCGATCTCGTGATCGGCATGGCGGGCGGTCAGATCACCGTGCGGGATCACGCAGCCCGTTCCCATGCGCGCCGTCTCACGCTCGGTGTCGGCGACAAGCGGTTCGCCCTGCCCGTGATCCAGGACGGGTTCATGGTGCATCTGTCGTCACCCGCGGAAGGCGACGTGCCGGCAACGGCCCCCGGTGTCCACATGGTCCTGCCCAGGCCCGGCCGACCCTGGGATCTGCGCGCGCAACCAAAACGGGTATGGATGCGTAGGCCCGACGAAGTGCTCAAACATGGATCGAGTGTCGAAGCCGTCCGACGCGGGGATCTCGCGTCGAGGGTGATCCTGGTGGATTACCAGCATGCGCCCGAGGCTTGGGCCTTGAAGGAGGACGTTGCGCAGGACGAAGGCCGTCTGGCAGGTGTCTTCGGCATGGCCATTCACGACCATGCCTTCCCCATCGGCAAGCTTCACGAGGATCTTCTGGCAGGCACGACCGATCCCGGCCATGTCTATCCACTGGAAACGGTGCGGGGCTATCTCGTGGCGAGAGGGGTGCCCCGGGAGGTCGCCGACCAGATTCGCAGCGACACCTTCCAGCGACTGCAACGATTGCATCAGTTGCTGGCGGTCGCGGTCGACTCGCGTGATCGGCAGCTCCCGGCGGCATTCATCGACCTTTACACCGCGAGCGATCTGACGCCGTCCGCCGACCAGGGGCCGATGCTCAGGTTCCTGGCATCGCGCCGATCACCATGGGCGTATGACGAGCTGATCCTGCGCCATGCGCTGTCGATGACGCAGCTCCAGGTGTTCGAGTCCTGGGCCGACGTCCATGTGGGCGGCGTGCGGGGTTCCGACAACGCCTGTGCGGCGCTGGCGGCATTCAGCCAGATGTTGAATGGCAATAAACCTTCTGGATCTTTCGCGCCCTCCTTGCTCGCGAAGGTCCTTGAGCTGAAAGGCCGTCCGCGCGCCATCGCGCAACAACTGGCGCTCGCGATGCAGGCCGCCGACACCCTGGATGACCATTGGGTGGCAGGCATGCTGCAGGCGGGTGCCGTTCACCATGACGTCCTGCGGCGCCTGCGGGACGCAGGCGTGTCGCCACAAGACTTGGTGCTGAGCAATGCCAATCGCCTGCGCTACGAAGGATCTGGCGATCGGTCGGCGCTCATCGCGGTCAACGCCTCGGAAAGCTTGAAGAGCCCGCTGACCAACGCCTACCGCTATACGTTGAAGTACTACCTCAAGCTCGATAAGGCTGGGGGCAGATTTGAAAGAAGGGACAGGAGTCGCCAGGCGGGCGTTGTCTATGACTTCGTCCCGGGAATCATCGTGGATGAGAATGGCGAATCTCCCGATCCCGTGTCGGCGTACGCAACGTGGCACAAGACGTACGCGGAAAAGATTGCGAAGGAAGAGAAGAAGCTCAGAGGCCACAAATCCCATGGGACAGTCGGTGGCGCAGCGACCAACGCATCTCCCTGGTATGACTCGCAGATCCCGGAGTACAAGGAGGCGCTTTCGTCCGTTGTTCGCCTGAAAAGAGAAGGACTCGCGAACGTGGAGACGTATCAGGCGGGGGGCACGTGGGACGGTCGTTCAACCCCCGGGAACCTGGTCGACGGTTTCGACGGGCATGACGAGACCGTCGCTTGGCGACCGGGCGCATCGAGTGCGTCGTCCGGCGACGACAATTCGAAGCCCGACATCTCGGTGGATCCCGACAAATTCATCCAGTTCGACTTCGCGCATCCCGTGGCACTGACGGGGCTGACACTGAAGATCGACGCGTCGTCGCTCGAATGGACCGCGGAGGCGTTGTCCAGTCCTTCGTCCATATGGCAGATCCTGGCACAGCGCAAGGACCAGGCGTGGGTCGAGGTCTCCTCCTCGATGGCGATCCAGGCGCGGGACAAGCATCCCTGGTGGCACATCGACACGAAAGGCGTCCCTTACAGCCGGTACCGCCTGACGGGCATGCACGGAACTTTCCCCAAGGCCGCCTGGTTCAGCGAGGTGACGTTCTCGACCGGCGAGGCCGGCATGGACAGCGAGTCCCGGTCTGCCGTCAGCGCCCTGCAGGTCGCCGGGTATGGCGACGAGGAGATCCGATCCCTGTTTCTCATGGGTCTGCGCGACCAGTGGGACGCCCTGAAGGTTGCAGTCCTGCGTCGCCATTTCGGCCCCTTGCCGCTGGCCGTCGCCTTGGAGGACGCACAGCGTCATCACGCGTTGACCGACACGGAGATCGCGATACTGAAGGACTTGCGGGCCGAATCAGACGATTCGCAGCCATGGTCTGCAGCATCGCTCCTCAAGGCCGTCCGCCTCCGCGCTGCCCATCGACATCTCCAATTGCTCAATGAGCGCCTGCCGTTCCTCGACCCCGAGTCGATCCAGGACGAAGCGCATCGCCAGTTCGTGGCGCAGATGAAGGAAGGGCTGGTCGACAAGCGCGACGCATCCGTCAAGCAAGACAGGGAGAACGAAGCGATGGGACCGGGAACGGTTCCCGAACCCAGCATGCCGGACTGGCTGAAGGACGTGGTCATCCTGTCCCCGGTGAGGACGTCCGACCTGCCGCGCGCCTCCAAATCGGCGTTGAATGCCGGCCCCCATGAGGCCGCGCGGCGTCTCGTGGACGAGCAGTACGCCAGGCTCGCGGCGGGCCTCGGGGAAGCCGGCGCGATGCGCGCCACCGCGCCGTGGTATCTCCATCTCTTCGCGCTGACCGCGGCCGCCTCAGGCCGGGACCTTCGCTTGCGGGTGACGTCCGACACGACGGAGAAGGCGCAGGCCGTCCGGGCCGTGATCGAGGACGCCTTGCCCCGCCTGCAGGCCGCTCAGGACGAGGGCCTGCTCAAGGTATCGATCGCGGCCTCGATGCCGCCGGTCGGCGACGTGAAGGCCTGGTCGAGCTCGACCCCGACCTCGACCTCGGACGGAGCGCCCCTGCACCTCTCGCCCGGGACCGCCCTCGTGACCGAGTACGGCCAGGCCCGCGACGGCCTGCCCATCCCCCGCTTGAAGGCGGGAGGATTCACGGACGACGAAGCGCTGTCGCTGTTCGGCCGCGGCGTTCAGACGGTGGAGCAGGTGACGCGCGCGATCGAATGGCGCAAGCTCTTCCCGACCCTGCCCTGGAAGATCGTCGCCGATGGCGCGCTGTATGTTCCGGCCTCGGAGGGCGTACCGCGCGAGCCGGTCAGCGGCCAGGGCGGGCAGGGGAGCCCCGTGCGAGGCGGGCTGACGCAGGTCCAGCTCGCCGAATTCATCGACGGGCAACTGCCGATCGATGCGCCTCGCCTGTTCAACCGGGCCATGACAGGTCGCCATCTGTTGACGGTGCGCCACTGGCTCGACGCCATGGGGAACGCCACGGCGAATCTCCCGATCGCTGCCCAGTTGACCAGAGCCGCGAGCGGCGCGCCGGGGGCCTTGGCCTCCGCCATCGGCCTCGCCGTGAAGCAGAAGCTGCTCCACCACGGCGCATCGACGGTGACCGAAACATCGGGGTGGGCGCCATCCGCCTTGCGTGGCTTCATCTCCCTGGAACCGGGAGAGGGCGGGAAGAGGACGGCATCGTTCGACGCGTCGATCTTCAACGTCCTCAGCGTGTACGAGCGGCTGCTCGACACACTGGGTGACGGGCTCAAGGATTTGGGACACGACCAGGAGACGGCGGCCGAAGCCCTCCGGTCGAACTATGTCGAACTCGCCGTCATCCGCGCGGCCATCGCCGGACAGCAGCTTCGTCTGCAGGTCCCGGCGGGAGCGTCGCCGCGAGAGCAGGCGTTCATGACCTTGATCGGGGCGAGACTCGCCGCCTTGCAGCAGATGGACGCGCGCGATCTTCTCGACGTCCGGATCGTTTCAGCGATGCCCCCGGTCGATCCGGCTGATGGATGGACGACCGAGGCCGTCGATGGCAAGACCTGGCACCAGTCTCCGGATGCCTCGCCAGAGGCTTGGTTGCGCGCCAAGGCGTCGCAGGCGATCCCGCGGCTGGAAGCCGATGGATTCAGCGGCGAGGAGGCACGGGCCTTGTACGCGCTGGGCGTGACGGCCTCGGACCGAGTGGCACGTGCGATCGAGCTGCGCAAGCAGTTCCGCAGCCTGCCTCCGGAGGTCGTGGCGAAAGAGGTGATGCTGCCTCCCCTCGCTGTCGAGCAACGCCGGTACGCGATCGACCTGGTCCGGCATCTCGAGCTGGAGCCGGCGGAGGTGCTTGCGGCTTTCCGCGGCAACAAGCTCAAGCCGCTCCGCGAGGTCGTGGTCAACGAGGATCACCTGCCGCATTCGTGGCGCGACCTGCTGTGGCACACCTACGGCGAGTGGTTTCCGCTGGTGAAGGGCTCTCCGGTCAGCGCTCTCCTGTCGCGCTTGACGACGTCGTTGGGTGAATCGCTCGCGCCATTGAAGCTTGAGGCGAAGGAGTCCGTCGACGATCTCGCCTGGGCGCTCCTGCAGGCCGTGTCGGGTCCGGTCTGGCACTTTCGCAGGTCGCTGAGCGAAGTCATCCAGACGGTGCAGTGGTGGCATGCCCGTCGCGACCTGCAGGCCGATGTCGTCCTGTCGGCGCCGTGGGCGCCCAAATGCCTGCAGGCCTTGGTATCGCTCGGCGATGGCCGCGAGGGCGGCAGTGATGGCGAAGCGGGACATGCGCTGGCGGCGCCGACCGCCATCGTGCTCCGGGCCTTCGAGGGTTTGTTGGAAACGCTGGAAGCGGCGCTCCGTCAGCGCGGCGACAGCGAGGCCTCGGTGGCGGAAGCCATGGCGCCGCACGTCCTGCGCCTGGCGGCCTTGCACGCCAGCGCCAGCGGACGGCAGCTGCGCCTGCACGTGCCGCCGACGGGGTCGCCCGCGGATCGGGAACTCAGGGACCTGCTCGACCTGGCGATCCCGTTCCTGGAGAAAGCCAGGAGTGCCGGCCTCGTCGATGTCGCGATCGCATCGGCGATCCCGCCGGTCGATCCGGCGCATGCCTGGGCCACCGAGGTCCTCGAGGGCACGGCGCTTCATGTCTCGTCGACGGGACCGCTGGAGAGCGCCTTGAACGAGGCCCTGCGCAGCTACCCCTTCCATCGCCTGACGGCAGCGGGCTACGGGGACGACGATGCGTGGGCGCTCCAGCAAGGAGGCGTCGACACCGGCGAACTCGTGGATCGCGCGATCCAGCTGCGGGGCTTCTTCGGTGACCTGTCCCCGCAGCTCGTCCTGGCGGAGCTGGGCAACGCGCCGTTCACCGCATTGGAGGAAAGACTTGCTGCCAAGGTGGGATGGCTGGCGAGGCGCTACTCCTTGGATGCCACTGCGTTGGTCCGTGGCGGCGCGGTCGACCCGGTGATCCGGATTGCCAGCGAGCTGATTCAAATGCCCGGCGGACTTTTCTCCAGCGAGGACATCCAGCAATCACAAAGGACGTCGATCCTTCAATGGCTGTCGGACACGCAGGGGTCCGACTGGGTGTCCGACGACGCTCATGTGACCGCGTTCGTGGAGGTGATGGGTCTTGCCGCCGCAGGCGACATCGGGCGATTGACGGAAGCGCTCAGCCTCGCGAGGCGGCTGGGCTTCACGTACCGCGGACAGACCACCGTGGTCGATCGCGACGATTGGATGCCAGAGACCGTCAGCCGCCATGGGACGCTGGTCCTCGTCGAAGACGGGGAGGGGCAGGAAGGCGGGGAGGGGGCCTCTGCCATGGCGGCATCGGATTACGTCGTCCTCCAGGGCTTCAAGCGACTCCTCGATCTTTCCCGCTCCGGCTACGCGAGTCGCGGCAAGGACGAGGCGAGCGCGACGAGTGACATCGGGCCGTTCTACCTCCAGCTGCAGGTGCTGCGTGCCGCAGCGGCCGGTCGGACGCTGGAGCTGGTGCTGTCGGGGAGCGATTCCCGCGAGGGTTTGCATCTCCGGACAGGGCTCAAAATGCTTCTCTCTTCATTGACGAAGGCCCAGCAGGAAGGACTGGTCAAGGTCAGACAGCGGCCCAGCACCGCCCTTCCAAGTCTCCACGGCAAGCTGGTCGTGAGTCTGCCTGACGTCCAGACACAAGGCGAAGCCAGCAGGCGTTCCAAACGCGCCGCAGCAGACCCGGGGCCGGATCAGGGACGCGGTGGCGAGCCGCAGCGCCAGGCCAACCTGCTGCTGCAGGAGATGTCAGGCGAACGACCTGCCAGCGTGGGCGGGACGTCCTTCCCGGCGTCGCAGAAGCTCCCTTCGCCGATGAGCCTGCTGAGCGCGCAGTCGAGCTGACGCGGATCGCCCGCCGCAAGGCGCCGGCCCGCCGCCGCCTCGGCGGCCGGGCTGGCGCGGACGGATACTCCAGCGGCCATGAACCTGCATCGCGTCGATCTCGTCTCGCTGTCGCTCTTCAGCCTGGTGGCCCGCACGGGCAGCATCAGCCAGGGGGCGGCACTGGCCGCGCTGGCGGTCGGCGCGGCCAGCAAGCGGCTGAGCGACCTGGAGCATTCGCTCGGGACGACGCTGCTGGAGCGGCATTCGCGCGGCGTGACGCTGACTGCAGCGGGCTTGGCGCTGCAGCAGCATGCGCAGCGCATCCTCAGCGATGTCGACCAGATGACCGCCGACCTGTCCGATTACGCGTCGGGCCTGACCGGCGTGGTGCGGCTCTGGGCCAACACCTCGGCGGTGACGCAGTTCCTGCCCGAGCAGGTGTCGGCCTTCGTGCGCGACAACCCGCGCATCCGGATCGAGCTCGAAGAGGCGGACAGCCACGAGATCGTGGTGGCGGTGCTCGACGGCCGCGCGGACCTCGGCATCTTCGCGGATCGCACGCCGGCGCTGGGCCTGCACGTCCTGAACTACCGGCGCGACCGGCTGGTGTTGGTCGCGCCGGGCGGGCATCCGCTGGCCAGGCGCAGGACGGTGCGCTGGGAGCAGGCCGTCGAACACGACTTCGTGACGCTGGCGAAGGCGACCTCGCTGCAGAAGCGCCTGGAGATGGAGACCGAGAAGCTCGGCCGGCGTCTGAAGAACCGCATCCAGGTGCGCAGCTTCGACGCGATGTGCCGCATGGTCGCCGCGGGCATGGGGATCGCCGTGCTGCCGGACGTGGCGGTCGAACCGCTGCTCAAGCCGTTGAACCTGCGGCGTGTGGGACTCGACGAGGACTGGTCGGACCGCACGCTGCTGATCGGGGTGCGCGACCTGGATGCGCTCCCGAGGCATGTGCGGGTGTTCATCGATCACCTGTGCCTCTGACTGCGGCTGCGCCGTGTCGTGCCTTCGAATTGAGATGTGGTGCTTTCTATCGGCAGAATCATGCCGGTAGACCGGACTTTCTTCATCAACCGGCAGAAAGATACCGGTCATTGACGTCGTGTTGAAGGTTTGTAATCGGCAGACTTCGACCGATTGAGATCAATTCTCTCGTTAGCGGGCGCTGCCCGACGACTTAGGCAATGCGCTGATCAACAGCTCCATGGCTCGTCAGGGCGTGTCCGCCTCGCAGGTCACTGCGCTGGATCGGCTGGCCTACATGCATGAGTGACTGCGATCTGCTGGAGGAGAACGGCCGCGCGCATTTCATGACGCGCCGTTTCGATCGGCACGGCAGTCCGGGCCGGCACCACGTCCAGACGCTCTGCGCGATGCAGCATCTGGACTACAAGCTCAAGGGCGTCCACTCCTACGCTCGTCGCGGATCGCTTCGGGATTCGACAGGCCAATCGTGTGATCGACGACATCCAGGAAGTGTTCCAACTCTGGTCCGTCTATGCCGATGTTGCGGGCGTCCCGGCACCGGAGATCGACTTCATCGACAAGCAATTGGTCACCCTGACCTAGGTGCAACCCCATCCCGCTTTCGCGATCCGTGAAAGCTGGCGCCGCCACTCCGGCATTCCCACGGGCGACGGTCCTTCCCAGAATCGGTCTCCAAGACAAGGAGACATCGAACCATGGAAGGTCTGCAGGCCCTGCAAGGGTTGCGCATCGTCGAGATGGGGCAGCTCATCGCCGGTCCGTTCGCCGGGAAGACGCTCGGCGACTTCGGCGCCGACGTCGTGAAGATCGAGGCGCCCGGCAGCGGCGACCCGCTGCGCAACTGGCGGATGATCCAGGACGGCACCTCCGTCTGGTGGCAGGTCCAGTCGCGCAACAAACGCTCCATCGCCCTCGACCTCCGCCAGAAGGACGGCCAGGACATCGCCCGCGCGCTGATCGCCGACGCCGACGTCCTGATCGAGAACTTCAGACCTGGCACCCTCGAGGGTTGGGGCATGGCCTATGAGGAACTCGCGCAGTCCAATCCCGGCCTGATCATGCTGCGCATCAGCGGCTACGGGCAGACCGGGCCCTACCGCGACCTGCCGGGCTTCGGCGTGATCGGCGAAGCGATGGGCGGCCTGCGGCATCTGACCGGCGAACCCGGCCGCGTGCCGGTGCGCTGCGGCATCTCCATCGGTGACACGCTTGCCGCGCTGCACGGCACCATCGGCGTGCTGACCGCCCTCTATCACCGCAAGGTCAACGGCGGCCGCGGCCAGGTCATCGACGTCGCGCTCACCGAAGCCGTGCTCAACGTGATGGAGAGCCTGGTCCCCGAGTACAGCGCCTTCGGCGCCGTGCGCGGTCCGGCCGGTTCCGCGCTGCCCGGCATCGCGCCGTCGAATGCCTATCCGTGCGCGGACGGCGTCGTGCTGATCGCGGGCAACGGCGATTCGATCTTCAAGCGGCTGATGCAGGTGATCGGGCGTGACGATCTGGCCAACGACGAGGCGCTGGCCAACAACGCCGGCCGCGTCGCCCGTGTCGACGAGATCGACGCCGCCATCGGCGCCTGGGCCGCGACGCGCAGCGTCGACGACGTGCTGGCGCCCCTCGCCGAGGCCAGCGTGCCCGCCGGCCGCGTCTACACCGCCAAGGACATCGTCGAGGACCCGCACTTCCGCGCCCGCGACATGATCATCAGGCAGCAGACGCGCGACGGCCACGAGCTCGACGTGCCCGGCATCGTGCCCAAGCTGATGGGCACGCCCGGCGCGGTGCGCCGCGCCGCGCCGCGACTGGGCGGCGACACCGACGAGGTGCTGCGCGAGATCGGCCTCAGCGCCGGGCAGATCGCCGCGCTCCGCGACCGCAAGATCGTTTCCTGAAGGCTCCGCGATGACCGCTTCTGCTTCCTCTTCCGCTCCCTCTACTTCGCAGCCTTCCTCGCAGGCTTCCTCGCAGCCTTCCTCGCTGTCTTCCCCCGCCGGCGCGGCCGCCCGCGTGCCGTCCGACGTCTGGACCGGCGCCGGCCGTCGCCTCTTCATGCAGGACGTGGGCACCCGCGACGGCCTGCAGGCCGAGACCACCTTCGTGCCGACCGCCGACAAGATCGCGCTGGTCGACGCGCTGTCCGACGCAGGCCTCGCCAAGATCGAGGTCACGGCCTTCGTCTCGCCGAAGGCGATCCCGGTACTCGCCGATGCGTCCGAGGTGATGGCGGGCATCCGGCGCAAGCCGGGCGTGGTCTACACGGTGCTGGTGCCCAACGTCCGCGGCGCGGAGCGCGCCATCGCGGCCCGCGCCGACGAGCTGAACCTGGTGATGTCCGCCAGCGAGAGCCACAACCTCTCCAACCTGCGGATGACGCGCGAGCAATCCTTCGCCGGCCTCGCCGAAGTCGCCGCGATGGCGCACCAGGCCGGCATCGCGGTGAACGTGTCGCTGTCGTGCTCCTTCGGTTGCCCGATGGAAGGCGACGTGCCCTTCGAGACGGTGCTGGGCTGGTGCGCTCACTTCATCGAGGACCTCGGCGCACGCGGCGTGACGCTGTGTGACACGACCGGCATGGCCTATCCGCCGCAGGTCGTCGCGCTGGTGCGCGCCTTCCGCGAGCGCTGGCCCCAGTCCCAGCTCACGCTGCACTTCCACAACACGCGCGGCATGGGCCTGGCCAACGTGATCGCGGCGATCGACGCCGGCGCGGACCGCTTCGATGCGTCGCTCGGCGGCATCGGCGGCTGCCCGTACGCGCCCGGTGCGACCGGCAACGTCTGCACCGAGGAGATCGTCCATGCGCTGCAGTGCATGGGCTGCGACACCGGCGTGGACCTGGAGCGATTGATCGCCGCCGCCAAGCGCCTGCCGCCGCTGATCGGCCACGCGGTGCCGAGCCAGATCGTCAGCGCCGGGCGCCGGCTCGACCTGCACCCGCGGCCGCGCGACTTCGACGCGATCCGCGAGCGCGCGCTGGCCCGCGACGCCTGAGTGCCGTTCCGCCGGCCCCGGCCCGCGTCCAGCAACGCCTGTCCCGCGAGACCTTTCCGCTTCACCCCCAACGACAACGCCGCCCCGAGCGGCCTCCCTGGAGACAAGACCATGAACCGAATCCGCCGCCGCCTCGCCGTGGCCGCTCCTGCCGTCGCGATGATCGCGACCGCCGTCGCCGTGCTGGCACCGATGGGTGCCGCGCAGGCGCAGTCGTATCCGAACAAGCCGATCACCATGCTGGTCGGCGCCGCGCCCGGCGGCACCACGGACATCGCCGCGCGCATGCTTGCCGAGCCGCTGGGCAAGGCGCTGGGGCAGACGGTGGTGGTGGACAACCGCTCCGGCGCCAGCGGCGCGCTGGCCGCCGTCGCGACCAAGCGCGCGGAGCCGGACGGCTACACCATCCTGATGCAGTACTCCGGCTACCACGTGATCACGCCGCACATCCAGAAGGGCGCGTGGGAGCTGAAGGACCTGCGCCCGGTCGCCAACGTGCTGACCGCGCCGCAGCTGATCGTGCTGCGCGAGGGCGTGCCCGCAAAGACCACCGCCGAGCTGATCGCCTATGCGAAAAAGAATCCCGGCAAGCTGTCCTTCGCGTCCTCGGGCAACGGCTCGCTGCAGCACGTCACCGGCGTGATGCTGGAGCAGCAGGCCGGCATCCAGATGATCCACGTCCCGTACAAGGGCACGGGCCCGGCGCTGCAGGACCTGCTGGGCGGCCAGGTCGACCTGACCTTCGGCACGCCGCCGCCGTTCATGCCCTTCATCGCGGCGGGCAAGCTGCGCGCGGTCGCGGTGACCGGCAAGGAGCGCCTGTCCTCGCTGCCGGACGTGCCGACGGCTGCGCAAGCCGGGCTGCCCAACCTGGATGCGGGCTCCTGGTTCGCGGTGTTCGCGCCGGCCAGGACGCCGCAGGCGGTGGTCGACCGCCTGACCAGCGAGATCCAGAAGATCATGGCCACGCCCGAGTTCAAGAAGAAGGCCGCCGAGCTCGGCGCCACCGCGGACTACATGAATCCGCAGCAGCTGCAGGCGCATTCGGATGCGGAGTTCCTGCGCTGGGGCAAGGTGATCAGCGCGGCGAAGATCCAGGCGGATTGAAGCCGCCGCGGCGCGTCCGGATCGGCCTCGAGCCGTCCATCCCCCTCACGGGGGCTGCCGTGAGGCAGGAAGTTGCAGGGGGAGGCGCTCCATAATCCGCGCGCCCGCCGTCCGAAGACGACCATGGACCGATGGCGGGCGTCAAGGAGGGGGGAGCGAATGAACCAGCAAGGTCTGCGCGCCGCCGTGGCGCAACATCCCGCGGCCGTCGGGCCGATGACTGCGGTCGGCGACCGCCTCGCCGTGGTGAAGCCGCGGCCCACCGCGTGAACGCGCCGCGTGTGCCCGCCTATTTCGTCGCGGAGACGGCGGCGAAGGATGGCCGCGCGCGTCCCCTGAAGTACCGGCTGCGCGACACGCCGGCCGGTCCGGAGCTGGAGCTTCGCCTGCAGGTGCTGCCGGCGCGCGTGCAGCACGCGGAGCAGCTGCGGATCCGTCTGCAGCAGTTCGGCCTGGACCTGTCCGCCAGCGGCCTGCCGCCGGAGACCGACCTCGAGGAGCGCGCCCTGCTGGTGCCCCTGCCAGCCGCATCGGCTCCATCGGCCGCATCGGCTCCGTCGGCAACATCGGCCACGTCGGCCGTCGCGGGCCGAGCGGCGGCGCCGGCCCCCATCCTGCTGAGGACGCGGCTCCTGCTGCCGCCGTCGGCGCTGCCGACCGGCACCCTGCGAGAGGGATTGACGCGACGCTGGCGGGTGCTGGTCGAAGGGTTCGACGACGGCGAGCCCGAGGAACATCGCGTCGACCTGTATTTCCCTCTGCCCGGCGAGGAAGGGCCGTGGCCCGAGCTCGCGCCGCTGCCGCCGCTGCCGCTGTCATCGTCGTCGGACCTCCACATCGATCTTTCGCCAGGTGTGGACGAGTGCGAGGCCGTGGAGCCCGAGACGCCTGCCGTGCGCGTGGCTCCGTACGGACTCGGCGACGAGGTCCGTCTCGATCCGGGCGTGCTGGCTCGCCAGCCGGCGGCGCCCGTGCCCGCCATGCGCCTGCTGGAGGATGGCGAACGCTGGGTCGCGGCGTTCACCCGGACCCGCTGGCGCGTCGGCGCGGTCCTGTGCGCGGCCCTGGCGGGCGCGCTGACGTCGGCCGCCCGGACCGCGTTCGACGAGGCGGGCATCGCCTCCGCTCCGGTCACCCTGCTGGCCCTCGCCGGCGCCGTCGGCGCCATCGCGGCCGCCGCGCATTTCGCGACACGTCGCTGGCGCCTGGTCGTCGACAGCGACGGGTTGACGCTGGATGTGGGCTCGGCGATCAGGTCCCGATGCCGGCCGCTGGGGCAGCCGCTGGCCTGGACCCGCCGCCGCGCGTCGGGCACGGGTCGCCATCAGCGCCATGAACTCGTCGTCGTGTCCGCGCTCGGGGAGCCGGTGGTCGTCGTCCCGGACCTGCCGGGGGTGTCCCAGGTGGAGTCGATGGGATCACGGCTGCTGCGTGCGCTCGCGCATCGGCGCGGGCGCTTTGCGATGCAGGCGCCTGCAGGTGCGCTGAGCCGACCGCAACGCTCACACGTCGTCGTGCTGGTGATGGTCCTCGCGTCGACGGCCGGCGCGGTCGGCTGGGCCATTCGCGCGTTCGAGGCAGGTCCGTCGGGCCTGCCGACGCTGCGCCCGACCCGGCATCTGGCGGACGACTGGCGACAGCGCTTCCACCGCTTGACGGTCGAGGGCTTGCGCGACCAGCAACTCATCGAGGCGGTGCGGCACGGCGACAGCGCCGCGGCGGCCCGGCTGCTGTCGCAGCAGGCGGATCCGGATCTGCGCCTCCCGGACGGCCGCTCGCTGCTGATGCAGGCGGTGGCACAGGGGCAGGGCGACGTGGTGGAGGTGTTGCTGTCGGCCGGCGCCCGCGTCAACGACGTGAACGAGACCAGCCCGAACCAGCGCGGCGACACCGCGCTGCTGCTGGCGATGTACCGCGGCCGGAGCGATCTGGCCCGGCGCCTCATCGCAGCGGGCGCTCGGCTGGACATGCGCAACAGGTGGGACTGGGGCCCGGCCCACATGGCCGCCCAGGCGGGGTGCATGCCCTGTCTGGAGCTGCTGCGCGACGCCGGCGCGCCGTTGCATGAACCCGCCTCCGCCAGTCGCGGCGAGACGCCGTTGATGCTGGCGGCCGCGCGCGGCCAGGTCGGGGCGCTGGCCTGGTTCGTCGAGCAGGGCGGCGACCTGGAACGGCGTGATCCCTCCGGTCATGACGCGTTGGCGTGGGCGCGGTTCTTCAGGCAGCCGGCGACCGAACGCTGGATTGTTGAACGGTCCGCGGCGGCCTCCGCCGCGGGCGCCGCCGGAACCTCTGCCGTGACGCGCGGCGAGCCGGGCGGGCGATGACCCGCGGGCGCTCGAAGCGCCGCCGGGTCGGGCCGTCAGATCGCCACCAGCCCCCGGATCTCCGGGGTCTGCATGTCCGCGTTGTTCCCCCGCGCGATGACGCTCCCGCGTTCAAGCACGAGGAACTCGTCGGCCAGTTCCGCGGCGAAGTCGTAGTACTGCTCGCACAGGAGGATGGCGACCGGGTGGCCGTCCAGGCCCTCGTCCGCCAGGCGCCGGATCACGCGCCCGATGTCCTTGATGATGCTGGGCTGGATGCCTTCGGTCGGTTCGTCGAGGATCAGCAGCCGCGGCGACGCCGCCAGCGCCCGCGCGATCGCGAGCTGCTGCTGCTGGCCGCCGGACAGGTCGCCGCCGCGGCGCTTCAGCATCTGCTGGAGCACCGGGAACAGCGCGTACAGGTGCTCCGGGATCGGCGTGCCGCCGGGCTTGCTCGCCAGGCCCATGCGCAGGTTCTCCTCGACGCTCAGGCGGGCGAAGATCTCGCGCCCCTGCGGCACGTAGCCGATGCCGGCCCGCGCGCGCTGGTAGGGCGTCGCCCGCGTGATGTCCGCGCCGGCCAGCGTGACGCTGCCCGCGCGGATCGGGATCAGGCCCATCAGGCTCTTCAGCAGGCTGGTCTTGCCGACGCCGTTGCGGCCGAGCAGCACCGTGATGCGCCCCGGCGAGGCGCTCACCGACACGTCGCGCAGGATGTGCGACCCGCCGTAGTACTGCTGGATGCCGATGGCGTCGAGCATCGGGGCGATCGTCGCCGTGTCACCGGTGGCGCCGGTGGCGCCGGCGCGGTCCTGAAGTTCAACGTCCAAGGTACACCTCGATCACACGTTCATCCGCTTGCACTTGCGCGAGCGTTCCCTCGGCCAGCACCGCGCCTTCGGCCAGCACGGTCACCTTCTCCGCGATGCGGTCGACGAACCCCATGTCGTGCTCGACGACGATGATGCTGTGCTTCCCCTTGAGCGTCAGGATCAGCTCCGCCGTGCGTTCGGTCTCCTGGTCGGTCATGCCGGCCACCGGCTCGTCGAGCAGCAGCAGCTTCGGGTCCTGCACCAGCAGCATGCCGATCTCCAGCCACTGCTTCTGCCCGTGGCTCAGCAGCCCCGCCGCGCGCGTCATCCGGTCCTGCAGGCGGATCAGCGTCAGCACCTCCGCCAGCCGGTCCTTCTGCGCGCCGCTCAGCACGCCCCACAGCGACGCCCGCAGCGCGCGGGACCCCTGCAGCGCGAGTTCGAGGTTCTCGTAGACGCTCAGCGCCTCGAACACCGTCGGGCGCTGGAACTTGCGGCCGATGCCGAGCTGCGCGATCTCGGCCTCGCTGTGGCGCAGCAGGTCGATGGTGCCGCCGAAGAACACCGTGCCGCTGTCGGGCCGGGTCTTGCCGGTGATGATGTCCATCATCGTGGTCTTGCCGGCACCGTTCGGGCCGATGATGCAGCGCAGCTCGCCGGGCGCGATGTCGATGGACAGGCCGTTGATCGCGCGGAAGCCGTCGAAGCTGACGAACACCTCCTCCAGGTACAGGATGCGGCCGTGCGCCAGGTCCAGCTGGCCCGGCAGCACGACGCGGCCATAGCCGGGGCCGCTGGCCGCGCGCAGCCGCTCGGCGCCCTGTTCGAGCAGATCGGGGTTCATGCCTGGGTCTCCACGTGCTTCCTGCCCAGCCGGCGCTTGACCAGCCCCGCGATGCCGTCCGGCATGAACAGCGTCACCGCCACGAACAGCGCGCCCAGCAGGTACAGCCAGTACTCCGGCGCGAATTGCGTCAGCCAGCTCTTCGCGCCGTTGACGGCGAAGGCGCCGACGATCGGACCGATGAGCGTGCCGCGTCCGCCGACCGCCGCCCAGACGGCGATCTCGATGGAGTTGGCGACGCTCATCTCGCCCGGGTTGATGATGCCGACCTGCGGCACGTACAAGGCGCCGGCCAGGCCGCAGATCAAGGCCGACAGCACCCAGGCGGCCAGCTTGTAGGGCAGCGGCGAGTAGCCGCAGAACATCAGCCGCGACTCGGCGTCGCGCACCGCGCTGAGCACGCGGCCGAACTTCGCGCGCGTCAGCCAGCGCAGGCCGAGAAAGCAGCCGACCAGCGCCACCGCGCTCAGCACGAACAGCGTCATGCGCATGCCCGGCGTCGTGATCGAGAGGCCCAGCAGCCGCTTGAAGTCGGTGAAGCCGTTGTTGCCGCCGAAGCCGCTCTCGTTGCGGAAGAAGAACAGCATCGCGGCGTAGGTCATCGCCTGCGTGATGATCGAGAAGTACACGCCCTTGATGCGCGAGCGGAACGCGAAGAAGCCGAAGAGGAACGCGATGCCGCCCGGCACCAGCAGCACCAGCAGCATCGTCGCGAGGAAGCTGTCGCTGAAGGTCCAGTGCCAGGGCAGCTCCTTCCAGTCGAGGAAGACCATGAAGTCCGGCAGCGTGCTGCGGTACTGGCCGTCGGAGCCGATCTGGCGCATCAGGTACATGCCCATCGCATAGCCGCCGAGCGCGAAGTACAGGCCGTGGCCCAGCGACAGGATCCCGGCGAAGCCCCAGATCAGGTCCATCGCCAGCGCGCACATCGCGTAGCAGCAGAACTTGCCGAGCAGGCTGATCCAGTAGCCGTCCACATGCAGCGGATGGCCGGCGGGCACCAGCAGGTTCAGCGCGGGCAGCAGCACGCAGGCGACGGTCAGCGCCGCCAGCACGGCGACCCAGCCGGCCCGGCCGAGCAGGGCGGGGCGCTGCGGCAGCAGCAGGGCGGCGGCGGGCGTCGCATGGCCGGCAGGGGCCGCCGCGGAAGGCTCGGCGGCGGAGGCGGAGGCGGCAGTGGCCGTGGCGGGAGAGGTCGCGGTCATGAGGGGATCCCTGCGCATTCAGGACTCCTGCGCGCGGCCCTTGACCGCGAACAGGCCCTGCGGCCGCTTCTGGATGAAGACGATGATGAAGAGCAGCACGGCGATCTTGGCCAGCACCGCGCCGACGACGCCTTCCAGCGCCTTGTTGGCCAGGCCCAGGCCGAGCGCGGCCAGCACGGTGCCGGCGAGCTGGCCGACGCCGCCCAGCACGACCACCATGAAGGCGTCGACGATGTAGCTCTGGCCGAGGTCCGGGCCGACGTTGCCGACCTGGCTCAGCGCGCAGCCGGCCAGTCCCGCAAGGCCGGAACCGAGCGCGAAGGCGTAGGTGTCGACGCGGGCGGTGGGCACGCCCATGCAGGAGGCGATCGGGCGGTTCTGCGTGACGGCGCGGACGAACAGCCCGAGCCGCGTGCGCGCGATCAGCAGCGACATGCCGCCGAGCACCACCAGCGCGAAGACGATGATGACGAGCCGGTTGGCCGGCAGCGCGAGACCCGGCAGCAGCGCCAGCGAGCCGCCCATCCACGACGGGCTTTCCACCGCGACGTTCTGCGCGCCGAAAAGCGAGCGCACCGCCTGCATCAGGACCAGGCTCAGGCCCCAGGTGGCGAGCAGCGTCTCCAGCGGCCGGCCGTAGAGCCAGCGGATGACGGTGCGCTCCAGCGCCGCGCCGACCAGCGCCGACGCGAGGAAGGCCGCCGGCATGGCGACGATGAGGTAGGCGTCGAACCAGCCGGGCAGCCACTGGCGGAAGGCGACCTGGACGAGGTAGGTCGCGTAGGCGCCGATCATCATCAGCTCGCCGTGCGCCATGTTGATGACGCCCATCAGGCCGTAGGTGATGGCCAGGCCCAGGGCGACCAGCAGCAGGATGCTGGCCAGGCTGATGCCGGTGAACAGCGCGCCCAGGCGTTCGCCCCAGGCGAGGGTGGCCTCGACCTCGCGCAGCGAGCGCTGCAGCGCGCGTTTCACGCCGGGGTCCTGTTCGTCGGACAGGCGCTGGTTGAGCAGCAGGCGCGTCTCGGGGCGGTGCGATTCGCCGAGCAGCTTCGCGGCGGCGAGGCGCTTGGCGGCGTCCGGGCTCGCGGCGAGCGCGGCGGCGCGGGCGAGCTTCAAGGCGTCGAGCACGGTCGCGTCCTGCTCCTTCGCGATCGCGGTCTCCAGCAGCGCGACGCGCGCGTCGTCGCCGCCGGCTTCCATCAGCGCCTTGGCCGCGGCGAGGCGCTCGGCCTGGTCCGCGCTCGTCAGGTGGAGCGCGGCCAGGGCGCCGTCGAGTTCGCCGCGCAGGCGGTTGTTGAGCATCACGTCCTCGAGCGAGGACTGGGCGTCCGGCGACAGCGTGACCGCCGCGCCGGTGGCGGCGTCGACGACGCCGGTGTCGGTCGTGATCAGCACGCGCCGATCGGGACCGAGCTTCACGCGTTCGTCGGACAGCGCCTGCAGCAGTACCGCGGTGCGTGCGTCGGGCGCCGCGACGAGCTGACCGAGCGCGGCGATGCGGTCCTCGGTCTCGCCCTGCGCGACGGACAGCGCCTGCGGCTGCGTCAGCGCTTGCGCTGTCGACGCGAGGCCGCACAGCGCCAGGATCCATCCGAGGAGCAGGGCGCGCCGCATCACTTCTTCGCCGGCTCGTCAGGCTTGCCTTCATTCCCGGCGATGTACGGGCTCCACGGCTTGGCCTTGACCGGCGCGGGCGTCTTCCACACGACGTTGAACTGCCCGTCCGCGCGGATCTCGCCGATGAACACCGACTTGTGCAGGTGATGGTTCTTCTCGTCCATCTTGGACGTGATGCCCGACGGCGCGCTGAAGGTCTGGCCGGCCATCGCCGCGATCACCTTGTCGGTGTCGGTCGACTTGGCCTTCTCCACCGCCTGCTTCCACATGTTGATGCCGATGTAGGTGGCCTCCATCGGATCGTTGGTCAGCGGCTTGTCCTTGTGACCCGGCAGGTTCTTGGCCTTCGCATACGTCGACCACTTCTTGATGAACGCCTCGTTGGTCGGGTTCTTGATCGACATGAAGTAGTTCCACGCCGCCAGATGGCCGACCAGCGGCTTGGTGTCCACGCCGCGCAGCTCCTCCTCGCCGACGGAGAACGCCACCACCGGCACGTCCTTGGCCTTCAGCCCGGCGTTGCCCAGCTCCTTGTAGAACGGCACGTTGGAATCGCCGTTGATCGTCGACACCACCGCCGTCTTGCCGCCCGCCGAGAACTTCTTGATGTCCGCGACGATGGTCTGGTAGTCGCTGTGTCCGAACGGGGTGTACTTCTCGTCGATGTCGCTGTCCTTCACGCCCTTGCTCTTGAGGTAGGCGCGCAGGATCTTGTTGGTGGTGCGGGGGTAGACATAGTCGGTGCCCAGCAGCACCCAGCGCTTGGCGCCGCCGCCGTCCTTGCTCATCAGGTAGTCGACCGCGGGGATGGCCTGCTGGTTGGGCGCGGCGCCGGTGTAGAAGACGTTCTTGCTGAGCTCCTCGCCCTCGTACTGGACGGGATAGAAGAGCAGGCCGTTGAGCTCCTCGACCACCGGCAGCACCGACTTGCGTGACACCGAGGTCCAGCAGCCGAAGATCACCGCGACCTTGTCCTGGGTCAGCAGCTGGCGGGTCTTCTCGGCGAAGAGCGGCCAGTTGGAGGCCGGGTCCACGATCACCGGCTCGAGCTTCTTGCCCAGCACGCCGCCCTGGGCGTTGATCTCGTCGATGGCCATCAGGACGGTGTCCTTGAGGACCGTCTCCGAGATCGCCATCGTGCCCGACAGGCTGTGCAGCACGCCGACCTTGATGGTGTCGGCGGCGAAGGCGGGCAGGGCGGCCAGGTTCAGGCCGGCCAGGGCGCCGGCGACGGCCAGGGTCTTGAGCGCGTGGCGGCGCTGCGGGCGGGGGGTGCGCGGCGAGCGGGCGGATTTCGGTTGCGACGACATGGGGAGCTCCGGTGGATGAAGGAAGACTTCGACGGACTTCGCAGGACTTCGGGAAGTGATCGGATGCTAGGAAGGAGGGGACGCGGGGCATATACGGCACATGGCGTACATCCGGGAGAATGGGCGCATGCAAGCCCATTTCCACAACGACCGCGTGTTCACCGTGCCGGGTTTCCTCTCCCCCGAGGAGTGCACCGAGGTGATCGCGCTGGCGGAGCAGAGCGGCTTCGACGCCGCGACGGTGCGGCTGGAGGCGGGGCAGCAGTTGCTGGCCCACATCCGCAACAACGAGCGCACCATGGTGGCCAGCGCCGCCTGGGTCGAGCGGCTGTGGGACCGGTTGCGGCGGCTGCCGCTGCCCGAGCTCGACGGCTCGCGCGCGGTGGGCCTGCCCCGGGAGCTGCGCTTCTACAAGTACGCGGCGGGTCAGCGCTTCCGGATGCACAAGGACGGGCCGTGGCGCGAGGATGGGCTGGTGAGCCGGCTGAGCTTCCTGGTCTATCTGAACGAGGGCTTCGAGGGTGGCGAGACGGGCTTCCGCGACTTCGCCGTGCGGCCCCGGACCGGCGGCGCGCTGGCCTTCGTCCACGACACCTGGCACGAGGGCGCGCCCGTGACCTCGGGGACCAAGTACGTGCTGCGCTCGGACGTGATGTACGCGCCGAAAGTCGACCAGGGCGCGGATTCGAGGTTCGACTCCGGGTTCGACTCGCGCGTCGACTCACGGTTCGACTCACGGTTCGACTCGCGGTTTGACTCGCGCTTCGACTCCCGGTTCGATTGACCGTAGGCGGCGGTGACCGCTCGTAACACCTCGACCCCGTGTGCGTGCACCGCCTGACGCGTCGTCCCGTTGATGCAACATCCCGCCTGCCGGACGAGGTCGAGACCTCGGCGATGAGGGCATGAGAAGAACGCGAAACAACAGGAAAGCACGAGGAGCGATCGCGATGACGATGACTGGAATGACGATGACGATGCCGGCCGCGCGGTCGGACCGCGCGATGGCGCGGAGCTTCGGCGAGACGGCCAAGGCGCTGCTCGCGGCGCTGATGCTGCTGGTGGCGATGCTGACGGGCTCGTCGGCCTGGGCGCGCGACGACGGCCAGTGGCAGGTGCTGAGCGCGCGCTACGGCACGGCGCAGCGCAACATCGACGTGACCGACCGCCTGCGCGACCTGGCGCGGCGCGACGACCGCGTGCGGGTGACCAACGAGCTGTTCGGCAACGATCCGGCCTACGGCCAGACGAAGACGCTGCGCATCTACGCGCGCAACCGGGACGGCGACAACCGCACCTTCGAATTCCGCGAGGGCAGCGTCATCGACGGCAACGACTTCACCGGCTGGCGCGGCGGCGAATGGGGCCACGGCGGCGGCAACGGCAACTGGGAAGGCGGCGGCGGTGGCCGCGACGACGGCGCGTACGCCATCCTGGGCGCACGTTACGGCGTGCCGGAGGCAAGCATCGACGTGACCGGCCGCCTGCGCGAGCTGGCGCGACGCGACGCGAAGGTGCGCGTGACCAACGGCCTGTTCCGCGACGACCCGGCGGTCGGCCGCACGAAGACGCTGCGCATCTACGCCCGCGACCGCAGCGGTCAGGTGAGAACCTTCGACTACCGCGAGGGCGCGTGGATCGACGGCGGCCAGTTCACCGGCTGGGGCCGCGGCGACTGGGGCCAGGGCGGCTGGAACGGCGGCTGGGACGGCCGTCCGGGCAGCCCCACCAACCCCGGCGGCTACAACCCCGGCGGCCAGGGACCGGCCCAGGACCAGCGCCTGAACATCGTGCGCGCCACCTACGGCAGCGGCGGACGCACCGTCGACGTGACGGACCGCCTGCGCAACATCAGCCGCGGCGGCGTGCTGGACATCCGTGTCGACAACGACCTGGCCAGCCGCGATCCGGCCGTGGGCGAGCGCAAGACGCTGCGCGTGACCTTCACGCTGGGTCGCGGCCGGGAACAGACGCGCGAAGCGCGCGAGGGCGATCGACTCCGCCTGCCTTGAAGTGCCCGTGAGGCGGCTTTGAGACGGCTGTGATGCGGCTGTGATGCGGCTGTGATGCGGCTGTGATGCGGTTTTGAAGCGGGTGTGAGGGTGGTTGTGAGCAGGCCTTG
Source organism: uncultured Roseateles sp. (assembly GCA_946886855.1). The sequence continues at coordinate 5,296 of CAMPJJ010000032.1, read as the reverse complement.
AAGGGGACTTGCGCGCGCGGGATGTGCGCTTTCTCACGACCCCGGCGCCAGCGCGCGCGCCTCCCCCCGTGGCGCGGGGGACACCGCCCGGAAGCGCGTCGATAGAGTGCGTTGCATCGACCTGCCCTGCGGGTCTTCGAGGTCTCCGGACCGCACCGCCATGAAGCTCACGACCCGCCTCTTCGCCGCTGCCGCGGCCGCCGTCCTGACCGCCGCCGCCTCCGCCGCGCTGGCGGCGCCCGTGAGCGCGGCCCAGTCCGTCGCGCTCCAGCAGGGCGCGACCGCCGACACCAAGACGGCCGGCTTCAGCATCGTCCATTCGACGGCCGGGGAGTTCGTCGACACCTTCACCTTCAGCGGCATCGACCGCTGGGGCAAGGTCAACGCCAGCCTGACGACGATCGGCATGTCGGCCGCGTTCGACATCAACTTCGTCAGCGCGGTGCTCAACGGCGCGACCTACACCTTCACGCGCTCGACGATGGGCGGCTACGCGAACGCGCTCGAGATCGCCGCGTTGCCGGACGTGCGCCTGAGCGGTCCGCTGGTGCTGACCGTGCGCGGCTACGCCGGCCAGGGTCTGGCGGCGGGCACGCCGATCAGCGCGAGCTACTCCGGCACCCTCAACGTCACCCAGGTGCCCGAACCCGGCACGCTGGCGCTGGCCGCGCTGGCGCTGCTGGGCGGCGGCCTGATCGTGGCGCGTCGCCGCCGCTCGCTGGTGCGCGGCGGTGCCGCGGCCGCGTTGCTGGCGGTGGCCGCGACCGGCGCGCAGGCGGCCGACCTCAACCAGGACGTGCCGCTGGGCGGCGCGGGCAGCGGCCTGACCGCCGCACCCTTCGCGATCCACACCGAGGTCGGCAGCTTCGTCGACACCTTCCGCTTCAGCTTCACCGGCAACGGCTGGGTCGATGCGTCGCTGATCACCGTGTTCTCGGGTCCGTCCCAGCAGATCAGCTTCAGCGAGGCCACGCTGAACGGCCAGGCGCTCGCCATCGGCGCCCCGGACGGCGACGGCAACGGCACCAGCTGGATCAGCGCCAGCCTGCCCAGCAAGCTGCTGGCGGGCGACTACACGCTGATCGTCAAGGGCTACGCGGGCGGCAACCTGGCGCCCGGCACCAGCGGCCTCTCGGCCAGCTACTCGGGCACCTTCAACGTGCTGCCGGCCAGCGCCGTGCCGGAGCCGCAGAGCTATGCGATGTTCCTCGGTGGTCTGGCATTGATGACGCTCCTGCTCGGGAAGCGTCGCCGTCAGGATTGAGCATCCTGGGCCGGCGGCCGCCGCCGAAGCAGGCGAGCAGACCGCCCCCGCGACGGCGCCTCGATCCGGTTTGCGTTCCGCGGTCCATCCGCGAGCGTGCCGGCGTGTCGCGCTCGTGCGCGGCCGCACGCGCAGGGTCGTCGAAATCGACCATCTCGACGTTGTACTGAAAGCGCGCGCCTTCGAACGGCGCGAGCAGGCCCGCCCTGACCGCGTCGCGCACCGCGAGGGCCAGCACGTCGTGAACCTGGGGAAGATCGATCGCCAGGTCTTTCAACTCCCGCCCCGGCGGCAGGCAATCGCCCAGCGCTTTCACCAGCAGCCTGGTGGGCAGGCCGTGGTACTCGCACCCGTCCATCAGCCGTTTCAGATAGACCTGCAGTTGGGGCGCCGCGTCTCGTGCCACGAGTCGGCGCAGCAGACTGTCGGCCTGGCCGGTCGTGCTCGGCAGGAGGATCCGTTCGAACTGTGCGTCGGTCACCGGGAACACATGGAGGAGTCTCTTCCCAGGGGCCCTCGCTGCCTTCGTCGTCCGGCAATGGGCCGTGGTGGCCAGCTCGAGGAACACGTCCAGGACACGGGGGTCCTCGTGCATGAGCGCCGCATCGAGCACGTTGCCGGCCCCAGGACCGCCGTGGACGAAGGTTGCGAAGTCGGCGGGGGAGACCTGCCCGGTCTGCAATCCCGGGAGCAGGGCGGTCACGAATGCCTTGAACGGCGCCAGCTCGCAGCCGGCGCGGACCGCGTCGCGCAGGGCGGAAGTCGGACTGAGCAGCAGGGCGTCCGCCTCGGCCTGGGTGAGCCACTGCGCTTCGCGCGTGACATCGCCGTGGTTGTACCAGTGGTCCCGGATGCAATCGCAGGGACCGTGCGTGAGCAAGGCCTGTTGGAGCGGTTGCGTGGACAGCGGCGCCGTGCCCTGGCCGGACAGGAGTGGCGCGAGTTCATTCTTCAGTCGCCCCTGGGCCCGCAGCCGACGGAGCGCGCCGAACCAGTGGCGCACGCCGTCCACGTCCTTGGTCAGGACCAGTTCGACGATGCGCGATGGCTGCCGGATGTCGAAGGGACGGTTCAGGCGTTCTGCCAGCTGGTGGTCGGTCATGCCGGCGGCGGCGTCCAGGATCAGCGCCAGGTCGCTCGACGCATACGTGGGCGGGTCGTCCGGCGGCGCGGACGGCGGCATCGGGACGTCCGCCGGGTCGCTGGCGGGCGCGCTGATCGTGGAAGAGGTCGACGGGAGTTGCTTCATGACAACCTTCTTGGAGACGGAAAGGCGGTCAGTGCGCGCGTCGATGATCCGGTTTGCCGTCGTTCGGCATGTGGCCGGCTTTTACAATTGCGGCTGCTCATTCCCCTACGCCCACCCACCATGCCCGTCAACCTGACCGCTCCCGATCCGCAAACCCTGCTGCCCGTGCCCGGCGTGCGCCTGGGCGTCACGATGGCGGGGGTGCGCAAGGCCAACCGCCGCGACCTCACCGTGATCGCGCTCGATGAAGGCGCCAGCGTCGCCGGCGTCTTCACCGCCAACCGCTTCTGCGCCGCGCCGGTGCAGGTCTGCCGCGAACACCTCGCCGCCGGCACGGAGATCCGCGCGATCGTGATCAACACGGGCAACGCCAACGCCGGCACCGGCGCGGACGGTCTGGCGCGCGCGCGCCAGACCTGCGACGCCCTCGCCGCGGCGCTCCAGCTCGACGCGAAGCAGGTGCTGCCGTTCTCGACCGGCGTGATCATGGAGACGCTGCCGGTCGAGCGCATCGTCGCCGGCCTGCCGGCCGCGATCGCCGCGCTGAAGGCCGACAACTGGGCCGAGGCCGCCGCCGGCATCATGACCACGGACACGCTGCCCAAGGCCTGCTCGCAGCAGGTCACGATCGGCGGGAAGACCGTGACGATCTCCGGCGTGTCCAAGGGCGCCGGGATGATCCGTCCGAACATGGCGACGATGCTGGGCTTCGTCGCCACCGACGCGGTCCTCGCGCCGGAGCTGCTGCAGCCGCTGGTCAAGGAGGCGGCCGACCTGTCCTTCAACCGCATCACGATCGACGGCGACACGTCGACGAACGACTCCTTCGTGCTGATCGCGACCCACCAGGCCGGCCACGAGCGGATCACCTCGCTGACCAGCGACGAAGGCCGCGCGCTGCGCGACGCGGTGGTGGCCGTGTCGCAGCAGCTGGCGCAGGCGATCGTGCGCGACGGCGAAGGCGCGACCAAGTTCATCTCCGTGGTGGTGGAGGGCGGCCAGGACGAGGCCGAGTGCCGCCAGGTCGCCTATGCGATCGCGCACTCGCCCCTGGTCAAGACCGCGTTCTTCGCCAGCGACCCCAACCTGGGACGCATCCTGGCGGCGGTCGGCTACGCCGGCATCGACGACCTCGACCAGGGCCTGATCGACCTGCACCTGGACGACGTCCACGTCGTCACGCAGGGCGGCCGCCGTCCCGAGTACAAGGAAGAGGACGGCCAGCGCGTCATGAAGCAGAGCGAGATCACCGTGCGGGTGGGCTTGAACCGCGGCCCCGCGCAGACGACGGTCTGGACCTGCGACTTCAGCCACGAGTACGTGACGATCAACGCCGATTACCGGTCCTGATCGGACCGGGGCGGACCGGGGCGGACTGGATCGTTCCGGGTCGGTCCGGATCAGAAGTCGACCGCCCGGGTGCCGCGGATGCCGCGCGCCAGCAGCGTGGCGTTGATGAGCTGCGCTTCCTCGCGGCTGCCGAAGGGCCACACGGCGGCGCGCCAGCCGTCCTTGGTCTGGAAGACCTCGCCGTGCGTCACGGCGTTGCCGCCCAGCGTGGCGCCGATCATCTCGCGCATGCGCACCAGCAGGGCCTCGGCGTCGGCCTTGTTCCTGTGCGGCTGGCTCACCAGCGCCACCAGCTTGCCGCCGGCTGCGCCGTCGCGTTTCATCAGGCTGCTCAGGCCGGTGTCGTCGACGCTCACGCGGCGCTCGGCATCGGAGGCAGCGGTGGTGGCGCCTGGCTTGGCCGCATCGGTCGACGCGGGCGAAGCCGTCGAAGCCGTCGAAGCCGTTGTAGCCGTTGAAGCCGTCGACCCGGTCGAGGCGGTTGCAGGGGCTGAAGCCGCCGGCGCCGCGGTGGCAGCCTTCTCGCGCGACGTGCGTTCAGCGGCGCCTTGCAGCGCCGGGCGGATGTTCGGAATAACGGCGGGAGCCGACGCGGCAGGCCCCTCGCCATCCGCCGGCGCGGACGCCGCGGCGCTCGCGGCCGAGGCGGCATCGATGGGCAGCACGGCAGAGGCGGGCGTGGCGGCGGCTGAAGCGGACGCGGCGGCAGCGTCCGCCGCCTTCGTCTGCGCGGCGAGGGCGGCCGCCGACGCCGACTGAGCCGCGGAAGCGGCCGATGCCGCCTCGGCCGCGGCGAGGGCCGCCTGCGCCTCCTTGGAAGGCTTGGACGAGGGCCACAGCGCCCAGATCGCCGCGATCAGCACCAGCGCCGCGATGCTCCCGGCCACGCCCAGCCGGGCAGGGTCCAGTGCGCGCTGCCCCAGCACCTGGTCGCGACGCCCCACGAGGACGCGGCGGCGGGCCGGCCCCGCATCGAAAGCGGCGCTCAGCAGCACCAATTCCATCGGCCATGCACCAGCCTGGTTCGCGTCCGCGGCCAGGGCGCGTTCGTCGATGTCGACGCGGCGCAGCGGCAGATCGTCGGGGGCGGTGGTGAAGCCGTTGTCCAGGGCCATCGCGGCCACCGCCGGGGTCTTCAGCCCGGGAATGAATTCATCGATCCACGCCGGGCGCGGACCCGGACGCACGACCTGGCGCTGCCAGGGCAGGCGGCGCTTCGGCGGCGCAGGCGGCGCTTCGACGGCGGCACCGCCTTCGAGGCTGGGCTCCTTGGGCAGCGCCTGCGCCATGAAGGGCAGGGCCACCGCGCCGACCGTGTGGACGTCGGCGATGCCGAGCCGGCGCGCCAGCGGATGCCGGTTGTGCCAGTTCACCAGCAACCAGGCGACGACATCGGGCGACGGCCCTTCCCAAGGCGCCGCCGGGGCGGCGCC